>NZ_JNIV01000083.1 GCF_000701405.1 Deinococcus marmoris DSM 12784
CTCTCCTGAATCCTGAGGTGATGGCGACGCTCCTGTTCGTCATGGGCCTGGTGGTGGGCCAGTTCAGCGTCGTAGGGCGAGACGCGGGCCAGTTCGCGCCTGATGGTGGTGCGGTGGAAGCCGAGTTGAGCGGCGATGGCGGGGATGGGTTGCTGGGCCTGGTGAAGTGCCTGGAGCTGATAGCGTAGGGGCAGCGTGAACCGGTGGTAGCACATGCTTTTCTCCTTTGACAGAGAAAGCGTAGCCCCTCCGGGTCACGCTGTGCGCTAGCAACTTGAATCCACCTCCAGCATCACCTGTTTGTAATCATCCTTGCTTATGACGGGCAGAGCGAGTTCACGCCCTAAAAACGCCGCCAGAGTTGTTTTTCCGGCGGCGGGTAGACCAGTAATAATCAGAAGGAGCGGCACGCTCTGTATTCTGCCCCTAGACCCCGATGGCCAGAATGATCTTGTGGATGACCCAGCTCAGCGCGATGCAGGTGGGGATGGTGAACACCCACGCGCTGACGATCTTTCCGGCCACCTGCCACTTGACCTTGCGGAAGCCCTTGGTGGTCCCCACGCCCATGATCGCGGTGCTGATGGTGTGCGTGGTGCTGACCGGAATGCCCAGTTGGCTGGCCGTTTCGATGATCAGCGCCGCACTCGTCTCGGCCACGAAGCCGTCCACGGGCTTGAGGTCCACCACCTTGAAGCCCATCGTCTTGATGATGCGCCAGCCACCCACTGCCGTGCCCAGGCCCATGGCGCCGGCCGCCGACAGAATGACCCACAGCGGCACGGTGCTGATCTGCGTGCCGAAATACGCGCTGAGGGCGAAGGTGATGATGCCCATCGTCTTCTGCGCGTCGTTGCCGCCGTGCGAGAAGGCCATGAAGGCGGCGCTGAAGATCTGCGCCCAGCGGAAGGTGCGCGTGACCGTGCGCGGCTTCATCCACTTCAGGACCAGCCAGGACAGCAGGAACATCAGCACAATGGGGATCATGAAGCCCAGCACCGGGCTGGTCAGCAGACCGGTCAGCGTCTTCTGCACGCCTTTCGGGATGATGATGCCCCAGCCCCCGGCGGCCACACCCGCGCCCACCAGACTGAAGATCAGCGCGTGGCTGGAACTGCTGGGCAGGCCCTTCCACCACGTAAACAGGTTCCAGCCGATGGCGCTCAGAAGGGCCGCGCCCACCAGTTCCAGTGTGGCGAACTCCTGCGAGACGATGTCCTCGCTGACGGTTTTGGCCACCGCCGTGCCAGTCAGTGCCCCCACGACGTTCAGCACCGCCGACATGGCAATGGCCTGGGCAGGGGTCAGAACACGCGTGGCCACCGAGGTGGCGATGGCGTTGGCGGTGTCGTGAAAGCCGTTGATGAAGTCAAAAATCAGCGCCAGCGCGACGATGATGATCAGGCCGATAAGTGCAGGTTCCATCAGGGGCGGCTCAGGCGTTCTTCAGGAGAATGCTCTCCACGGTCTTGGCGACGCGCTGCGCCTGATCGCTGGCGTTCTCGATCAGATCCACGATCTCACCGCTCCGCATCGCCACGATCATGCCCGGCACATCGGTCACGCCGTCGTACAGGATGCGCTGCACCTCGTCGCTGATGTCGTCGCCCTGATCTTCCAGGGCGTAGATCTGCTCGGCAATTTTGGCCAGTTCCCCCACTTTCCCCGTGTCCTCGATCAGCGGCATCCCCTGGACCAGCAGCGCACACTGGGCCTCCACCACGCGGGCCAGCGCGGCCATCTGCGGCAGCGGTTTCTCGATCCGGTACAGGCTGAGCTTGACCGCCGCGTCTTCCATGTCGTCTACCAGATCGTCCAGATCGGCGTTGAGGGCAATGATGTCCTCGCGGTCAAACGGGACGATAAAGGACTCGGCCAGCAGGTTGGTCACCTCGCGCGATAGGCGGTCACCGACGTGTTCCAGATCACGGACGCGCTGCACCTTGGCCTCCACGTCGCTGTAGTTTTCCAGCAGGTCCACGAGCGCCTGGGCGGTGGCGTGGGCATTGCGGGCGGCCTCGGCGAAACGGGCGCTGAACTTGGGGTTGCTGGGCATGAATTTAGATAGAACCATGACAAATCCTCCGTATTGTCCTCTGTTATGTCATGGAATTGTCAGGCGCGGAAAACAGGGCGGGGTGGGTGGCCAGATTTGCCGCCTTACATCCCCACCCAACTCCAATCGGAGTGCTGACAGGTGCGGACCTGACAGGGCGCAAACCTGAGCGCAGATGAAGGCCGGGCGACAGTGTCACCCCCACCCGCCGCCGTACCCTTGACGCATGAAAGCCACCTGGAACGGAACCGTTATCGCGCAGTCGGACCACACAGTCGTCGTGGAGGGCAACCACTACTTTCCCGCAGACAGCGTGAAGGCGGATTACCTGCGCCCCAGCGACACCCACTCGGCCTGCCCGTGGAAGGGGACGGCCAGTTACCACACGCTGGAAGTAGACGGTAAGCGCAACCCCGACGCCGCGTGGTATTACCCCCAACCCAAGGACGCCGCCAGCGAGATCAAAGGCCGCGTGGCCTTCTGGAAGGGCGTGGAGATCACGGCAGACTGAGCCGGAATTGGTCTCTTTGCCGCTCGCATCCGCCCCAATCAGACCGTTCTTGCAAATGACTTGGTTGGAGTCTGGGTCACATCCCCTCGCAGGTCTGAGCGGGCATGACACCATAAGGGCATGACCCAGCCCTCTCCCAGCTTTCCAGAGCTGCCCATCACCGCCGCCGAACTCGCTGCGGCCCGCGCCGGGGTCAGGGTCAGAGGCGGGCGCATCATGGGCGCGCTGGGGGTTCTGGCGGCCCTCTCTGCGCTGGGCGGTCTGCTGGGGGCCTGGGCACTGTGGTGGAGTTTCGGGGAATTGCCACGCTGGCTGGCCTCGCTGAATGAACTCAGCGACGGCGATCTGCCCACGCTGAATGCCGCCGAGCTGGTCCCGGCCTGGGCGCTGCCTTCCCTGCTGGGCCTGGGCCTGCTGGCGACGGCCCTTTACGTGTGGGCCATCTTGGTGGCCCGGCAGACGGTGGGCGCGGTGCGTGACCAGACGCTGAACCCCGGCCCAGACCACGCCAGGGCACTGGAGCGCAGCGTCCGCACCGTGCGGCCCTGGATCATGCTGGGACAGATCGCACCGCTCTTGCAGCTTCTGATCCCGCTGCTGGCGCTGCCACTGACCTTCGGCCTGATCCGGCAACTCGATCCGCAGACCTTCCAGGGCGTCGGTTTCGGCCCGGCAGAGATCGGGGCCATCGTGCTGGGCATGGTGGTCCAGAGCCTGCCCACCGTCATCATCACCTGGCTGATCCTGGCGGCCATTCGGCGCTGGCTGGACGCCGTGGCAGCCCGTGCTAACGCACCTGTGCCAGTACGCCCCGCCGCGCGTGGGGTGGATCCCTGGCTGCTGTTCACGCTGGTGCTGCTGATTCTGGGTCTGGCGGGCTTGCTGCTGGGTCTGGCGGGCTTGCTGCTGGGCAGCCTGCCGCTGCTGGCCGCCTCCGTCTTCGTGGGCGGGGCATCACTCAGCGACCCGGATCTAGTGGCGCTGGGCATCACGCCCGCCACCGTGCGTGGTGTCCTGCTCCTTAGCGCGGCGGCCATGCTGCTGGGCGCGTT
Organism: Deinococcus marmoris DSM 12784; assembly: GCF_000701405.1. Taxonomy (GTDB): domain Bacteria; phylum Deinococcota; class Deinococci; order Deinococcales; family Deinococcaceae; genus Deinococcus; species Deinococcus marmoris. The sequence continues at coordinate 3,620 of NZ_JNIV01000083.1, forward strand.
CATCTCCCTGCTGCTGACCGTGCTGATGAGCTGGTCACGCGGTTTCGCCGCCAATGTCGCCACCGTACTGGACGCCGGATTGCCTGGGCAGCCCGTGACCTCGGCCCACGATCCCTGGAGCGGCCCGGTGCAACCCGCGCAGGGCCGGGAACCTTATTGAACACACATGGGCGGCAGGGAGCCGGGATCAGCCGCAACACCATAAGGTGTTCAGCCGCAACAGAACGCGAGACAGCGAGCAGGCCGCCCGAACTTTCCAGTGCGGCCCGCCACTTCCACAAGATTACAGGCTGAAGAAGCGCAGCAGCGGCCTCCACCACGGAATCCCTGCCAGCGCCGCCACCAGACTCAGCACGGTCCACAGAGTCATAGCGCGGAATTTGGCCGGGTGGGTGGCCGCGCGTTTGCTCAGGGCCGAAGCCAGGGTGGCAAAGACGGCGGCCAGCACGCCCAGGCCCAGGTGTTCCCACTGGAAGCTGGCCCGCGCCCCCACGAACACCTGAATGTTCTGCGCGCCCAGAAACCCGTACAGCAGCAGCCCCAGCACCAGTTGCAGACTGACGGTGCCCACGAACGCCACCACCGGGCGGCGGTCTGCCGCGACGAAGGCCCGCCCGGAACGGAGGCCCGAGAAACCACGGAACAGCGCCCACACCCCGGCCAGCAGGACCAGCCAGCGGTTGATGTTGTGCAGCGTGAGCAGAATGACGTACAGGGTTGCCATGCGCTCAGCCTACGGGGCGGCGGTGGGCCGGGTCAAAGGCAAAGGGTTGAGTGTGCGGGACAGACGCTTGAGAAGGAGCGTGTCTTCCCTGTCCCACACAGGTTTCAGAACACCACCGTCTTGTTGCCGTGGACCAGTACGCGGTCTTCCACATGGGCCTTGACGGCGCGGGCCAGCACCTGCCGCTCCACATCGCGCCCCAGGCGCATCAGGGTATCGGGGGTTTCGCGGTGCGTGACGGGAATCACGTCCTGCGCGATGATCGGCCCGGCGTCCAGTTCCTCGGTGACGTAGTGGCTGGTTGCGCCGATCAGCTTGACGCCCCGGTTAAACGCCGCGCGGTACGGGTTCGCGCCGATGAAGGCGGGCAGGAAACTGTGGTGGATGTTGATCACGGGCCGCCCGAAGCCGCGCAGGAAATCCCCCGACAGAATCTGCATGTAGCGGGCCAGCACGACGAACTCGGCGTCGACCTCGCGCAGAAGGCGGACCTGTTCGGCCTCGGCCTCGGCCTTATTTTCCTTGCCCACCGGAACAACGTGAAAGGGAATGTCGAACATCTCGGCGTCGCGGCGCAGGTCCTCGTGGTTGCTGATGATCAGGGGGATGGTCACATTCAACTCGCCCCGGCGTTTGCGCCACAGCAGGTCCAGAAAGCAGTGGTCATAGCGGCTGACCAGAATCGCCATGCGCTTCGGCTCGGCGCGGTAGGCCAGCTTCCACTCCATCTGAAAGGGCTGGGCCACCACGCCTGCAAAAGCCCGCTCGAAGCCGTCGCGGGACAGGTCAAGCCCGTCCAGATAGAACTCCATCCGCATAAAAAAGGTGCCGCCCGCCGGATCGGTGCTGTGCTGATCGCTGTGGATGATGTTTGCGCCGTGGTTGTGCAGAAACTGCGACACCGACGCCACGATGCCCCCACGGTCCGGGCAGGTAATGGTCAGTGTCGCAGTGTTCAGGGGATCGGGGACAGAGGCGGGAGCAGCGGTCATGGAGTGCAGGATACGGGAGCGGTGCGCCATCCAGCCCTCGCCTTTTAGCTGTGGGGCAGTTAGCTCAGGCCGCCGCGTGCGTACAGGCCGCCGATGATAAAAGTCATCAGCACGAAGGCCAGCGAGGCCACCGTCAGGCCCAGCGCCTTGACTGAGCTGTCGCGCGCGTCGCGCTTGGGCAGCCAGTAGTACAGCATCATCAGACCCAGCGCACCCAGACCGCCCAGATAATGCACGTACTTCTGCACGGTGCCCAGCCCCTGATCCAGCAACTTGATGCCAATCAGCGCCTGAACCATCAACGCAATCTGAAAGGCGATTAGGGCTGCGTTCTGCCACCCGCCCAGCGACGAGGAGGCTGAGGCGCTGGCCCCCGCCGTCTTGAGTGTCAGCAGGCCGCGCCAGTTGAGAAGAACGGTGGCGATGGCCGCCAGCACGACGATGCCGCCGACGGCGTTGTGAAGGGCAGGCTGAATGATGATCTCGTCCATGATTTTGAACTCCTTGAAGGGTGGCAGGTTAATTACTTACCGGTAGGTAAGCTTGAGGGCCAGCCTATCCGCTTTCAGCACCACCGTCAAGGGACCTCCACCCGGCCTAAACACTCAACCCAGACGATCCAGACAGCTCCGCGCGAAGGCGGCGGCCTCAGCCAGGCGTTGCGGGCGGCCCTGTTCGGCGGCGCGGCCCGCGCGGTGAAAGGCCAGCAACACACCGAGCAGCGCCGCATTCCGGTCACAGCGCAGCGAGGCCGCCTCAGCCACAAGTTCCGCCGCGTTCCAGCCGTGGAAATAAGCCACGCTGGCGACGTCCCAGGCGGGCGGACCGATGGCCGCGTCCCCGAAGTCCAGCAGCGCCCACAGTCGTCCAGCCTGCCAGCGAAACTGCCCGGCGTGCAGATCGGTGTGACACAGCGCAGAAGGGGTTTCGGTCACCTGCCCCAGCTCCGGCTCCAGCGCGGCCAGTGGGGGGGCGAGGTCCGGCGCGTGGTGGATCAGCGGCTGGGCGGACAGCCTGCCCCCATTGAGCGGCCACGCTTTCAGGCGGGTGCGGAGGCCGTCTGCCGGAGTGGAAGCGACGCCCTGAAAATCTCCACCCCGGTCTACCAGCACTCCGAATCCAGCGTGAGGCAGGACATGCAGTACGCCCAGCGCCCGTCCCAGATCAGCCCAGCCTTCGCGTGACGGTCCCGCATCATCTCCAGCCACAAAGCTTTCCAGACTGAAGGCCCGCCCAGAGGGCAGCCAGCCGACTTCCAGCACTTCGGGCACAGGCACGCCAGCAGCAGACAGCGCCCGCATGACACTCGCCTGCGAAGAGAGCCGCGCCTCTGGACCGTGCGCCAGCCGCAGCACCCGCTCCCCATCTGTGTAGACCTCGCAAGTCGCCCCAGCCGCCAGAAACCGCGCCGTGGGGCCGAGGACGGACCGCGCCTCAGCTTCTGGCTGCATCGGAAACGATGAATGGGGCGTTCAGATCGTTGTTGTCCAGCACCACGCCTGCCCACTTTTCCGGGTTAGCTTCGCGGAAATACAATTCATTTCCGCCGATATACCGCCGATTGCTTTCCGCTGCCGGATCAGGCGAGCCGAAGCCGGGGCCGCGCGCCGCGCCACGTGGAACGGATACAGCAAAATCCACCCGCAGAAAAACGGAGTCGTCCCACACGCCGCGCAACTCCGGGCGGTGCAGGAACAGACCGTCCACGATCAGGATGCTGCCGGGAGGGGCGGTCAATTCTGTTTGAGAGACGGGTTGATCTGTCTCCACATCAAACATCGCTGTGCGGTAACGCAACGAGCCGTCCGGCCCCAACGGATCCAGCAGCGCCCGCCTCAGTCCGGCGTAGTCGTAGGAGTCGCGGTAAAAGCCTTCGGGCGAGTCCCGACCCAGGCGGTAGCGCACGGCACGCGGCTGGTGGAAGCCGTCCACGCTGGCGCGGATGACCTCGCGGCCCACACTTCCGAGACTGGCGGCTAGCTCGTCGGCAAACGTCGTCTTCCCTGCGCCGTCTACCCCGTCCACGGCGACACGCAGGACGGGACAGGCAGGCTGGGCATCGAGCTTCGCGGCCAACGTTCCCAGCACTGTCTGACGGGCGTTCAGAGCTTCAGCTCACCGTCTCTGGACACGTTCAGGTCCTGGGCCACCTCGCGGGCCGCCCCCTGGCGTTCGCGGTCCAGGTAGGTCTGGGCCTGGGCCACCTCCTTGTCCAGCACCTGCATGGTCTCGCTGAAGCGCTCCAGCGCCTGCTGACGGTAGGTGCTGATGGCGTCCAGTGCGCCATACACGTCGCGGAAGGCCCCCTGAATGATCTGCGGGTCCACCGTGGCGCTGCCCGCCTGCCGCTGAATCTCGGTGGACTGCTGCTTCAGGAGGCTGGCGGTGCTGCCGATCATCTTGCCCGTCGTGTCGTTGATGGCCGTGATCTGCCCCAGTACTGCGCCCTGCGTCCCCAGCGCCTGCGAGACCATCAATGCAGTTTTGAGGGCGCTGACGGTGGTGGTGGTGGCCCGGTCCACGCCCTTGATCAGTTCCAGATTGTTGCGCCGCACCAGATCGAGGGCGAGGTAGCCCTGAATGCTGACGGCGAGTTGGGTGAGCAGATCGGTGACGCGCTGGCGCACCGCGAACAGCAATTCCTCGCTGACCATGCGGGCCTTCTCGGGGTCCGTCGTCGCCAGTTCGGACAACCGCTCGGTCAGGGCCGTGTCCACCGCCTTGCCGACGTGGGCGTACTGCCGGAGCTTTTGCATGGTCTCCCACAGGTGCAGTTTCTCGGTCTCGATGGTGGCATTGTCGCGCCTCAGCTCATCCTGACCCCGGTAGAGTGATTCCAGAATGCCGTTCAGGTGCGACTGGGCACTCTGATACTTGTCCATCGCGTTCTGCACCTTCTTGGCCCCTGGCAGGATGCCAAACAGGCGGCGAGGCGTGGGGGCGCGGCTGGGATCCAGATCCTCCACGGTGCGCCGCAGTTCGGTCAGGCCATTGAGAATGTCGCTGCCCTCGGCCAGTGCGCCGCTGCGGGTGGCACGCAGGGGGCGGTCCAGCATGCGGTTGCTGGTCTGCGCCGCCGCGCGTTGCTCGGGCAGGCCCAGATCATGCACGGCGTCCAGCTTGCGCTTGAATTCCGGGCTGTGCGCCCCAGAATTCAACACGTCCAGAGCGAAGGCGCGGGCCATACCGTCCAGGCGGGTGCGGTCCTCATTGGACAGCGGCACCATTTCGGGCGCGTCCACCGGGGCCACGTTCTTGACGGCCTCCGGCGCGCTCAGGGAAGTTTCGGGCGGGATCAGCGGGCCGGGTTTGCCATCGGTCATGCTCTCTATTACGCACCAAGACAGTGAGGGGTTGCATCCGGCAAAAGGCGTAAGGGGTTGGGGAAAGATGTGGAAGACTCGTGCCACATGCCAGACCTGACCCTGCGTGAGCGCCGCCCTGACGATCTGGCCGTGGAGTGGCGCTGGTCACACGCCGAGGTAGACCCGGAATGGAAGCTCTGGGACGGCCCGTATTTTCACACTCAGCACAAAACGCAATCTCTCACCCTGGCGGAATTCATGGAGCGGGCTGCTCACAAGCCACCATCATCCAATCGGAAAATCATCGCGCTGGATGACGTGTGCATCGGCCTCGTCACCCGTTCGGAGGAGGCTCCAGAGGGCGGCGGCTGGTGGGAACTGGGCATCGTCATTTACGATCCGGCCTACTGGGGCGGCGGCCTGGGCACCCGCGCTCTGACGCTCTGGACAGCAACCACCTTTGCCGAAACGGACGCACACGTCATCACCCTGACCACCTGGGGAGGCAACGAACGAATGGTCCGCGCCGCAGAGAGGGCTGGCTACCGCGAATGCGCCCGCATCCCAGAGGCACGAGCATGGAATGGGCGACGCTGGGACAGCGTGAAACTGGCATCTCTGCATCCAGAATCGCATTGAGCCGCACTCAAGCTCATTCTTTCGCCAGAAAACAGTTTACCGGTGTAACATCCGAGTATGATTGCCGAATCCAGACGCGCCCCCTTCCTTCTCCTGGCGGTGGCTGCCGGAACCCTGTTGCCCATGCAGTTCGCCGTGAACAGTGCGCTGGCAGGCGAACTGCACTCGGTGACGTTGACAGCGGGCCTGTCGTATCTGGTGGGCGCAGTGGCGCTGGGCATCGTGCTGGCGCTGCTGCGGGTACGGCCCAACTGGACGGCGGCAGCGACTGCTCCGCGCTGGGTGTGGCTGGGCGGCGTGGTGGGCAGCGCCTACGTGGTGGGCAGCGTGGTCCTGACCCGGCTGCTGGGCGCGGCCCTGGCCACCACGTTCGTGATTGCCGCACAGGTGCTGACCGCGCTGGCGCTGGATCATTTTGGCGCGCTGGGGCTGCCACGCAGACGGATGAACCGCACGCGCACGCTGGCCGTGCTGCTGGTGCTGGCGGCGCTGGCGCTGCGGCTGTGGGGGCTGGCATGAGTCTGGTGGCCCTGCTGGCAACCATCGGTGCGGGCATCGGCCTGTCGGCGGGGCTGGCCTTTAACCTGCGGCTGGCAGCCGTCCTGGGTTCGCCGCTGATCGCCACGTTTGTTACGTTCTGGGTGGGTGCGGCGCTGCTGATCTCGCTATGGGCGCTGGGACTGGACGGCGCACGGCCTGACACCTGGCCCGCACTGTGGACACTGGTTGGCGGCCTGCTGGGCGTCACCTACGTCACCCTGAGCCTGATCACGGGCGCGCGGCTGGGGGCCGGGGCCAGCACGGTGGCGGTCACGCTGGGACAGGTTGTGGGGGCGGCCATCATCACGGGCCTGGGCTGGCTGGGACAGACCGCGCAGCCCCCCACCCTGGCCGGAATTCTGAGCGCGGCGCTGCTGCTGGGCGCGGTGGGCCTGCTGGCCGCTGACCGCCAGAGGAAGCAGCAATGAAGGGCGCATCTACCGCCGAACTCCTGGCCCGGATTGAGCGCGACTGGCACGCGGCGCGGCCCGACTTGAACCCGGAGCCGATGCTGACGGTGATCGCGGTACAGCGCACATCTGGCCTGCTTCAAACCGAGCTGGAGGCATTTTTTGCCCAGCACAGTCTCACGCCGTCTGCCTTTGATGTGCTGGCCACGCTGCGCCGCTCCGCCCCGCCCGAAGGATTGACGCTGGGAGAACTGGCCGCGCTGATGGCGATCACGCCGCCCGCCGTGACGAAGCGGGTGGACGTTTTGATGGAACGTGGACTTGTGGAACGGCTCCCCCACCCCTCAGACCGCCGCGCCATTCGCGCCCGCCTGACCGCGACGGGATTTGAGCTGGTGGATGGTCTCCTGACCGCCCATCTTGAAAACGAGGAACGGCTGCTCTCGGAGCTGAGCGGCGACGAGAGACGGACCCTCAGAACACTGCTGGGGCGGATTCGCTGAGGCTTACTTCCCCAAGGACTGGATACGCCCGCCGTCTACGGCCACCATCCGGGCATGAGCGGGCGCGGCCAGTCAGCTCAAGGGCGAGAAGCTACCGTTCCATTCCGAGCGTTAATGCGTGTCCGTCTGCAGATACTCAAACCGCGCTCCCAGGTCTTCCAGGTGGCGGAAGAACAGCGGATAGCTCTTGCGAATATGGTGCGCGCCCGTGATGCGGATGGGCGCTTCCGCCCGCAGCCCAAGCAGGGTCAGCAGCATGATCATGCGGTGATCGCCGTGCCCGTCGGCGGTGATGCCCCCGGCAATTTTGCCCGTCCCGGTGATGCTCAGGCTGTCTGCCGTCTCGGTGGCGTGGATGCCCAGCCGCTCCAGCTCGCGCCGCGTGTCGCTGATGCGGTCACATTCCTTGAGACGCAGGGTAGACACATTTTCCCAGGTGGTCATGCCTTTCGCGAGGGCAGCAGCGGCGGTCAATGCCTGCACCGCGTCGGTAAAACCGTCCCCGTCGCGCGTGACGGCATTCAGAGGCTGGCCTCCACGCACGATCAATGTATCCCCCTCGCGCACGATGTCCGCGCCCATCTCGCGCAGCACGGCCACCGCCTCACGTTCGCCCTGAAGGTCATTTTCACGCAGGTTGCCCAGACGGACCTCACCGGGCAGCAGTGCCGCCGCCGCCAGAATGGCTGCCGAACCGGGGTAATCGCCTGGAACGGACACGCGCCCCGCCCCGTACTTCTGCCCGCCGGGAATGGAAATCCGGCTGAGGTCCTCACTGGCGCTGAAGCGCACGCCGAAAGCACTCAGCGTGTCCAGCGTCTGCCGCAGCGGGGCGTGGCTCTTGATCTGCCCGGTCAGGCGCAGGTCCAGGCCACGGGGGAGCAGCGGTCCCAGGAAGATCAGGGCGCTGGCGTACTGGCTGGACTTCTCAGCACTGACCTCCACTGTTCCGCCCTGGACGGGTCCGCTGATGGTCAGAGGCAATCTCCCTCCGTTGCTGCCCACGCGTGCGCCCAGGCGTTCCAGCGCCGCCAGCAAATCACCCTGCGGACGCTTGCCCAGCGAGTCGGGGTAATCGGTGATGAAGGTGGTATCGGTGGTCAGCGCCGCCACGCCCATCAGAAAGCGGGCCACTGCGCCCGCATTGCCGGGGTTGAGGGTCACGCCCACACGGGGGGCCGCGCCGAATCCCCGGATCACGGCGTCGCCGCCCACCAACGTCACGCCCGCACCCCAGTCTTCCAGGCAGCGCAGCATGGCCCCGGCATCCTCACTGGTGGCGATGCCCACCACGCGGGTTTCACCTTCCGCCAGCGCCGCCGCCAGCAGATAGCGCGTGGTGTAGTTCTTGCTGGGCTGGGCGCGCAGCTCGCCGTTCAGGGCCTGGGCCGGGTGGACGAGAACATCGAACGTTTCTGGTAATTCGGGAGTGGGCACGCCATCTGGACTCATGCGGGCAGGCTAGCGCCGGAAGGCAACGCAGGCGGGGCGGCTGTCTGGAGGAAGGACCGCCCCCATGACGGCCAGCTCCCAGCGAAAGCAGAGTCAGATGGAGAAGAACCGATGGATGCCAGTCCTTCAAACTCTCTACAGCCCAGAAAGCCACCACCGAAGCCGCAACCGAAGGCCGTCGGGCGCGAAGCGGACGGGCCGCATTCAGCGTGACGGAGCAGGGCATCAGACCCGGATACAGCCGCCCTCTCCCGCCCAAAACGCCCACAAACTCGTGCCTAGCGCAGCGCTGCTCCCCCTGCCCCCCCGGGGTAGGGGGCTGGGGGGCGGGGTATCCCTTGTCTACCTCTCAAACGCCTCTCCCCCGCACGTCTCCCCTATCCTCACCCTTATGAACGCCGCGCGAATTATTGGCAGGTCAGGGGAAGGCACCTGACAGCCGCCGCGCTGCCCAGAGTCCCCCCCGCCACCGACGCGGGGGCTTTTTTTGCATTCAGTACGGAGGACAGACCCATGATCCAGCCCCAGGAATTTGAACCCGGCCAGATGACCGCGATGGACGTGCTGCGTCTCGCCCTGACCGGCAAGGTGTACGGCGCGGCCATCGAAACCCCGATCAGTGCCGCCCCCGGCCTGAGCAGGCGCAGCGGCAACCGCGTGCTTCTCAAGCGCGAGGACCTGCAACCGATCTTCTCGTTCAAACTGCGCGGCGCGTACAACAAAATGGCGCAACTCTCGACCCAGCAGCGGGAAAGGGGCGTGATCACGGCCTCGGCGGGCAACCACGCGCAGGGAGTGGCCTACGCCGCGCAGGAATTGAAGATGCGCGCGGTGATCGTGATGCCCGCCACGACGCCCGAGATCAAGATCGAGGGCTGCCGCGCCCGTGGGGCCGAGGTCATCCTGCACGGCGACAGCTTCAGCGACGCCGAAACCCACGCCTACGCGCTGCAAAAGGAGCTGGGGCTGACCTTCGTGCATCCCTTCGACGATCCCCTGGTACTGGCCGGGCAGGGCACGGTGGCGCTGGAACTGCTGCGGCAGGTGGAAACGGGCAACGGCTACACCGTCTTCGTTCCGGTGGGCGGCGGCGGATTGATCGCGGGTGTGGCCAGCGTCATCAAGGCCTTGCGTCCCGACGTGAAGGTGGTGGGCGTGGAGCCGGACGACAGCGACGCCATGTACCAGAGTTTGCAGGCCGACACGCGCGTGCGGCTGGATTCGGTGGGCATCTTTGTGGATGGGGTGGCGGTCAAGCAGGTGGGGGCCTACACCTTTGACCTGACCCGGCGCTACGTGGACGACTGGGTGCGCGTGAATACCGATCAGGTCTGCGCGGCCATCAAGGACGTGTTCGACGACACCCGCGCCGTGATGGAACCTGCTGGGGCGCTGGCGGTGGCGGGCCTCAAGAAGTATGCGCAGGAGAGGGGTCTCAAGGATGAAACCCTGGTGGCCCTGACCTGCGGCGCGAACGTCAACTTTGACCGCCTGCGCCACGTCTCGGAGCGGGCCGAGATTGGGGAACAGCGCGAGGCGATTCTGGCCGTGACCATTCCTGAACGGGCCGGGGCCTTCCGCGAATTTATCGAGGTGATCGGCGCGCGGGCCGTGACCGAGTTCAATTACCGCTACGCCCCCCGCAGCGAGGCGCAGATCTTCGTGGGCGTGCAACTGGCCTCTGCGGGGCAGCGCGGCGAACTGGTGAACACCCTGACCGCGCGGGGCTACGCCGTGACTGATCTGACGGGCGACGAACTGGCAAAAGTCCATGTGCGCCATATGGTGGGGGGCCGCGCCCCGGAGGCCCAGGGCGAGCGCGTCTACTCGTTTACCTTCCCCGAACGCCCCGGCGCGCTGCTGGAATTCCTGACGCATCTGCACGGGCGCTGGAACATCAGCCTGTTTCACTACCGCAACCACGGCAGCGCCCACGGGCGGGTGCTGGCCGGGATTCAGGTGCCGGAAGGGGATGGGGCCGACTTCACCGAGTTCCTGCGCGGTCTGGGGTATCCCGCCGACGAGATGACGCAGAATCCAGCATACCGGCTGTTTCTGACCTGAAGTGTTCGGGCTTGGGTCTGGGATTCAACAGAATTGCGGGTTTCAGAATGCTCCGCTCCCCTATCTCGAAAACTCAGTGTCTCAACGCTGTTAGCACACCTTCGATTCTTTTCCCGAATTGATCACACCTGTCCGATTTCGCCAGTTCGGGATGGCGGTGAGTCTGGGCTTCGCCCCCCGTAGAGGTTTTTCAGATTGTGCGGATGCAAATTCTGGCTTGGAGGCAACAGCTCACCCGATCTCGCCACAATACGGACTCCGATTGAATCGTTTACAAAATTGATGGAAATCCGAGCGGACGCGAGAAGGAAAGAAACGAGTTCCGGGCGTGGAGTTGGCAAACTGGAGCTGTCTCGGTTTGTCAACCAAACAAACGGAATCCGTATAACAGGTCATTTTCCGGTCTTCAGCGGTAACGCAAAGCTTCCATCACTTCTTCCACCAGTTCCACGCTGTCGCCGCGCCCAGCAGAGGTGGCCACATGCGCTTCCAGATGACCGCGCAACACCACGTCGCCCGCGCCGCTGAGTGCGCCCTGCACAGCCTTGATCTGCCGCAGCACGTCCACGCAGTACACTTCGGGATCATCCAGCATCCGCACGATGCTGTCCAGATGACCGCGGGCGATGCTCAGGCGGCGGCGGGCGCGTTTGCGGGCGTCCTCCGGCATACACAGCTTGCCTTCTGCGTGGCAGTGGGGGGAGGCAGTCTCGATCACGTCATCGTCGGTCATTTCACGACTTTCAGCCAGGCGGTGTACTGGTTGATCTCGGCCTGCTGCGCCTTGATGATCTCTGCGGCGAGCTTGCGGACCTGGGCATTCTGCGTACGCGTGGGAACCAGCCTGGACATCTCCACCGCGCCCTGATGGTGCGGAATCATGCCTTCCAGGAACCAGCGGTCTGTGCTGCCCATGCCAGCCATTGGCATCGGCATAGACATGGATTTGGGCATGTACGCCTGCCCCGTCCAGGTCTTGATCCAGCCCTTCATCAGCGCGATTTCTTTTTGCTGGGAAACGATGACCTTCTGCGCGGCGGCCTTTACGCGGGCGTCCTGACCACTCCTGACTTCCATGCGGGCCATGTCCAGCGCCATCTGGTGATGATCGGTCATGAGCTGGGCAAAACGAATATCAAAGGCGCGGCCTTTCAGGGGCTTTAGCTCCTTGTTCATACCATCGCCCATGACCTTCATGGAGTCGGCCACGGAACCAGACATCTGCATTCCGCTGTGATCCATGCCAGACATGGGGCCGCCCGCCGAACCCGCGTTAACGCAGCCAGCGCTCATCAGACCGGCCAGAGCCAGCGCTCGCAAGCTCAGGCCCAGTTTCATGCACCTGCCCCGGCGGACGCCACCTGTGCGGCGTACCCCTCTTCGGCCACGGCGCTGATCATGGCCCCGGTGTCGGCGTCGCCGTGGACGGTGGCCTTGCCGCCTGCCAGGTCAACCTGCACGTCATGCACGCCCGTCACGCCCTTGAGCGCCTTTTCCACGGCTTTCACGCAGTGGCCGCAGGTCATGCCGTCAACTTTCAGTTCAGTGGTCATGGTATTTGTCATAGATGGATTTTAGACCCTGGGGGGGAGGGAGGTCAAGAGTGGAGAGATCCAAGGATCAAGAGTTTAAGAGCGGAAGAGGGCTGTTTAGTTGTCTCAATCGGTAGAAAGATGATCTCTAAACGTCTTCCGACATTTTCACCTTGCCTTACCCTCCCCAGGGGGATAGAATATTTTCATGACGACGAAGACTCCCCAACTCAAGACGCTCAGCCTGGACGTGGGCGGGATGACCTGCGCGGCCTGTGTGGGCCGGGTGGAACGTGGGCTGAAGAAGGTGGACGGCGTGCAGGACGCCGCCGTGAATCTGGCGACGGAGCGGGCCAGCGTAACCTATGACCCGGCGCTCACAAACGCAGCCCAACTCGCGCAGACCGTGAAGGACACTGGCTACGAAACGCGCACGGCGGAACTTTCCTTTCCAGTGGAGGGCATGACCTGCGCGGCATGTGTGGGACGGGTGGAACGCGGCTTGCAGAAGGCCGAGGGCGTGCTGAGCGCCAGCGTCAACCTCGCCACCGAGCGGGCAAACGTGACGTACCTGCCCGCCGCCACCTCTCCTGCCGCGCTGCGAGAAGCCGTGCGCGAAGCAGGGTACGACGTGCCGGACGAGGCCACGCAGTCTCAATCACGGCTGGACGCAGACCGGGCCAGAAAAGCGGAGGAAATTGCGGCGCTGCGGCGTTCGGTGATCCTCGCCGCCGCCTTCAGCATTCCGCTGTTCATCCTGGCGATGCTGCCGATGGTCTGGCCTGCGCTGGACATGTGGCTGATGGACCGCGTGGGCATGGGAACGCTGAACTGGGTGATGCTGGCGCTGGCCGCCCCGGTGCAGTTCGGCCCCGGACGACGCTTTTACCGCTCCGGCTGGGCGGCCCTGAAGCACCGCAGCCCGGACATGAACACGCTGGTGATGCTGGGCACCTCTGCGGCCTTCGGGTACTCGCTGCTGGTCACCCTTGCCCCCGGCCTCTTCCCGGTGGGCAGCGCGCATGTGTACTACGAGGCGTCCGGCGTGGTCATCACGCTGATCCTGCTGGGCAAACTGTTTGAGGCGCTGGCGAAAGGCCGCAGCAGCGAGGCCATGCGAACGCTGCTGGCCCTGCAACCCAACGTGGCCCGCGTGCAGCGTGATGGCGGCGTGGTGGAAGTGCCCGCCGACGACGTGCGCCTGGGCGACTTGGTGCTGGTGCGCTCTGGCGAACGCCTCCCTGTGGACGGCGAGGTGGTGGACGGCAGCAGCTACGTGGACGAATCCATGCTGACGGGCGAGAGCATTCCCGTGCAGAAAACAGCAGGGGCGAAGGTCACGGGCGGCACGGTCAACGGCACGGGCGCACTGACCTTCCGGGCCACGGGTGTGGGGGCCGACACCGCGCTGTCCCGCATTATCCGCATGGTGGAGGACGCGCAGGCCAGCCGCCCGCCGATTCAGGGTCTGGCAGACCGCGTGGTGGCTGTGTTCGTCCCGGTGGTGCTGGTGATCGCCGCCGTGACCTTCGCGGTCTGGATGTTTATTGGCGGGGAGGGTGCGCTGGCGAACGCGCTGGTTCACACGGTGGCCGTGCTGATCATCGCCTGCCCATGCGCGATGGGCCTTGCCACCCCCGTCAGCATCATGGTGGGCAGCGGGCGGGCCGCGCAGATGGGCGTCCTGTTCCGCAGCGGGGCCGCGCTGGAAGGTCTGGGAGCCGCGCAGGTGGTGGCCGTGGACAAGACTGGAACGGTCACGCAGGGACGGCCCGAAGTGACAGAAGTCGTTGCCGTGGGCCGCTGGCAGCAGACAGAAGACGAACTGCTCCGACTGACCGCTGCTGCCGAGTCTTCCTCCGAACACCCCCTGGCACGGGCGATTGAGCGGGCGGCGCTAGGTCAGGAGAACAACGTCAACACCCTCTCCCCCGCCAGCGACTTTCAGGCAATTCCCGGCTACGGCGTACAGGCCAACGTGAACGGCCAGCGCATAGAGGTTGGTGCGGCCCGCTACATGGCGAAACTGGGTCTGGAGTTGGGCGATTTGGAGACTCAGGCCGACGCTCTGGCAAAACGCGGACGTACTCCCGTTTTTATCGCCGTGGACGGCCAGCTTGCCGGGCTGCTGGGTGTGGCCGATCCGGTGCGCGTGGGCAGCGTGGACGCCATCCGCATCTTGCAGCAGCAGGGAACTGAAGTCGCCATGATTACGGGCGACACCCGCGCCACCGCGCAGGCTGTGGCCGCTGAAGTCGGCATTGAGCGCGTGCTGGCCGAAGTGCTGCCCGAAGGCAAATCGGACGCCGTGCAGAAGCTTCAGGCTGGGGGCCGCAAGGTGGCCTTTGTCGGCGACGGTATCAATGACGCCCCCGCTCTGGCCCGCGCGGATGTGGGCGTGGCGATTGGCACCGGAACGGATGTGGCCGTGGAAACGGCGGATGTGATCCTGATGTCGGGCGATCTGCGCGGCGTGCCGAACGCCATCGCCCTCTCGCGGGCCACGCTGCGGAACATCCGGGTCAACCTGTTCTGGGCCTTCGGCTACAATATCCTGCTCATTCCGGTGGCGGCGGGCGTACTGGCAGCGTGGAATATCAGCCTCTCCCCGGTGCTGGCGGCGGCAGCGATGGGCCTGAGCAGCGTCTTCGTGCTGAGCAATGCGCTGCGGTTGCGGGGGTTCAGACCACCGCTGGGGGGCGAGGGGCAGGCGGCTCCACGTCCGGGCAGCGTGGCGACACCGAAGCTCACGCCTCCAGTTTCCTGAACCCGTTTCCCTGCTCGAAAATAAGTGGCAATTCAGCGGCGGACCTGATCAACAGAGGTCCGCCGTTCTTCTTGAGTCTGATTGTGTGGGTTTTAGCCCTTCTTCCGCGCCGCCCACGCCCCGGTACTCCACAGCGCCCAGGCAATCAGCACCGGCTGAAAGAACAGGCGGATCAGACGTTTGCGGTCCGTGTCCAGCCCGAAGGCGTCGCTGTGGGTCAGGTACTGCGAGATGTTGCCGGGAAACACCGCCACGAAGAAGGCGGCCATGGTCCAGCCCACTGTCACCCGCTGTCTGGGCAGCGCCATCAGGGCCACGCCCATTCCGATCTCCACCACGCCAGAGGCCAGCACTACAAAATCCTTGTTCAGCGGCAAAAAATCGGGCACCTGCGCCTGAAAATTCTGACGCAGAAAGGTCAGGTGGCCGGTTCCCGCGAAGGCGAGGGCCGCGCCCAGCAACACGCGGGCGGCAGTCTGAATGGGGGATACGGGGGCAGTCATGGTCAGCAGTGTGACATGCCGCGCCGGACCGTTCCATCTTTGTGTTCCGCAGATGCACCCTGCGGCCCGCCCACCTCCGACATTTCAGTACCGGACAACTTGCGTTTAAGTGGCGCTGGGTGCGGAGAAAGGTTGATTTAAGAGGCCGAAGTATATTTCGGCCTGTGGGTGATCCCATCTCAGCGCTCTCGCCAGATATTGCCAGCCATACTGGACCACGCTGACTGCGCGACGACCATGCGCTTTGACTGGAATTGGTTTGGACGCATTCATCCAGACGCCCACCCGCAGACAGCACACCCAGGCCAGCGTGACCAGTCCAAACAACCGCTCTAATCGGTCAGCGTGGGTCACCGCTGACCGTTCCAGGTCAAAGCCACGCGACTTCATGCTGCTGAACGTACACTCGATGCTCCAGCGCAATCGGTACACCGCCCA
>NZ_JNIV01000084.1 GCF_000701405.1 Deinococcus marmoris DSM 12784
AAGCTGCTGGATTCCGGTATGGCCGGCGACAACGTCGGCGTGTTGCTGCGCGGCGTCGCTCGCGACGACGTGGAGCGCGGTCAGGTGCTGAGCAAGCCCGGCAGCATCAAGCCCCACACCAAGTTTGAAGCCAGCACCTACGTGCTGTCCAAGGACGAGGGTGGACGCCACAGCGCGTTCTTCGGCGGCTACCGCCCCCAGTTCTACTTCCGCACGACGGACGTGACCGGTGTGGTGGAACTGCCCGAAGGCGTGGAAATGGTCATGCCCGGCGACAACATCACCTTCATCGTGGAACTGATCAAGCCGATCGCCATGGAAGAAGGACTGCGCTTTGCCATCCGTGAAGGGGGCCGCACCGTCGGTGCAGGCGTCGTCACCAAGGTTCTGGAGTAATAGCAATGGTTGCCCCGAAGATTCGCATCAAACTGCGTGGTTTCGACCACAAGGCGCTGGACCAGTCCGCGAGCAAGATCGTGGACACCGTCCGGCGCACCGGGGCGGACGTGAGCGGCCCAGTGCCGCTTCCTACCCGCATCCGCCGCTTCTGTGTGCTGCGCTCGCCCTTTGTGAACAAGGACAGCCGCGAACACTTTGAAATCCGCACCCACAACCGTCTGGTGGACATCATGAATCCCACCAAGAAGACCATCGACTCCTTGATGACCCTGGACCTGCCTACCGGCGTGGACATTGAAATCAAGACGGTGGGAGGCCGCGCGTGAAGGGCCTGCTGGGAACCAAAATCGGCATGACCCAGATCTGGAAGGGCGACAAGGCCGTTCCGGTGACCGTGGTGCTGGCTGGCCCCTGCCCCGTCGTGCAGCGCAAGACCGCGCAGAGCGATGGCTACGAGGCCGTGCAGATCGGCTTTGCCCCCAAAGCGGAGCGCAAGGTCAACCGTCCGGCGATGGGTCACTTCAAGAAGGCTGGGGTGTCTCCCGTGCGCTTCCTGCGTGAATTCCGCAATTTCAACCCTGAAGGCGACACCGTGGGTGTGGACATCTTCGCCGAGGGCGAGAAGATCGACGCCACCGGCACCAGCAAGGGCAAGGGTTTTCAGGGCGTCATCAAGCGCTGGCACTTTGCCGGCGGCCCTGGCAGCCACGGCACCAAGAAATGGCACCGTCGTCCCGGCTCCATCGGTCAGCGCAAGACGCCAGGCCGCGTGTACAAGGGCAAGAAGATGGCCGGACACATGGGCACGGACCGCGTAACCGTCCAGAACCTGGAAGTGGTGGAAGTTCGTGCCAGCGAGAACATCATCCTGGTCAAGGGTGCGATTCCCGGAGCAAATGGTGGCCTCGTGATCCTGCGCGGAGCCGTGAAGATGCGCACCGCCAAGGGAGGCAAGTAAACATGGCGCAGATTAACGTCATCGGACAGAACGGTGGTCGTCAGATCAGCCTGGACCTGCCCGAAGCCAACAAGCATGTCCTGCACGAAGTGGTCACGTGGCAGCTCGCCAGCCGTCGCCGTGGCACGGCCAGCACCAAGACCCGCGCGCAGGTGAGTGCTACCGGCAAGAAGATGTACGGCCAGAAAGGCACCGGTAACGCCCGTCACGGCAATCGCACTGTTCCCACCTTCGTGGGCGGCGGCGTGGCCTTTGGCCCCAAGCCCCGCAACTACGGCTACACCCTGCCCCGCAAGGTGCGTCAGCTCGGCCTGGCGATGGCCCTCTCAGACCGTCAGCAGGAAAATATGCTGACCGCCGTGGACGGCTTTGGCCTGGACGGCAAGACCAAGGGCTTTATCGCCTGGGCCTTGGATAACGGCATGAACGGCAGCGAAAGCGTGCTGCTCGTGACCGACGACGCTGTGGCCCGCCAGGCCGCACGCAACGTCCCCTGGGTCACCGTCTTGGCCGTCGCTGGCCTCAACGCCTACGACATCCTTCGCCATGACCGTCTGGTGATCGACGCCGTGGCCCTGGAACCTGCTGAGGACGAGACCCAAGAGGAGGGTGCCGCATGAGCTACTACGACATCATCCACCAGCCGGTGGTCAGCGAGAAGGCTTACGCGGGCATGGAGCGCGGCGTCTACTCGTTCTGGGTCAGCCCCAAAGCCACCAAGACCGAGATCAAGAGCGCCATCCAGCGCGCCTTCGACGTGTCCGTGGTGGGCATCAGCACCATGAACGTGCGCGGCAAGCAAAAGCGCGTGGGCAAGTTCATTGGCACCCGCAACGACCGCAAGAAGGCGGTTGTCCGTCTCGCCGAGGGTCAGCGCATCGAGCAACTCGAAGGCCAGGCCTAAGGAGCGATTGAACATGGCCGTTAAAAAGTACCGTCCGTATACCCCGTCGCGCCGTCACATGACGACCGCAGACTTCAGCGGATTGACCAAGAAGCGCCCGGAAAAGGCACTTACCGAGGGCATCTCCAAGTCCGGTGGGCGCAACAACCGGGGCCGCATCACCAGCCGCTTCATCGGCGGCGGGCACAAGCGTCTGTACCGCATCATCGACTTCAAGCGCCGCGACAAGTCCGGTGTGGTCGCCAAGGTCGCCGCGATTGAGTACGATCCCAACCGCAGCGCCCGCATCGCCCTGCTGCATTACGCAGACGGCGAGAAGCGTTACATCCTGGCCCCCGAAGGTCTGAAGGTGGGCGCAACCGTCAACGCTGGTCCCGAAGCCGAACCCAAGCTGGGCCACGCCCTGCCGCTGCGCTTCGTGCCCGTCGGCGCGGTGGTGCATAGCGTGGAACTGGTTCCCGGCAAAGGTGCCCAGATGGCCCGCAGCGCCGGAACGAGCATCCAGGTCCAGGGCAAGGAAAGCGACTACGTGATCCTGCGCCTGCCCAGCGGCGAACTGCGCCGTGTCCACAGCGAGTGCTACGCCACCATCGGCACCGTGGGCAACGCCGAACACAAGAACATCAACCTGGGTAAAGCCGGACGCAGCCGCTGGCTGGGCCGCAAGCCGCACCAGCGAGGCAGCGCCATGAACCCGGTGGATCACCCACACGGCGGTGGTGAAGGACGGACCGGCGCAGGCCGCGTGCCTGTCTCTCCCTGGGGCCAGCCCAGCAAGGGCCTGAAGACCCGCCGCAAGCGCAAGGTCTCTGACCGCTTCATCATCACCCGCCGCGGCGGGAAGTAAGGAGGGCGAACTCTATGCCCCGTAGCCTCAAGAAAGGCCCGTTCGTGGACGATCACCTGCTGAAAAAGGTGGATGTCCAGAACGAGAAGAAAGACAAGCGTGTGATCAAGACGTGGTCGCGCCGCTCCACCGTGGTTCCCGAGATGATCGGCCACACCATCGCCGTGCATAACGGCAAGCAGCACATCCCGGTGTTCGTGAACGAGCAGATGATCGGTCACAAGCTCGGTGAGTTCTCGCCCACCCGCAGCTACCGGGGTCACGGCAGTGAAAAGAGCAGCAAGGGGAGCAAGAAGAAATGACCGCTGCTACCCCAAATGCTGTTCCCGAACAGACCTACCGCAACAAGAAAGAGCGCAAGCAGCTCGTCAAACTGCGCCGTCCCGGTTACGCCGTGGCCAAGTACGTCCGCATCAGCCCCCGCAAGGTGCGTCTGGTCGTCGACATCATCCGTGGCAAGAGCGTGCGTGACGCCGAGGACCTGCTGCGCTTCATCCCCCGCGCTGCCAGCGAACCCGTCGGCAAGGCGCTGAACAGCGCCAAGCACAACGCGCTGCACAATGACGAGATGCTCGAGGACCGTCTGGTGATCGTGGCGGCCTACGTGGACGCAGGACCGACCCTCAAACGGTTGATCCCCCGCGCACGCGGCAGCGCCAACATCATCAAGAAGCGCACCAGCCACATCACCATCATCGTGGGCGAGGCCGAAGCTGGCAACCGCGCGCTCGGAAACCGTGCTGGTGGAAACAAGGGGCGCAACTAATATGGGCAATAAAATCAACCCGAACGGCTTCCGCCTGGGCATTACCCGTGGCTGGAACAGCCGCTGGTACGCGGGCAAGAAGCAGTACGCCGGTCTTCTGCGTGAAGACGAGAAGATCCGCAAGCTGATCGATAAGAAGCTGTCTGCCGCTGGCATCGCCCGCGTGGAGATCGAGCGCGCTGGCCAGCAGGTCAACGTGATCATCTCCGCCGCCAAACCCGGCATCGTGATCGGCAAGGGTGGGGACAGCATCAAGGGCCTGCGCGGCGATATCGAGCGTCTGGTTTCTGCTGGTACGGTGGCGGTCAACGTCGCCGAGATCCCCAACCCGAACATCAGTGCGCCTCTGGTGGCTCTGCGGATTGCAGAGCAGATCGAGCGCCGCTTCGCCTTCCGCCGCGCCATGAAACAGGCCGCACAGCGCGTGATGGAATCCGGCGCACGTGGCGTCAAGATCGTGCTTTCGGGCCGTCTGGGCGGGGCCGAGCAGGCCCGTACCGAGAAGGTTCTGGAAGGCCGCGTGCCGCTGCACACCCTGCGCGCCGATATCGACTACGGCACCGCGCTGGCCCGCACCAGCTACGGCATCCTGGGCATCAAGGTGCTGGTCTTCAACGGCGAAGTGATCGGTGGCCGCACCGAGACCCTGGCCCGTCCCAAGGGCCGCGATGACCGCCCCCGCCGTGAAGACGGTGACCGTCCCAACCGCCGCCGTCCTGCCGCAGGACGCCGCCGCCCCGGAGGTGAATGATGCTTCTTCCCAAGCGCACCAAGTACCGCAAGCAGCACCGTGGCCGGATGACCGGCGACACCAAGGGCGGCGACTACGTGGCCTTTGGCGACTACGGCCTGATCGCCACGGAACCCGCGTGGATCCGCAGCAACCAGATCGAAGCGTGCCGCATCGTCATGAGCCGTCACTTCCGGCGTGGCGGTAAGATCTACATCCGCATTTTCCCCGACAAGCCCGTCACCAAGAAGCCTGCCGAAACCCGAATGGGTAAGGGTAAGGGCGCGGTGGAATTCTGGGTCAGCGTCGTCAAGCCGGGCCGCGTGATGTTCGAGGTCTCCGGCGTGACCGAGGCCCAGGCCAAGGAAGCCTTCCGTCTGGCCGGTCACAAGCTGCCCATCCAGACCAAGATGGTCAAGCGCGAGGTTTACGATGAAGCCCAGTGAGATGCGCGAACTGGGGGCCGACAAGTTCGCCTCCGAGATCGAGAACCGCAAGAAAGAACTGATGGAGCTGCGTTTTCAGGCCGCGATGGGCAACTTGGAAAAGCCCCACCGCGTCACGCAGCTTCGCCGAGAAGTGGCCCAGCTCAATACCATCCGGCATGAGCAGGCCCAGGCTGTCCACAGTGGGCAGGGAGAGCAGGCATGAAGAAGACCTTTACCGGCGTCGTCGTCAGTGACCGTGCCGACAAAACCGTCAGCGTGAAGGTGGAGCGCCGCTTCGCCCACCCGCTGTACGGCAAGGTCGTCACGCGCAGCAACAAGTACG
The DNA here is from genome assembly GCF_000701405.1 of Deinococcus marmoris DSM 12784. Lineage (GTDB taxonomy): Bacteria > Deinococcota > Deinococci > Deinococcales > Deinococcaceae > Deinococcus > Deinococcus marmoris. The sequence continues at coordinate 5,376 of NZ_JNIV01000084.1, forward strand.
CCGCGCACGACGAGACCAACGAATACAAGCTGGGTGACCGTGTCGAGATCGTTGCGGTCCGCCCCATCAGCAAGACCAAGACCTGGAAGGTCACGCGTCTGATCGAGCGCCCGCGTGGTACCGAAACGACTGCCGTGGAAACCGAGCTGGCCGGGGGTGAGGCATGATTCAGACCCAATCCCGTCTGGACGTGGCCGACAACAGCGGCGCGCGCGAGATCATGTGCATCCGTGTGCTGAACTCCGGCATCGGCGGCAAGGGCCTGACCTCGGGCGGCGGCGGTAACAAGAAGTTCGCGCACGTCGGTGACATCATCGTCGCCAGCGTCAAGGACTCTGCCCCGCGCGGCGCTGTCAAGTCCGGCGACGTGGTCAAGGCCGTGATCGTCCGCACCGCGCACGCCGTCAAGCGTGCCGACGGCAGCACCATCCGCTTCGATAAGAACGCCGCCGTCATCATCAACAACCAGGGCGAGCCTCGCGGCACCCGCGTTTTCGGGCCAGTGGCCCGCGAGCTGCGTGACCGCCGCTTCATGAAGATCGTTTCCCTGGCCCCGGAGGTGTTGTAATGCCCCGTCCCAGCGCCGGAAGCCACCACAACGACAAGCTGCACGTCAAGAAGGGCGATACTGTCATCGTCCGCAACGGCAAGAACAAGGGCCAGACTGGCAAGGTTCTGCTGGCGCTGCCGCGTGATCAGAAGGTCGTCGTGGAAGGCATCAACATGGTGACCAAGAACGTCAAGCCGAGTGCGGGCAACCCCAACGGCGGTCAGGAACAGCGCGAGCTGGCCCTGCACGCCAGCAAGGTGTCCATCGTGGACCCCGAAACCGGGAAGGCCACGCGCGTTCGCCGCGCCATCGTGGACGGCAAGAAAGTCCGCGTGGCCGCCTCCAGCGGCAAGAACATCGACTGATTTCCAGGGTCACGCCGCCGCGCGTGACCTGGGCGACCCGTCCGCCCGAAAGGTAGAAACATGCAACAGCTCAAAGACAAGTACAACGAGACCGTCAAGCCCGCGATGATGCAGCAGTTCGGCTACTCCTCCGTGATGGCCGTGCCCCGCATCGAGAAGATCGTGATCAACGAGGGTCTGGGCAGTGCCAAGGAAGACAGCAAGGCCATCGACAAGGCCGCAAAAGAGCTGAGCCTGATCACGCTGCAAAAGCCCATCATCACCAAGGCCAAGAAGAGCATCTCCAACTTCAAACTGCGTCAGGGCATGCCCGTGGGCATCAAGGTCACGCTGCGCGGCGAGCGCATGTACGTGTTCCTGGAAAAGCTGGTCAACATCGGCCTGCCCCGCATCCGCGATTTCCGTGGGATCAACCCCAACGCTTTTGATGGCCGTGGCAACTACAACCTGGGCATCAAAGAGCAGTTGATCTTCCCCGAGATCACCTACGACATGGTCGACAAAGTGCGCGGCATGGACATCACCATCGTGACCTCCGCGAAGACCGACGAAGAAGCCCGCGCCCTGCTGCAAGGCATGGGCCTGCCCTTCCGCAAGTAAGGCGGGGGCAAAGGACGTTATGGCTAATACCTCTAAAGTTGTCAAGGCCGCGCGTGGCCACAAGTTCAAGGTGCAGGACTACAGCCGCTGCTCGCGCTGTGGCCGTGCCCGCAGCTACTACCGCTTCTTCGGCATGTGCCGCATCTGCATCCGCGAGATGGCGCACAAGGGTGAACTGCCCGGCGTGCGTAAAGCAAGCTGGTAAGCACACTTATCAAAATGAATCAAAAGAGACTCCCCTGTTGGGGGGTTTTTTTAGCATTGGCTTGAGATTGTCAATCTGGCTTAAGCCTCTGAAGCCACTGACGAATTCACCATCAGGGAGAATTGCCTCTCACCTCCCGACCTGATATACTCCTTCCTTGCTGCACCTGTGGCAGTGATCGTGCTGTACCTCCTGGATACGAACAGCTCAATTTGAGCAGTGATCGTCCAGTGGTGGATTTCCAACCCAACAGAAGGAATCGGCGGATTTTACCGCCAGACGTTCCAACGGGGAGACCCGCAGTCCATATTGTTTTGATGTGGACCGCACCTGCCGGGGCAGTGGCCAGCGCCGCGCCTCTGGAGGAGACACATGCTGAGTGATCCTATCGCTGACATGCTCACGCGCATTCGCAACGCGACGCGCACATTCAAGGAGACCGTGGACATCCCGGCCTCCAAATTCAAGGAAGAACTGGCCAAGCTGCTGGTCAAGGAAGGCTACGTGGCCTCCTACGAGCGTCTGGTTCCAGAAGGCCAGAAGTTCGACGTGCTGCGCGTGACCCTCAAGTACGGTCAGAAGCGCGAGCAGGTCATCAAGCACATCGAGCGCATCTCCCGTCCAGGCCGCCGTGCCTACGTGAGCGCCGACAACCTGCCCCGCATTCAGCGTGGCCTGGGTGTGGCCGTGGTGTCCACTTCCCGTGGTCTGATGCCGGACCGCGAAGCCCGCAAGCAGGGCGTGGGCGGCGAAGTCGTCTGCGTTCTCTGGTAACGCCAGCTCCCTAACCCTGAGCTGCCCGCACAACTGTTCCAAGCAATTGGTCCAAACAACTGGTAAGGGGCCGCCCCGAACCGCAACCACCTGACCTCAGACTGAGATGACTGCAAGTCCGTTCAGCCCTGACTTAAGGCAAGGAGGACATTCATGTCCCGAATTGGTAAATCTCCCATCCCCATGCCCAGCGGCGTGACCTACAGCGCCGATGGCGGCGTGTTCAAGGTCAAGGGACCCAAAGGCGAACTCAGCGTTCCCTTCAACACCGAGCTGACCATCAAGCAGGACGGCGACTCCCTGCTGGTCGAGCGTCCCAGCGATGCCCAGCGTCACCGCGCGCTGCACGGCCTGACCCGCAGCCTGGTCTTCAACGCCGTCAAGGGCGTCAGCGACGGCTTCGTCATCAACCTGGAGCTGCGCGGCGTCGGTTACCGCGCCAAACTGGCCGGGAAGGCGCTGGAGCTGACCATCGGCTACAGCCACCCCGTCGTGATCCAGCCGCCCGAAGGCGTGAGCTTCACCGTGCCGGAACCCACCAAGATCGACGTGAGCGGCATCGACAAGCAGCTCGTCGGCCAGGTGGCTGCCAACGTCCGCAAGGTCCGCAAGCCCGACGCCTACCACGGCAAGGGTGTGCGCTTCCTTGGTGAAAAGATTGCCCTGAAGGCCGGTAAAGCCGGTGCGACGGGCGGGAAAGGGAAGAAATAATGGCTGCTCAGAATACTGTCCGCCGCAAGCTGCGTGCGCGCCGCAAGGTTCGCGTTGCCGCCGGAGTACGTCCACGCCTGAGCGTGTTCCGCTCCAGCAAGCACATCTACGCCCAGATCATCGACGACACAAACGGCACCACGCTGGCCGCCGCGAGCAGCGCCAAGCTGATGGGCGGCACCAAGTCCGAGAACGCCGCTGCCGTGGGCAAGGCCCTGGCCGAAGCTGCCGCCGAGAAGGGTGTCAAGCAGGTGGTGTTTGACCGTGGTCAGTACCGTTTCCACGGACGCGTGAAGGCGCTCGCAGACGCGGCGCGGGAGGGTGGCCTTGACTTTTAATCGTAGAAATGACCGCAACGCGGACCGCGAGAGCAGCGAATTTGAAGAAAAGATGCTTTTCGTCAACCGCACCTCCAAGACCTACCAGGGCGGACGCCGCTTCCGCTTTGCCGCGCTCGTGATCCTGGGTGACCGCAATGGTCGCGTGGGCATGGGCATCGGCAAGGCCAAGGAAGTGCCCGTGGCCATCGAGAAGGCCAAGAGCATCGCCAAGAAGAACATGATCATGGTCCCCGTGGAAAACGGCACCATTCCGCATGACATCGTGGGCGTCAACAGCACGTCTCAGGTGCTGCTTAAGCCTGCCGGACCCGGTACGGGCGTGATCGCCGGAACCGTGCCGCGCTCGATTGCCGAACTCGCGGGTATCACCAACCTGCTGTCCAAGGAAATCGGCAGCCGCAACAAGATCAACGTGGCCTACGCCGTGTTCGATGGTCTGCGTAACCTGCGCACCGCCAAGCAGGTGCGGGCGCTGCGCGGAACCGATGTTCTGCGTTCCAGCCAGCCTGCCCAAACCAGTGCTGCCCAGACCGCTGCTGCCCAGTCGGCCACCACCCAGGGTGGAGCGGCCATCGCCGGAGGTGCTCAAGAATGACCGCCAAACCCATCAAAATCACACTCAAGCGCAGCGTGATCGGGCGTCGCCAGAGTCAGGTGGACACCGTCAAGGCCCTGGGTCTGCGGCGCATCGGTGACAGCCGTGAGGTCAATGACAATCCTGCCCTGCGCGGCATGATCAGAACCGTTCAGCACCTGCTGGAGGTAGAAGAATGAAGCTCCATGATCTGAAGCCCGCCGAGGGCAGCCGCAAGGACCGCAAGCGCGTCGGGCGTGGCCCCGGCGGCACCGACAAGACCGCCGGACGCGGTCACAAGGGCCAGAAGTCGCGCAGCGGTGCGGGCAAGGGACCGTTCTTTGAAGGTGGTCGCAGCACGCTGATCAGCCGCCTTCCCAAGCGCGGTTTCAACAACGTCGGCATCACCCACGAGATCGTCAAGCTCTCGCAGCTCAACGAGATCGAGGGCACCGATACCTTTGACCGTACCGTGCTGGAACTGGTCGGTCTGGTGCGTCGCAAAAACCGTCCGGTCAAGCTGCTGGCCAGCGGTGAGCTGACCCGCGCCGTGACCGTGCATGTGGACGCTGCCAGTCAGGCTGCCATCAAGGCCGTGGAAGCAGCGGGCGGCAGCGTCGTGCTGCCCACGCCCAAGCCTGCGGCTCCCAACAAGGAAGACCGCGCCGTCGCCCGCGCCGCCAAGCTGGCCCAGGCAGCGGCAGCGCCACAAGCCCCCGCGCAACAAGCACAGCAGGCCGAATAACATGCTGCGTGCCTTCCGCGACGCGTTCCGTATCCCGGATCTCCAGCGGAAGATTGTCTTCACCCTGCTGCTGCTGGCGGTGTACCGCCTGGGAAGCACCATTCCTACCCCAGGCGTCAACACCGCCGCGCTGAGCCAGGCCACTTCGGGTGGCCTGTTCGGCTTGATCAGCATGATCTCGGGAGGCAATCTCTCGCAGTTCTCGATCTTTGCGCTGGGGGTGCTGCCGTACATCACGGCCAGTATCGTGATCCAGCTCATGACCACCACCATCCCGGCCCTGGAAAAGCTTTCCAAGGAAGGCGAGGAAGGGCGCAAGAAGATCAACCAGTTCACCCGCTATTCGGCGGTGGGACTAGGTGCCGTACAGGCGCTGTTCTTCTCGCTGTTCGTGACCAGCAACGCGTCGTATGTCGCCGTGGGCTGGACGCCGGGTCTGTTCACCGTGCTGGTGATGGTGCTGACCCAGGTGGCGGGGATCGCCTTTACCATGTGGATCGGCGAGCGCATCACCGAGGTCGGCATCGGCAACGGCATCTCGCTGATCATCACGGTGGGGATCATCTCGGCCTACCCACGTGAAATTGCGGCGACGGCGCAACTGTTCCGCACCGATCAGGTCCAACTGCTGTCGTTGCTGGCATTCATTGCCATCATTCTGGTGACGATTGCGGGCATCGTGTACGTGTATCAGGGCGAGCGGCGCGTGCCGGTCACCTACGCGCGTGCGCGGGGCGGCGCGCCCACGGCGGCGGCTGGTTCGGCCTCTGCTGCAAAACAGCAGGGCGCGGGGCAGGCCACCTGGCTGCCCATCAAGGTCAACCAGGCCGGCGTGATTCCGGTGATCTTCGCCAGTGCCATGTTGATCATTCCCAACCTGATCGCCAGCGCCACGGCCACCCGCGCGCCGGAAGTCAGTGCGTGGCTGAACTCCAATCTGGTGTTCGGGCAGCCGCTGTACATCCTGCTGGAAGCCACCCTGATCTTTGGCTTCACGTACCTCTATAACAGCGTGCAGTTCGATCCCAAGCGGATTGCCGAGCAATTGCGTGAGGCCGGGGGCTTTATTCCCGGTGTCCGGCCCGGCACGCCCACCACCGAGTATCTGGGCAGCATCAGCAGCCGCCTGAGCCTGTGGGGCGCGATCTTCCTGGTAGTGTTAACGGTCGTTCCGCAGATCGTTCAGCGCGTGACCGGGATCACCACCTTCCAGTTCTCGGGAACGGGCCTACTGATCATCGTGGGCGTGGCGCTGGAAACGCTGAAACAGTTGGAAGCTCAATTGACGGTGCGCCGTTACGACGGATTCATCAGCAAGGGCCGCATTCGCGGACGCCTGAACAATTGAAGTCCTGACACGGAGAAGTGGCCGCCTGCCTGTTCGGGGGCGGTTCTTCGTTTTCTTATGATCCGGGTTTTCCTGTCACCTGTGCGGGAACGCGGGTGGGCTGGGCAGGGACGCGGCAACCTGTAGAACAGCCGCTAAACTGATGCTCAACTTACGGAGGAACTGAAGTGACTCAACCGAAAAACAAAGTCGTTATTTTTCTGGGGCCACCCGGTGCCGGGAAAGGCACACAGGCCGAGCGTCTGGCCGCCGAGCAGCATCTGGTCAAGATCAGCACCGGCGATATCCTGCGCGATCATGTGGTGCGTGGCACCGAACTGGGCCAGCAGATCAAGCCCATGCTGGACGCGGGCAAACTGGTCCCCGACGATATTCTGATCGCGCTGATCAGGGACCGTCTGGCCGATATGGAAGGCGTCCGCGTGATCTTCGACGGTTTCCCGCGCACCCGCGCACAGGCCGAGGAGCTGGACGTGCTGCTGGAGGAACTGGGCGCACCCGTCGACCATGTGCCGCTGCTGGAAGTCCCCGACGAACTGCTGATCGAGCGGATCGTGGCGCGGGGACGGCAGGCGGCGGCGGACGGCGGAACGGGCCGCAGTGACGACACCGAGGAAGTGGCCCGTCACCGTCAGGACGTGTTCCGTGAGCAGACCCAACCGCTGATCGACTACTACAGCGCACGCGGCCATCTGGAACATGTGGACGGCGTGGGCAGCATGGAAGAGGTCTACGCGCGGATTCTGAAGAGCATGAAGTAGACGCAGCAGCAAAAGAAGGGCCGGGGCGAGAATGCTTCCGGCCCTTTCCTGTTGTGCAGGAGGTGGAGAGACAGGCCGCCCACGCCTCTGCGCTAGGCTTGCCACAGCAACGTGAAGCTGTTACTATTACGTCAATAACAGAATAAGGAGTTTGAGATTTGTCGCAGGCATTGACCCCCGAAACCATTCTTTCCCTGGCCGCCGATGCGGGCAGCGCGGCCAATGCCCGCAAGCTCGCCACACCCGGCAAGTGGCCCACCCTCAACGACGCGGACGGTGTGCTGTGGGGCGAGTGCCAGGGCAGCGGCAAGACCCCGTATCTGACGGCGGTTGATCTGAGCGGTCCGGTGGCAAAATGCTCGTGCCCCAGCCGCAAGTTTCCCTGCAAGCATGGGCTGGCGCTGCTGCTGCTGCACGCCTCGCACGGCTCTGATTTTGGTTCTCAGCCCGCGCCCGAGAGCATTCAGGCGTGGCTGGCCGGGCGGCAGAACCGGGAGGTGCAGAAGGCAGAAGGCGGACAGCAGAAGGCCGAGAAGGAGGCCGATCCCGCAGCCCAGGCCAAACGCCGCGCCGCCCGCGAGAAGAAGGTGACGGCGGGGCTGGAGGGCTTGCACCTGTTCCTCAAGGACCTGGTGCGTGATGGGCTGGCCACAGCGTCTTCCCGCCCGTATAGCGACTGGGACACGCAGGCCGCGCGGTTGATGGACGCGCAGGCGGCGGGCGCGGCGCGGCGGGTGGCGCGCATTCCTGAGCTGCTGGGTGATCCCGCCGCCCTGCTGGCGCATCTGGGCGAACTGGCGCTGCTGGCCGAGGGCTGGATGCACCGTGCGGGACTGAGCGAGAACGAACTGGCGGACCTGCGTTCTGCGCTGGGGTTTCCGCTGGACGCCGCAGGCTTGCTGGAAACGGAGGGCATTCGGGCGCGCTGGAACGTGCTGGGGCAGGCGCTGATTCAGGAAGAGACGCTGACCGTGCGCCGCCAGTGGCTCCAGAACAGCGATCAGACCGCCCTACTGCTGGATTTTGCCCCGGCGGGCCGTCCGCTGCCGCCCGCTCTGCCGCTGGGTCAGAGCGTGGAGGCCGGGCTGGTCTTTGCCCCCTCGGCTTTTGCACAGCGGGCCGTGCTGAAGGGAGAAGCAGGCGCGAGTGGGCCACTGACCGCCTTGCCAGCGCCTCTGACACTCACGGCAATGCTTTCCGCCCACGCCGACGCGCTGGCCTGCAATCCCTGGCTGGAGCGGGCAGCGTATCTGCTGGGGCCGGTGCGGGTGCTGCCGGGGGAGCCGTGGTCTGTGGTGGACGAAACAGGTGACCGACTGCCGCTGACTGGAGCTGAGCGCCCGCTGCTGAAACTTCTGGCCGAAAGCGGGGGCGAGGCAGTCTCGATCTTTGGTGAATGGGACGGCGCGGCCTTCGCGGCCCTGAACTTCTGGACGGGTCAGGCAGGGGGCCACAGATGAGCGATCTGAATATGCTGCTGGCGACGGCGCTGGTGGGAACGTCCCGAGCCTCGTTGCCCGTTCATGCCGGCACGCCACTGGCCGATGCCCTGAACCGCGTCAAAGGTGATGGCGCGGAATCCACGCTGCTGGCCCGCGCCGCCCTGGCGGGACTGGCTGCCCGCGCGGGGCAACGGCCTCTGCCGCTGGCCCCGCCCCCTGATCCTGCCCCCGCCGAACTTCTGCCCGAGGCCCCCGCCCGCGTGGCCCGGCACCTGATCGCCGTACTCAACACGCCCATGCTGACCGAATGGCTTGGCCTGTGCGGCGCGGCGGGCTGGCGCGTCCCACACGCCTCTGTGCCCGATCTGCTGGACTGGGGGGCGCATGTGAACGAGGATTTGCGCGCTACCCTGCGCCCGGTGCTGGGTGAACGCAGTCGCTGGCTGGCCGGGTTTTCTAGCGACTGGCGCTGGCTGCGTGGCCTGAGAAGTGGCGAGGCAACGCTGGACGAGATGGAGTGGGACGCGGCCACCGAGGCGGGCCGCGAACACCTGTTCCGCGCCCTGCGCGCCGCCGACTCTGCTGCGGGCCGTGCTTTCCTGACCGTCCACTTCAAGGCCGAGAAGGCGGGCGTTCGCAAACGGCTGCTGGACGTGCTGGCGCAGAACTGGCAGGCAGAGGACGCCGAACTCGAACCCCTGCTGGAAGAAACGCTGTCTGACCGCAGCGAGGACGTGCGCGCTCAGGCCCGCCGCCTGTTGCAACTGTGGCCGGACAGCGCCTACAACCTCCGAATGACAGGCCGCGTTGGGTCCATGCTGGGGCAGGAAAAAGTAGGATTGCTGGGCAAGCTGACGGGTCAGCGCAAATACACCCTCAGCCTGCCGGATACTCCCGACGCGGATCTGAAACGTGACGGTCTGGAGCCTGTGAAGCACCCTGCCGAACGCCTGCGCCACCTGCTCAGCGCCGCGCATCCGGTGACGCTGATGACCGCCCTTGACCTGACCCCTGCTGGGCTGGTGAATCTGGCGGCGCAATTTGAAGGGGTGGACGAACTGGTGCGGACTGTTTTCGCCTCGGCAGCCCCGCCGGTTCAGCCCGCATTCCCGGAACTGGCTGAACTGTTGCTGCCCCGTCTGAAGGGCAGTTTCAAGCACTGGCGGGCGGACCTGCTGGCCCTGGTTCCGGCACAGCGCCGCGAGGCCGAACTGCACGCGGCGTTGCGGGGCCACGACTCGCAGCTTGTGCTGGCCCTGCTGCGCGTCCTGCCGAGGCCCTGGCCCGCTGATCTCAGTGCAGAGGTGGTCAGGCAGTTGGGGCGGGCCATCTGCAAAGCCGAGTCCCAGTACGCGGCCTACGACAAGAACTCGGACTGGGATCCTGCGTGGATTCAGGTGCTGGAACTGGCCCAGACCCACGCTGCGCCGGACGCCCCGCGCCCCCCACCGCTGCCCACCGACGCCCCCGATTACGCCCGGCAGACCCTGGACACGCTTCACGCCAGCCTGGACCTGCGCGCCCAGATGCACGCCGATTTTGCGGCAGAGAGGAAGGCATGAGTATTCGACAATCCGTGGACTGGGCCTCTCCCGACGGCCAATTGCTGGTCGCCAGCGTCTATCGCCAGATGCAGCGCCGGGTGCTTCGGTGGCCGCTGATCGCTCTGGCCCTGCTGACCGTGATCGGCATGGTCTGGGCGGTGTATTACCGCAACATCTTTTTCCTGCTGGCCGCCGCCGTGCTGGGCCTGCTGGTGTGGTGGAACGCCCGCCGCAGCATGGCCCAGGTGCTGACCACCGCCCGCAACAGCGGCGTGACCGAATTCCGCCTGGACCAGGAGGACGGCGCGCTGCACATCGTCAACGCCCAGGGCAGCTTTCGCCTTCCGCTGAGCAAGATGGGTGGCGTGACCCGCTATCAGGGAGCGCTGAGCGTGCAGTACGGCGGCAACGCCACCATGATGATTCCCGACGGTCCGGTCCGCACGGCGCTGGAACGCTGAGCCGTGTTCTTTCCAGGAGAATTGCCGTGATCCTGAATCATCTTCCCGATCTGCAAGCCCTGAAGCGCGAGGCCCGCCATAAGTCCACATCGGCCCAGCGGTTGCTGGAACTGGCCGCGTTGGATCCGCAACTCTCGCGGGCAGTGGCGGAGAACAAGACTGCGCCTCTGCCCGTGCTGGAGGGGCTGGCAAGAAGCAGCGACATGCCCACCCGCCGGGCGGTGGCGGCGAATGCGGGGGCCACTGCCGCCTTGCTGAATCATCTGAGTAAAGACCGTCAGTGGACGGTGTTAAAGGCCGTGGCGGTGCATCCCCACACCGATGCGCCCACGCTGGAACGATTGTCTGTGCATTCGCGCGATACGGTGAAAATCGCGCTGCTGGGCCGTTCCAACCTCCCGCCGCAGGTGCTGGAAACATTGAGCCGCGATCAGGATGCCGGGGTACGCCGGGAAGTCGCGTGGTCCAGCGCTCTACCTGCCCCGCTGATTCGGGCGCTGTATGCGGACGGAGATGCTGGCGTGCGGGCCAACATCGTTCAGCACGACACCCTGTCGGCGGCACAAAAACGGCAGGCGCTGGCGGACCCTGAAGCGGTGGTGCGGGCGTCTGCCTTACGCGCCCTGGCCGGGTTGCTTCCGGCGGCAGGCAGTCTGACGGAGGCTGAGTTGTGGGACGCCGCCCGTGACCCCGACGAAACGGTGCGTCTGCGCGTGGCTGATCTGCTTGCCGATGACTACGCCAGATTTCATAAATTCCTACCGGCCAGCACTGTGGGGGCCATTGCCGACACGCTGCTGCGCGACCCAGCGGACGAGGTGAGGACCGTCGCGGCCAGGCGGGCAGTCCCGGCCCTGCTGCCCGAATTGCGGCCCCTGCTGGAACGGGAGCTGGTGCAAGGATGCTACGTGCTGGGCATGGTTTTCGTGGAGCGTTGCGCTGACCCCGACATCACACGCGCCCTGCTGGAGCGTGCGGATTCGTGGTTGTTGAACCGTATGGCCGAGAGCGCCATTGACCCGGCGGTGTATCCGGTTCTGCTGGAAGACCCGGACCACCGCGACTACCTGCCTGGAAACCCCCATATCCCCGACGCCTTCTGGATAGCCGTGGGCGAGCGGATTCTGGCCGATCCAGATGGCCTGTTGCCCCTGCTGCCGCTGATGAAACGCGCCCTCTCCTCCAGCGAGAGCGGCCCGCGCCCTGACCTCTTTCGCTGGTTCGCCGCCCATCTGGACACGCTGCTGACCTTCGTTCCCCACTTTGAGCAGGAACAGCGGGTCTGGCGCAGCTTTGACCGATATGAACTGCGTTACATCGTCAGTCAGTACCTTCAGGAAGAGGCCGTGGCTGACGTGGCCCTGGGCGCGCTGGACCGTTTCAACATTCACTTTCCCACAGCTCAAGGAGAAACCCCATGACTGCATCCGCCCCCGAAGTCCTGCGCCAGCACGCCGAGCAAGCCTACGCCCACGAACTCTCCGCCCTGGCGGCCCACGATGGGAAGCCAAAGCCCCCGCAGTGGAACCTCAGCCCGCACGCCGTGCTGACCTATCTGATGGGCGGCCAACTGAAGGACGGCACCGAGATCACCGCCAAGTACGTCGGGGACCGCCGCCTGATGGAAATTGCGGTTGCCACGCTTGCCACAGACCGCGCCCTGCTGCTGATCGGCGTGCCCGGCACGGCCAAGAGCTGGGTCAGCGAACATCTGGCCGCCGCCATTTCGGGCGACAGCACGCTGCTGGTGCAGGGCACGGCAGGCACAGGCGAGGAGGCCATCCGCTATGGCTGGAATTACGCCCGATTGATCGCCGAGGGGCCAAGCGAGGCGGCGCTGGTGGAAAGCCCGATCATGCGCGCCATGCGAACGGGGAAGCTGGCCCGCATGGAAGAACTGACCCGCGTGCAGAGCGACGTGCAGGACGCCCTGATCACGGTGCTGTCCGAGAAGACCCTGCCCGTGCCAGAGCTGAACACTGAGGTCCAGGCCACGCGCGGCTTCAACCTGATCGCCACCGCCAACAACCGGGACCGGGGAGTCAATGACCTGTCCAGCGCGCTGAAACGCCGCTTCAACACAGTGGTTCTGCCCGTTCCCGACAGCCTGGAAGACGAGGTGAAAATCGTCGTGCAACGCGTGGCACAACTGGCGAGCAGCCTTCAGATTCCCGCCGCCCCCCCGGCGCTGGAGGAAGTTCGGCGCATCGTGACCATCTTCCGCGAGCTTCGGGGCGGCGTGACCGAGGACGGCAAGACCAAGCTGAAGGCCCCCAGCGGCACGCTGTCCACCGCCGAGGCCATCAGCGTGGTCAACCACGGCCTGAGTCTGGCCGCCCACTTCGGCAACGGCGAACTGAGCGCCGCCGACGTTGCCGCGAGTCTGGTGGGCGCAGTGGTCAAGGACCCGGTGCAGGACGGCGTGGTGTGGCGCGAATACCTAGAAACCGTGGCGAAGAAGCGGGAGGACTGGCGGGATTTGTACAAGGCTTGTCGGGCGGTGAGTTGAGCGTGGAATTAGATACGTTTATGAATCTTCTGCTCAAACCAGAATCAGAGATTTTAGATTTCAAGAAAGAATTTCATGACAATAACGTAAAATTGGTTCACGATATTTTGTGCCTGCTGAATTCATATTCAGAGGAAAATAGATTTTTGACATTTGGCGTCTCCGACTCTAAGGGTTTATACGGAGTTGCTGGCGATGCCAACAGAAAAAATAATGCGAATATTCAAGATTTATTGAGGGCGTCTCGGGTAAATAGATTCCCTGATGTTATCATGCATAATATAATTCATGATGGTAAGGAATTTGACATCCTTGAAATAAAAAATCGTCCAGATAAACCATTTTTCCTATTGCACGATAAAGCTGAGAAGGGAAAAACTCTACGCGCTGGTGTTGTATACACTCGTCTGGGTGATACGAATACTCCGCTCGGGGAGTCTGCCCCGGAAGATAGAATAGAGCTTATGTGGCGTGAGAGGTTTGGGATAGGTATGCCTCCATTGGATCGGGTCTTACGGCTGCTGGAAGATACTGAGCAGTGGGAGCGTCCCAGCGAGAACGAGCTGCATCATCGTGTATTTCCTGAATTCCTTACTGACCTTACGCGGCAGAGTTTTGAAAATTCTCGGATTGCTGCCTCAGCCTTTGTAATTCCTCGTATGAAGTTTTAAGAGCGGCGATATACATCTTTGTTCGCATCGCAAAGTGATTTTCCTTGCGGATGATTTTCAATTTTTCCAGCTTGATATGTCCGTAGAATGAACAGAGAATGTGTTTGATCTGACATGCAGGTGTACTGGCAGGCGACTTCCCAAGAGAGGCATTTTGCTTGAGTGATTTGTGAAATTCGTATCTGATTAGCGCTCCTGACCCGGTGGCCTGAACCGGGCAGGATTCGCTAGAATCGGGGCATGGCCGGGACGCTGACAGAGGGTGATGTGCTGGAGATCATCCGTCAGCAGACCGAGAGATTCGAGCAGTTGGAAGCCGAGAATCACGCGCTACGTGCCGAAAACACTCGTCTGAAAAAGCAAATTGAGGAACTGGAGCGCAAAAGGCACAGCAAATATGCTGCGCCGTTCAGCCGCGAGACGCGCAAGGCTGATCCCCAGCCCCCTGGACGCCGCGCAGGAACGGGAACGTTCACCTACAAGACCC
>NZ_JNIV01000085.1 GCF_000701405.1 Deinococcus marmoris DSM 12784
TCAGACGCAGGCTCTGGAGAACCATTGGAATACTGCGTTCTTCGCGCTCAGTCTGGGACGGGCAGAAGTGCTGCTGGAGGCCGCTGGCCTCCAGGGTCGCCCGGCCACTTCACTGGTGTCTTCCTACGAAGACATCAAGCGGCGGGCCTTCAACCGGCTCTTTGCGTGGCGAATACTGAGCAATCTAGGTCTCCAGGCACGATTTGCCGAATTAGGAAAACATCCGTCCAGGCCGCTGGATTTGGGGGTCAAAGCGGCTTGAGGGTGGTCAAAACTGTCCGAACCATTGATCAATACAGGTCTTCGGCCCCGAATGTCGTGGTGTCCAGAATGCTGTAGCCCAGCGCCGTGGCCGCGTCTTCCCGGCTGCCCAGCGTCTGCATGACGGCGCGGCCCAGTGCCTCGTAACGGTCCACCGCCGCTTGCCATCCCTGGGGGGTATAGACGCTGAATTGTTCGCCCGGGGCAGGCTGGTAAGCCCGCAGGGCGGCGATATACGCGATGTGTTCGGTGGCGGCCTGCGCGATCTTCTGTCCGTAACGCTGGCCGGTCTGTGCGCCCAGCGAACTGCGGGCCAGCGCCGAGAGACTGTGCAACTGGACTTCGAGGCCAGGATACATCCGTGGAACGGCGTGGCTGTACAGGGTGCCGCCCCCGGCCCGGATGCCTGCCAGTTGGCCTTCAAGGGCGCGCATCTCCCGGTACTGTTTCCGCAGGCCATCCATGCGGGCGCTGAGTTTCGGAAACGCCAGGAGTTCCTTTTTCAACCGGGCTGCGCGGCATTCGGCCCAGTTGTACGAGGCGTTGTCCTGATCGGCCTCACTCCATCTGTCGATGGTCAGTGTGGCGTACGCGCCGGCGTCCACGATATCCGCCAGCGCGCAGTTCGGCGCAGCCTGGGCGTGGGCGGAAACGTTCAGGGTCAGCAGAACAGGCAGCAACCAGCGCGCAGGAGTCATGGCCCAGCCTAGCCGATGGAAGAATCGGCGCGTCTACGCAGGCGGGCGATAAAGAAGCCGTCGATTCCGTCCTCCGGCACGGTCAGCAGGCCGTCTCCGGCGGGAACGTGCGGCACCTCTACCTCTTGCACGTCCTCGGCCACGAATTCGGGATGCGCGGCCAGGAAATCGGCCACCACCCCCGGCCCCTCCTGCGGCGTGACCGAGCAGACCGAGTAGACCAGCGTGCCGCCCGGAGCCACCAGCGCTGCGGCGTTGGGCAACATCCGCGCCTGCAACGTCGCCATGCCCGAAATGGCTTCCGGGGTCAGCCGCAGCTTGATCTCGGGGTGGCTGCGCAGGGTGCCGCTGCCGGTGCAGGGGGCGTCCAGCAGCACATGGGCGGCGGGGGCAAGGTCCAGCGGCTGGGTCAGATCGTGGGTCAGGAATTCGGCCTTGAGGCCCAGGCGTTCCAGGTTGGCCTGCGCCTGCCCATGCTTGCGGGGCAGCAGGTCCACGCTGGTCACCTGCGCCCCGCGCGCGGCCAGCATGGCAGCCTTGATGCCCGCGCCCCCGGCCAGATCGAGGACACGCTGGCCGTCCACATCTCCCAGCGCATCTACGCAGGCCAGACTCGCGGGGTTGATCGGCTGCGCCCAGCCGCGCGCAAAGGCCTCGGTCTCACGCAGGGGGCGTGACAGTTCCACGCGGTCCGTCCCCTGGGGGCCGGGCTGCATGCGGCTGCCCTCGGCTTCCAGGGACTTGAAGCCCGCGTCGGACACGCTGAGCCACAACGGCTGCGGGGTCAGCAGATCGGCAAAGATGGCGTCCGCCCCGGCTCCGTACACCGTCCGGTAGATGTCGGCCAGCCAGCCCGGCAGTTCGGTGCGCGTCACCTCTGAAGGCGCGGGGGCTTCGATCCGCCGCAGCACGGCGTTCACCAGTCCCGGCGGGGCCAGCCGTGCGCCGCGTGCCAGATTGACGTACTCGCTGACCACCGCGTGCGGCGGCGTGTCCAGATACAGCTTCTCGAAGGCCCCGGCCAGCAGCAGCGCGCGGACCTTGGGGTGCGTGTCCCCGGTCAGCATGGGGGTCAGCGCGGTGTCCAGGCTGGGAAAGTGGCGCAGCGTGCCGTAGACGATGTGCGTCGCCAGCCCCGAGTCGCGGCCCGGCAGGTGGGCCTGTTGCAGCGCGGCGTCCAGCGCGGGGGCGGCAAAGCTTTCTCCTGCCAGCACGCGCAGCAGCACCCGCACGGCCAGCTCGCGGGCAGGGTTAAAGGTTTCGGGTCTGGGCCGGGGGGTAAACGTCATTCAGCGCCAGCATACGGTCTGCGGCGGGGTCAAGGGGGTGATGCACGGGATTCGGGCCGCCCACATGCAAAACAGCCCTGCCATCTTCACTCGGACGGCAGGGCCAGCAACTTTGCGAGTGGGTTGTCGATGCTCTCCGCTGTGTGGAAGGCCCCGCCCGAAAGTGATGTCAGTGTGCGCCGCTGCCATGGCCCACGCATCCGCCGAAAGTCGCAGGGTGGGTAGGCCGGGTGGCGTATGGCCGGACAGAGAGAGGGTGCAGTGGATGCTTGGGGAGCGCGTGCAGCATCACCCTCGTTTGTCGGACGGTTTGGATACCCCCCCCTCCCCCCAGCGAATCTGGGAAAGAAAAATTCCGTGCCCCACAGCATCTTTTCTGAATTGCGAAGGTGATCTGGCCCAGTCTGTTCCGTCTGGCAGATGTTTCACTCCCCTTTCCCTGAGACGCGGCTATACTGCCCTCACCGTGTTCCGACGCCCCCGCCCCCCCCAGCCGCCCCCGCTCGCGTCCGCCGAGGCGCGCGTTCCCAATTCCAGCGCTCCTGCGGGCGATATGGAGGCTGTGCGCGTGCTGAACGATCTGCTGGCGCGGCCTACCCATGAAGGCGTGCTGGAAGGCGCGCTGAGCCACGCCAGTTTTCTGCTGGGCGGCAACCTGCGCGGCTACGCCGTGACGCACCGGGCACAGGGCCAGGACCGGGCCGCGTCAGATAAGGCGGCGCAGGACCGGGTGGCGGCGGTGTTCGGCTACCCCAAGGCGCTGGTCGGCACGCCGCTGTCCGGCCCCTGGACCACCCCACGCACCCGGGTTCTCAGTGACGGCGCGGGCCAACTGTACGCGGCCAATCCGCCGGAGCTGCACGGCATCCTGGATACCTGCGGGATGCGGGACGTGGCGCTGTCGCTGGTGGTGCCGGTCAATGACCGGGGGCGCAATCTGGGCGCGCTGGTGCTGGACCGCAACTCCTCGGAGGACATCGGGACCGCCGCGCAGGAACTGGTCACGCGCTGGGCCACCGCGATTGCGCCGCTGCTGGGGCTGCTGGAAAGCCGCGAGGAATGGAAACTGACCGCGCGGCAGGTCAGCAGCGCGGTGGTGGAGGCCTTCGAGAGCCAGGAATTCGACGGGCTGGGGCATGCCCAGGCTGTCGCAGAGGCCAGCGTGAAACTGGGCCGCGCCGTGGGTCTGGCTGACCGCGAACTGGACGAGCTGTGGTTCGCCGCCACCCTGCACGATCTGGGCAAGATCCACGGCGAGAAGGGCCACCCGCAGGTCGGCGCGAATTTCCTGCACGGCGTGCCGCACCTGGCGCAGGCGCAGAAGGCCGTGCGCCACCACCACGAGCGCTGGGACGGTCAGGGCGAACCCGACAAGCTGACCGGCGAGGACATTCCGCTGTACGCCCGCATTCTGGCCGTCGCCAACGCCTACGTGCGGCTGGGCGATCCCGAACGGCTGCGCGGTCAGGCGGGCAAGGGGCTGGACCCCCGGCTGGTCGGTCTGATGGAAAAGGTCAGCGCCGAGCCGCCTGCAAAATGAACGGTCTGGCCAGGGCCTGTCTGTCCAGAATTCGTCTGTCCAGAATCTGCGTGTCTGAAATCTGCTTATCTGAAATTCGCGTGCCTGGAATCCGTGTATTCAGAGACGGGCCGCTCCGGTGAAACGGGCGTGACCCTGCGTTCCACCCCTTCCGGCACGGCGGGGCACCAGCACTTCCCGGAACTGGAGGCCCGCTACGGTCCCCTGACGCCGATGGATTCGGGGATGCAGAGCCGCGTGTACACCACCCAGGACGGCGCGGCGGTGGTCAAGGTCTACCGCAACCGCACTAAGGGCCAGCACCGCACCGAGGCCCGGAATATGCTCCAGGCGGGCATGGACGGCTGGCTGCTGGGCGTCACAGAGGCCGACGGGGTAGAGGCGCTGATCATGCGCCGTTTCGCGGGTCATCCGCTGGCTGCCGCCGACGTGCCGCGCGCCCTGCCCCACCTGCGCCAGATCGTGGCCACGCTGCACAGCCAGCAGGGGGGGCGTGTCGATCTGGACAGGGTCCGCGAGCGCCTGATGCGCTTCCGTAGCGCCCTGGCCGCCTATCCGCTCTCGGACCTGTTCGGGGCGGTGGAGCTGCCGCTGGAGCGCGGGCTGCTGGATCAGAAAGCCGTTTTCTGCCACCTGGACATGTGGCACGACAACATCCTGATCACGGACGCTCCAGACGCGGCGCGTTCCGCTCAGGAGGGTGCGGGTCAGGCGGAGGAAGTGCTGCTGATCGACTGGACGCGGGCGGACTGGGACGATCCCCTGCGTGATCTGGCGCTGCTCAAGACCGGCACGCTGGACCTGCTCGGGGCCGGGCGCAGTCTGGAGGCCGCCCTGAGCTTCCTGCCGGACCGCGCCCCCGCCACCCTGACCCGCTACCGCGCCTATCTGGCCCTGACCACCCTGCATGACCTGTACTGGTTTCTGATGAACGAGCCCTACGAATTCGACACCCAGATGGAATTCAAGGTGGCCCGCGCCCGGCACGCGCTGGCCCGGCTGCCGGAACACGGCTGAGCTGACTCCCAGGCCATCTCTGCCGCACCGCGAAGCGCGTCACGGACGTTCGCCCGCGCCTCTGCTAGCCTGCGGCCCGGCGGTTTGATCCGGGGGAGGTGGACATGGCAACAGTGGCAGAACTGCGTGAACGGCTGAGGCGTCCGCTGGCCGCCGAACTGGCCGCCGGGTGTCAGAACCGCGTGGTGGCCGGGGGCGTGGACAAATTGCTGGCCTCGCCGCTGGGCAACCCCTTCCCCAAAATCCGCGAGGTGCTGGGCGGCTACGGCGAACTGAGCGTGGGCGAGCGCGAGGAGGTTCTGAAAACGGCGCTGGCGGCCCTCTCGGATGGGGAGAAAGTCAAACCTGCGCGCGCCCCGCGTCCCGCCGCCCGGCAGGCTGTGCCCACCGCCGCCCCTGGCGAACGCCTGCCCATCGACGCCCCTCTGGCACGGCTGGACACTGGCCCAGGCGGAGCGCGTAAATTGCAGACGCTGGGCCTGCACACACTGCGCGACGTGCTGCACGCCTACCCGCACCGCCACGAGGACCGCCGCGCCCTGCCCGATCTGTCGGATGTGGAGGAGGGCCAGAAGGTGACGGTGGAGGGCCGGGTGGTGGCCAAGTCGCGCCGCAGCCCGCGTCCCGGCATGCTGGTCATCGACGTGACGCTGGAAACGCCGTCGGGCGGGCGGGTCAAGGCGACGTGGTTCAACCAGCCGTGGGTGGAAAAACAACTGCGCGAGGGCGCGGCGCTGGTGCTGACCGGGCGGGTCAAGAAGTTTGGCCGCAGCGTGCAACTGGGCGTGGAGCATCTGGAGACGCTGGACAATGCCCAGGACAGCCTCAGCACCGGGCGCATCGTGGGCGTGTACGACGCCAAGGACGGGATTTCGCAGGAATTTCTGCGCCGCGCGGCCTTCCGGGCGCTGGGGGCCGCGCCGCTGGACGATTACCTGCCGGTCCACTGGCGCAAGAAGTACGGCATCACCGATCTGGCCGACGCGCTGTGGGGCCAGCATTTTCCCAGTGACGAGGCGCATTTGAGCCGGGCCACCTCCCGCCTGCGCTTCGACGAGTACCTGTTTCTGGAGTTGCGGATGCTGCTTCAGGGTGAGGACTCGGTGTTGCAGGGCAAACGCTTCCAGGCCAAAGGTGACGACATCAACCGCTTCGAGGCCGCCCTGCCCTTCCGCTTCACGAATGCCCAGCGCCGCGTTCTGCTGGAAATCACCGACGATATGCGCGGCGATCAGCAGATGGCCCGGCTGATCCAGGGTGACGTGGGCAGCGGCAAGACGGCGGTGGCGGCCTGCGCGCTGTATCTGGCCGTGCGCGACGGCTACCAGGGTGCGCTGATGGCCCCCACCGAGATCCTGGCGCGGCAGCATTACGCCAACCTGCGTGGCTACCTGGGGCAACTGGATGTGCGAGTGGGCCTGCTGATCGGCGCGATGACCCCGAAAGACAAACTGGAAATGCACACCCGCATCGCGGAGGGCGACGTGGACGTGGTGGTGGGCACCCAGGCCCTTATTCAGGAGAATGTGCGCTTCGATAACCTGGGTCTGGCGGTGGTGGACGAGGAACACCGCTTCGGCGTCCAGCAGCGGCGCAAGCTGCTCGCCAGCCGCCCGGACGTGCTGGTCATGTCGGCCACCCCCATTCCGCGCAGCCTGGCCCTGACCGCTTACGGCGACCTGGAGCTGAGCGTCATCGACGAACTGCCGCCGGGACGCATTCCCATCGAAACCAAACTGCTCCAGGATACTCACCGCGTGCAGGCGTACGGCTTCGTGATGAAGCAGATCCGCGAGGGCCAGCAGGCGTTCGTGGTCACGGCGCTGATCGAGGAAAGCGACACGCTGGAGCTGCTGGCCGCCACCCAACTGGCCGAGGACCTCAAGACCATCCTGCCCGAAGCCCGGATTGACCTGCTGCACGGGCGAATGAGCGCCGCCGAGAAGGACTACGTGATGGAACGCTTCCGCGCCCACGAGTTCGACATTCTGGTGTCTACCACGGTGATCGAGGTGGGCGTGGACGTGCCGAACGCCACGGTCATGGTGATCGAGAATGCTGAGCGCTTCGGGCTGGCGCAGTTGCATCAGCTCCGGGGCCGGGTAGGGCGTGGGAGCCAGCAGAGTTACTGCGTGCTGATCGCCGGGGAACACAGCCAGAAGACCCGCAAGCGCCTCAAGATCATCGAGGGGTCCACTGACGGCTTCGTGATTGCCGAGGCAGACCTGAAGTTGCGCGGTCCCGGCGAGCTGCGCGGCACCCGTCAGAGCGGCATCCCCGATCTGCGGCTGGCCGATCTTGCCAATGATACCGAGGTCATCGAACGCGCCCGCGAACTGGCCAAGCACATTCTGGCGAACGATCCCCGGCTGGAGCATCCGCGTCTGCAATATCTGCGCAGCGAGTTGCAGAACCGCAGCGAGAGCGTGGCTTACCGTGAGGTCATCTAATCTTGTAAGAACTGCCGACCATAGCAGATGGCCAGGAGGCCAGCCTGGTTTTGCCCCGGCCTTTTCTCAATCTTTGCCCCAGACCAAGAGAAACTCTGCGGTCTCTCATCGTCCGGTGACAGTGCTGTGACATGAAATCGTTTACTATGACATCACAGCGCACAACTTAAAGGTGGGCCGGGTGAAGTCCACAGCGCCCAGGGGGACCGGATCGAAAAAGGATCGGGTCCTTTCTTTTGGCTGGGGTGCGCGGCCCCGGCGTTCATCTGGCGTGCAGACACCCGGTTCTGCCCCTGCCCGCCCCGTATGCTGGACCGATGACCGCAACCACGACGCAGGGAATGCAGAGCATGAAAGGAAGGTCCGTGCTGGTCACGGGCGCAACGGGCGGCATTGGGCTGGAGACGGCGCGGGAACTGGCGCGGCGGGGGGCCGCCGTGACGGTGCTGGGCCGCAACCCGGAGAAGACGGCGCGGGTGGCCGCCGAGATCGGGGCTGCTGGAACGCTGATCGCGGACCTCGCGGAAATGCAGCAGGTGCGGCAGGTGGCCGCCGAATTCCGCGACCGCATGGGTAGCCTGGACGTGCTGGTGAACAACGCCGGGGCTTTCTACACGAAGCGTCAGGAAAGCCGCGAAGGTGTGGAGCTGACCTGGGCACTCAACCACCTCGCCCCCTTCCTGCTGACGCGGGAGCTGCTGCCGCTGCTGCGGGCGGGCCAGGCCCCCAGGGTAGTCACGGTATCCTCGGGCGCGCACGCGATGGGCCGCATCCGTTTTGACGATCCAGAGTTCCGGCGCGGCTACAGCGGCTGGGCTGCTTACGGCCAGAGCAAACTGGCCAACATCCTGTTCACGCGCGAGCTGGCACGGCGCAACCCGTGGCTCCAGGCCAATGCGCTGCACCCCGGTTTTGTCTCCACCGGCTTCGGGCAGGACAATCCGCTGTTCTCGCTGGGCAGCCGCCTGGGCCTGACCCCGCAGCAGGGCGCGCAGACCAGCATTCATCTGGCGGCGGACCCCGTGATGGTCTCGGGACGTTACTTCGTGGAATCGCGCGAAACGCTGCCGACCGCGCAGGCGCTGGACGACGGCGCGGCCTACAGGCTGTGGATGCTCAGCGAGGACGACGTGGGCGGCGCATCCCACCTTCCCCCAGCTTCGGAAGGATATGGGCGGCAGCCCGCCAACTGACCGGAGCAGCAAAAAGGGCGAGGATGCTATTCCTCGCCCCACTTCTTTGAGCTTCCCTGCCTACACTTCGCGGACGTACCCGGTTTTCACGAAGCTGTGAACCATCGGCTCCAGATCGTGCAGCGCGGCGTCCGAGCGCATGGCGTATTCGGCGGGGGTCAGCTTTTCGCCCAGCGCCCGCAGGAAGGTCAGGCCCGCCTCGCCGTACTCGCCCCTGAAGACGTGATACACGTCGGTGATGGCGTTCATGCCGTCGCGGCCCCGCAGGGTCAGGTTGTAATGGTGGTGCGCCCAGCCCGCCAGACTGCGCGGCAGAATCAGGGTTTGCGGGCGCAGAGGGGCCGGGAACGCGCCCTCGTAGGGCAGGGTGGCGGGCAGCGTCGCGACGATCTCGCCGCGCGCGTAGAAGATGGCCCCGGTGGGCCGGGCGTGCAGACCGGTGAAGTCCTCGGTCAGGTTGAATTTCCAGGCTCGCGAACCGATGCCGCTCAGGACGTGGGCGTAGACCGGACTCAGCGGGTGGGCGCTCAATGACGCGCCCTGTTCGTACAGGTTGAGCAGTTCGCCCAACGCCTGTTCCCCGGTGGCGCTGGCGGCGGCTGCCGTGACGGTGCGGCCCTCGAACAGCAGCACGTAGGCGGTCTGATCGCCCAGCACGGCGTACAGGTAGCCATACCAGGAATGCTCGTGCAGGAATTTGAGAAAGGCGTGCAGATCGCAGAAACTCTCGTTCAGTCCTGCGTAGGTGGGCGCGGAGTGTGGCAGGAAACGCGCCAGAAACGGGGACGCGCCGGGGAACATGGGCGTCAGCTCCGGGACCAGTTCGGCCAGCTCCTCGGCGGGCGCAGTCGGGGTCTGCGTTGCCGGAGTCTGTGCAACGGGAGTCTGTACAACAGGAGGCTGTGCAGTGGGCATCTGTGCGGCGGCGGGCTGGGGCGACATGGCCTGCGGCGAGGGTGTGACCCGGATGGTGGGTACCGGGGCGGATTCCGGGGAAGCCGGAGCAGGCTGAGGTTGAGGCGCAGTCGGAGCGGCTGCCTCCTGCGTCTGAGGCTGCTGAGGAGGCTGGCTGGACCCCTGCGCGGTGCGGCGTCCAGACGGTGACCGCGTCGGCGTCGGCTCGGGCTTCTGCTGTGCCGGGCGCGGCGTTTCAGAGCCTTGTGAATCTTGGGCTTCTGAACGCTGCGGCTTCCGGGGTGAATTGGGATCGTCGGTCACAGATGTTCCACCAGTTCCTTCGGGGCTTCAGGGCGCTTTGCTGCGCCCGATTTGTCGGGGTTGACTCTCCACGGCCCAGTTGCCGGACGGGAGAACTGAACTACTTGCCGGACGCGAGAACCTGGCTGTGGTCCTCCTGAAAAGCTGCCACACTGGGCTGGACCATCTGAAGCTGTCCATTGTAGCGGGCCGCATTCTGAACGTAGCGGGCGGCGTGGTCTCCCTGGGAAACAGGCCGCACCACGCGGGCGGGAACGCCCAGCGCCAGCATACCGTCTGGGACATGTGCGCCTTCCGGCAGCAGCGCGCCTGCGCCCAGCACGGCCCCCGCACCCAGGCTGGAGCCGCTGAGCATCACCGCGCCCATGCCCACCAGACTGCCTGGCCCGCACACCGCGCCGTGGACAATGGCCCGGTGACCCACCGTGACGCCCCTCTCCAGCACGCAGGGATGCCCGGCGTCCGTGTGCAGCACCGCGCCGTCCTGCACGTTGCTGCCCGCCCCCACCGTGATGGTCTCGATATCGCCGCGCAGTACCGCGCCAAACCAGACGCTGGCCTGTTCGGCAATAAAAACCTGTCCGATCAGGTCGGCGCTGGGGGCGATGAATGCGGTGGCGTCCACCTGGGGAGAGCGTCCGTCGAGAGCGTAGAGCGGCATGTGTTCCTCCGGGGCCGGGCCAGCGAACCGTATCGGCCCCGCCCCAGGCAAATTACAATGAAGTCGTGTTCAGGGTAGCACCCGTCGCCCAACTGCCCGTCCTGGCAACTGCCTAAACTGAGGTCATCAGCTCAGGATGATTCGGCCCCACTCGCTTTGGACCCGGTTCAAAAGTGCGCCTGGGCTGCGCCTGGAGGGCGACCCAGCGTTCCAGCGTTCCTTCAAGATCTTCATGGTTCTACATTTAACAGGCAGGACGTGCGATACTACGGCGGTCTCAGGCCCCGCGCCATTGTGCGGTTGCAGCCCAGAGGGCGGCTTACCGGGCGGCGGACCTGGAGATGCAAGGAGATTTATGGCTCAAGGACGAGTAAAGTGGTTTAACGTTGAGAAAGGCTACGGTTTCATCGAGCATCCGGGTAACCCCGACGTGTTCGTGCACTACAGCGCCATTCAGAGCGGCGGTTTCCGCAAGCTCAACGAAGGCGACGAAGTGGAATTCGAAGTCGAAGCTGGTCAGGGCAACAAAGGCCCACAGGCCAAGAACGTCGTCGTGACCAACGCTGCACCTGCCCCTATGGGCGGCAACGGCGGTATGGGCGGCGGAAACCGGGGTGGCGGCAGCCGCTGGTAAATCCCTGATCAATTGATCAGGACCTCAACTTTTCTTTCTCTTGCGGGCGCTTTCGGGCGTCCGCTTTTCATGTGTGTGGGTTGGAAAGATTGGGCATCCTCCGTCCTCACCAGCCCGTTCCGAGCGTCTATTTGTTCGGGTCAAGGAAAAGAGCAGACGCCACTGCCGACGCCTGCCCTCCCAGTTCGAGATCAGTAGCGTTGGGCTATCGTCTTCGTTTGCAGGAACCAGAACAGGTAGTCGGGGCCGCCCACTTTGGCGTTGGTGCCGCTCATGCCGTAGCCGCCGAAGGCATGGGTGCCGCTCAGTGCCCCGGTGCATTTGCGGTTCAGGTACAGGTTGCCCACCTGCATGGTTTTTCGGGCCTCGGCCAGCTTGTGCGGATCGCGGCTGTAGAAGGCGGCAGTCAGGCCGTAGTCGGAGTCGTTCGCCAGTTCGATGGCGTGTCGCCAGTCACGCGCCCTGGAGAAGGCCAGGACCGGGCCGAAGATTTCCTCCTGAAACAGGGGATCGCTGCTGTCCACGTCGGCAAAGATGGTGGGCTGCACATAACCGCCCTCGCGTTCGCCCACATCTGCGCGTTCGCCGCCCAGCACCAGCCGGGCCGTCTTCTTGCCGCTTTCCACGTACTTCATGATGCGTTCGGCGCTGCCCGCGCTGATCACCGGGCCGAGGGGCGCGTTGTCTTCGGGAAGGCCGACTTTCACTTCTGCCGCCAGTTTCGTGACCATTTCAAGCAGGCTGTCATAGATGCTTTCCTCGGCAATCACGCGGCTGCACGCGCTGCACTTCTGGCCCGCGTAGCCAAACGTACTTTGCACGATGCCCAGTGCGGCGGCTTCCAGATCGGCGTCGGCGCAGACCACCGTGGGATCCTTGCCGCCCATCTCGGCCATCACGCGCTTGAGCCACTTCTGGCCAGGCTGTACCTTCGCGGCGCGCTCGAAAATACGGCACCCGATCTCGCGGCTGCCGGTAAAGGCCACCATACGAATGTCCTTGTGGTCCACCAGCGGATCGCCCAGCACGTCGTCGGTGCCGGTCAGGAACTGGATGACGCCCCTGGGCAGTCCGGCCTGATACAGCAGTTCCACCATCAGCAGGCTGCTCAGGGGCGTTTCACTGGCGGGTTTCCAGATCACGGTGTTGCCCGCCGCGATCGCGCCCAGCGCCATGCCCAGCGGAATCGCGCTGGGAAAGTTCCAGGGGCTGATGCAGGCCACCACGCCAATCGGCTCGTAGACGGTGGTGACATGCTCGTCGGGCATCGGATAGACCGGCTTGCCCGCCGCCCAGCGCAGGGTTTCGCGGGCAAAGACCTCGAAGTGATCCACCGATTCGGCCACCTCGCCGTCGGCCTCGGGCCAGTTCTTGCCGTTTTCCAGCGTCATGACCGCGTTGAATTCCATGCGCCGCGCCCGTAGCAGTTCCCCGGCCCGTTTGAAGATGGTGGCGCGTTGCAGCGGATCGCTGAAGCGCCAGCTCTCGAAGGCTGTTTTCGCGGCGGCGATGGCCTCTTCCAGTTGCTCGGGCGTGGCTTTCGGGAAGTGCCACACGGTCTCGCGCGTGTCGGCGGGGTTGGGGACCCCGAAGGTCTCGCCGCCCTCTACCTGCTCGCCGCCGATGTACAGGGGAAAGGTTTGCCCGACGTACTTCCCGCGCACCTGCTGGAAGGCCGTCCGCTGCATTTCCGCCACGTCCGGCTGAGCGAAGTTGAAATAGGGTTCATGCTCGAAGGGCAGAAAACCGCCTGCAAGTGTGTCCGTCATGTGTGCCTCCTTGTGCTTGAGGCAGAGGCTAACACGCCCGTCAGAACGGACAGGGAAGCTTTTTCAGGCGCTGCGATCCAGTCGAGATGGGCTGTTGCGAGATGGGTGTTCCTAAGGGCAAACATGGCAAATGCAAAGTCGTTCAGCGGGGCGCGATCCGTCCGTCCTCGGCAATCGCCACGCGTACGGGCAGGGTGGACGTGGCGAGGGTGGTACTGACCCCAGGCCGATCCGGCAGCTTGACCTGAAACCGCAGTGTACCCGGCGCAAAGTCCTGCTTGACGGCCCAGACACGGTCCACGCCTAGCTTTTGCGTGGCCGCTCCCCCGCCCCCCTGCACCGAAACGGTCACGATCTGACCGCTGGCGTTGATCACACGCACATCCGGGCGGGGAATGGTCAGCCACGCACCCAGCGCGCACAGCCCGAACAGGACCGCGCCCACCGCCAGCCGCGCCGGGGTGGCCGGGGGCCGTTTGCGGACGATTGAACCGGCAGAGAAGAGGGGGGTGCGGGGGCGAGGTTCGCTCACGGGCCTATTGTGCCCCGCCGATCAAGCCCAGCCTCACTGCACCTCGATGCGTCCGCCCTGGCCCACCACAAAGGACGGGCGGCTTCCGGCGGTTTTCGGCGAGTGGGAAGCCGACTGGCGCTGGCCGCCCGCCTCCTGCACGGTCAGTCTGACCTGATTCGCCTGGACCTTTTCCAGCGGAATGCGCCAGATCTGGCGCGGCCACAGATGCTCGCGGTGCAGGCAGTCGCCGCCGCTCTGGCAGACGGTCAGGCCGCCGATCACCGCGCCGCTGCGGTTGGCCACCTGCACCCCCGCCGCCTGGAACAGCAGCAGGTACAGCCACAGCGCCAGCGTCAGGAAGGCCAGGGCGGCGGCAGTGGGCAGGGCCAGACGGTCACTCATGGCCCCAAAGTTACACACGGCGGTCTGCCACGCGTCATACAAATGGACCATCGCCTGCCGGAGTGGCTGGGTGTCCGTCGATTCTGGACGCCGTGACCTGAAGCGGGAAAACTCCGGTGAAAAGGCGGGGCCACGCCAGATGCGCCGCGCCCACTGCCAGCTCCAGCCCACGCCCAGAGAAATGCCGCTGCCACAGCGCCTCGATGCGCGGCGTGATGATCTCTCGCAGGTGGGCCTCTGCCGCTTCCCGCTGCTCGCCCAGATCGAAGGGGCTGGGATTGCTCAGCCGCTCCCGCACCTCTGATCGGGCAAAGGATTGATACAGCACGTCGTCCACCATCCGCGCGAACAGTGCTTCGGCATGGGCCGCCCGGTCCGTTCCCAGCGCCGCGAGTTTGCCGAACGCGATGGCCGTTCCCAGCGTGTTGCCCGCCGTGTTCCAGGCGCTTAAGCCTGCCAGCCCCGCCAGTGGCAGCCCCTGGATCAAGGTCCACAGCCGCCGCTCGGCCCCGTTGGGATAGGCGATGTCGGCCAGCGAGACCGTGCGCCCGGCCTCCAGATCGCCCCGCAGCGCGTCCACGAAGGCGGGGAGGTGACGGTGCGGCGTGTCCACCGTGGCGAAATCCGGCTGATGGTTGGCCTGCCGGGTGCCGGGGGTATTGACCGCCAGCACGAAGTCGGCCTCGCGCGGCGTGTCGGCCAGCACGCAGCCTGCCGCCCGCAGGTGGGCGCGGACCAGTTCCCCGGCGGGGCGGTCCTCGTAGATCATCTCTGCGCCCGCGCCGCTCAGACCGCTGTAGCGCACCCACACACGCGCGGTCTGCGGGGCCAGCGCCCGTGCCAGCAACGTGCAGGGCACCTCGTCCGCACCGGGGTAGAGGTCCAGGCGGTCCCAGACACCCAGCTCGTCGGCCCGCGCTTCCAGCAAGTGGCGGTCATAGGCGGCCAGCCCGTACGGCGTGGTGTCGTCCAGCGTCAGGCACAGGTGGGTCAGTACGCCCGCCGCGAGCAGGTCCAGCGCGGCCAGATGCAGCGCGCGGTTGCGTTCGCGGGTGCCCAGCCAGTCGGCCAGAATCTCGGCGGGCAGGGCGGCGCGGGCTGCTTCCAAAGCTTCAGCCTCTGCCGCGCCGTGGCGGGCGTGACGGTCAAATGCCGTGCTGTAGGCCCGCAATTCGCGCCCCCACTGGCCGTAATACGGTTTCTCCTCGTGTGGATCGTTGTCGTGGGCTACCCGCACGATCACCCCGAAGGCGTAAATCTGGAGGTCCGGCTTACTCCGCTTGACCTCGGCCAGCACGGCCAGCCGCTCCAGCACTGCCTCCAGCGAATCCGACACGCGCCGCGCCGGAATCATGCCGCCCAGGCACAGGGTTTCCAGGCAGACGATCAGGATGTTCGCCTGACCCGCCTCCCCCAGCAGCCAGTCCCCCAGAAGGTCCATGTTCCCCGGCGTGAAGAAATCTGGCAGCGCCCCGGCAGGCGGCACGCGCACGGCGGCCCCGGTCATCCTGGCAAGTTGCGCGGGCAGCTCCAGCGTCTGCGGGCGGGTGTCGGGCGCAATCAGCAGCACCGTGGGCGGCTTGTCGGATGGAGGACGCATCGGCCCTCAGCGTAATTCACGGAGCGGGGCAGTGGGCGGAACCCGTCGTTTCACCTGCTCAGGGTTTCTGTCTGCGGTGGCCTGCCCGCACCCGCCCGTAAATCTCTTCCAGCGCCTGCGTCCGCACGGGCAGATCGTACTGGGCGGCGCGGGCCCGCGCCCCTGCCTGCAACGCGCCCAGGCGGTCCGGGTGCAGGGCGAACAGCAGGCCGTCTGCCAGGGCCTGCGGGGTGGCCTCCCGCACCGTGCCGTTGACGCCCTCCTCGATCAGGTCCAGCGCGGCGGGGCTGTGGGCGGCCACCAGCGGCGCGCCCGCCGCCAGCGCCTCGATCATGCTCATGGGCAGGACCTCGCTGGTGCTGGCGGTCAGGAAGGCGTCGGCGGCGGCCAGCGCTTCGGGCACGCGGGCGTAGGGGACCGGGCCGGTAAATCTCACGCCCTCCGGGGCGTCCCTGGCCGCAGACAGGCGGCTGGGGCCGTCGCCCACCACCAGCAGTCGCAATTCCGGGCGGCTGGCCCGCGCCTGATCGAAGGCCCGGATCATCACCTCCAGATTCTTCTCGGGGGCCAGGCGGCCCAGGTACATCACCAGCGGGGCGTCCGGGGGGATGTGGTGTTCGGCCCGGAAGGCCCCCCCGTCTGCGGCCTGGAACGCCGCCAGATCGACGGGATTGGGAAACAGTTCGACGTGTCCTGCGTAGCCGTAGCCGTGAAGCATCTGCACCATCGCGCGGCCCGGAGCCAGCACGGCGTCCACCCGGCGGGCAAAGGCGCTGACATGCGGGCGCAGCATGGCGCGGCCCAGGCGCGGGGGCATGGGTGTGTAGTGCAGGTATTCGTCGTACTGGGTATGCGCCGTGAACACCACCGGAGCGCCCGACAGCCGGGACCATTTCAGCGCCAGTCCCCCCGCCAGAAACGGGTGCATGGTGTGCAGCACGTCCAGATCGCGCAGCGGCAGGCGGGAGGTCAGCAGGGGGCCGGGGGCCAGCAGCACCGGGTAATCCGCCGGAGCGCCCAGCGCCCGCGCCCCCAGAAACGAGCTGTTCAGGCGGTACACGCCGTCCTCGCGGGCGGGCATCAGCGGATGGCGCGGGGCGAACACGCGGACCTCATGACCGCGCTCCCGCAGACCGCGCACGTACAGCGCCGTGCTGGTGGCCACCCCGTTGCGGGACGGCAGATAGGTCGCGGTAATGATCCCGATTCTCACTCTGGGCGGCAGTCTAGAGCATGGATTGGGAGAGGTGAACGGGGTGGGGCCGCTCAGCGGGAGATGCGGCAGGCGAGCCGCCCCAGCGCCGAAGGCGGGCCACCCAGATGCTGAAGCTCTGTCTTTTGCAGGCTGACCGTTAGACGGCTTGACTGCGGCCCTGAGCGCGGCCCACCCGCGCCTCGCTATGCTGCCTGCCATGACTGCCTCCAGCCCTGTCCCCGCCGCGCCCCTCATCATTCCCTGCGTGGATATCCAGTCGGGCCGCGCCGTGCGCCTGTACGAGGGCGATCCTGACCGCGAAACCGTGTATTTCGAGTCGCCGCTGGAGGCCGCGCGCCACTGGGTCGGCCTGGGTGCGGGGCTGGTGCATCTGGTGGACCTGGACGCTGCCACCGGGCGCGGCGAGAACCGCGCGGTGATCGCGCAGATCGTGGCGGAACTGGGCGTGCCCGTGGAGGTGGGCGGCGGCATCCGGGACCGCGCCGGGGCCGAGGCGCTGCTGCAAAGTGGCGTGGACCGGGTGGTGATCGGCACCGCCGCTGTAAAAAATCCTGAACTGGTGGCCGAACTGATCGCTGCGCACGGCCCCGAGCGCGTGGTGGTCAGCCTGGACGCACGCGGGCTGGAAGTCGCCACCCACGGCTGGGCGCAGGGCAGCGGCATAGGGGTGGCCGAGCTGACGCCCCGGCTGGCCGATGTAGGTTTGGAAACCCTGATCTTCACCGACGTGACCCGTGACGGCACCCTCAAGGGCCTGAACCGCGAGCTGATGCGCGAGGTGCGGCAATTGTGGATCAATACCCTGATCGTGGGCGGTGGCGTTGCCAATCTGGATGACGTGCGCCTGCTGGCCGAGGAAGGCATCCAGGGGGCCATCGTGGGCCGGGCGATCTATGAGGGAACGCTGGCGTATCCGGTCAGCCTCTAAAACGGATTCCGTCTGTTTCGTGCAGAAACCGGGACAGCGCCGATTTCTGCACTCCACGCCCGGAACCCTTTTTTCTCCTATTCACTCTCGTCGCGGACAGACGCCCATGAGGACGCTGCTCCTCTGCGGCGCAGCTCTACGAGTCCCGTTCGGATTTCCAGGTGTTTCCAACACCTTTCAATCAGAGTCTGTATAACCCGTTTCCGCCGCCGCCGTTGCCCGCCGGGCCAGTTTCGGGATGGTCAGCCCCTGCACCAGCAGGCTGAAGATCACCACACCGTAACTCAGGACCAGCAGGGTGTTGCGGAATTCGCTGTCTGGCACGTTGTAGGCCAGGGCCAGCGTCACGCCGCCGCGCAGGCCGGACCAGATCATCAGGCGGCGGGTGTAGGGCGGAAAGGTGTCGCGCCGTTTCAGCAGCGTGACCGGCAGCCACACGCCCAGCGCCCGCGCGCCCAGCCCCAGCACGATCACGGCAGGCAGCAGCGCCAGCAGGGGCCAGCCCAGGTTCAGGCTCAGGATCTCGAAGGCCATCAGCGTGAACAGCGCGGCGTTCAGCAGGTAGTCCACGAAATTCCAGAAGGTGGAGAGGTGATCGTGGATGGCGTCCAGCCGCGCACGGTTCTGGTTTTCCCAGCGGGCAAAGACCTCCCTGGTCTGGGCCGCCGTCTGAATCTTGCGGCGCACCACCTGAAGCAGCGCCACCAGCGTCAGGCCGCTCATGACCGCCGTGACGGGCGCGCTGACCTCCAGTTGTCCGGCCAGCGCGCTGCCGCCCACCACCAGCGCCAGCGAGATGACCAGCCGGGTGTTCTCGTCCAGCGCCGTGCGGCGGATGAAGGCGAAGGCCACCCAGCCCAGCGCCGCGCCCAGCACCAGCCCGCCTAGCATCTCGCGCCCGAACAGCAGCAGCGTGCTGGCCAGGGTCACGTCCTGCGGGTTGGGCGGGAGCAGGGACACCAGCACGGTAAAGGCCACCACGCCCACACCGTCGTTGAACAGCGATTCCCCGGCGATCAGCGACTCCACCTTGTCCGGCACTTTTGCGGCCTTGAGCAGCGGCAGGGCCGCCACCGGATCGGTCGGGGCGACGATGGCCCCGAACAGCAGCGCCGCCGCCCACGGCACGGGCATCCCCGCCCACTGGAGCAGAAAATAAAACCCTCCGCCCAGGGTCAGCAGCGTGATCAGGGTGGTCAGCAGGGTCACGGCGATCACCGACAGGCGCTGCTCGAACAGCAGGCGCACGTTGATCTGGATGGCGCTGGCAAACAGCAGGAAGCCCAGCAGCCAGTCGAAGACCAGCGCGCCGAAGGGCAGCGAGGTCACGGTGGCCTGGAACTGGTTGGCCAGCGGCACGCCCAGCCGGTCCAGCGCGGCCACGCCCCCGGCCAGCAGCAGCCCACCGATCAGGATGCCGATGGTGGGCGGCAATTTCCAGTAGCGGCTGTTGACGAACGACAGCGCCGCCAGCAACACCATGAAGATTCCGAAGGTTTCGCTGGATGCCATGCGGTCAAGTATGCCGCCCGCGTCGGTGGGCCTTTTTCTTTATGTTGTGCTGGCGTGGTGAGGGGGCTGCCCGTTCTCGCTGGGGCTGCCGCTGCCTGTCAAACCCGCCTTTTAGAGCAGGTTTCCAAATTCAGTAGTCCGGAAACTTTCAAGCAGCCTTGACTCCCAGGAGCAGCAGGTTAGCGATCTGTGGGCGGATTTTTTCGCAAGTCAGATCGCCAGGGTAGGACCACAGAACGGCGTGGAGTCGTGGTCAAGCGGCTTGAGGAGGCGGCAACCGAAATAAGAGGAGTTCTTCCATCGTCCAGGGATGATCCGTCAGGCCCGCCGCCATTCCTGGCGTTCGCTCGGTCCAGCGACGATCTCCCCGCAGCCGAAGGGAGCGATGGGGACGGATGAAGTTGTAGGCCACCAAAACCAGAAAGAAATGGCGTTCCAGTCGCTCCTGATCGCTCCCGGCATGCCGGGAGCGTCGTGTCAGTGCTGGGAGCCACGTTCGTAGGGTTGCATTCAGACGCTCGACAAACGCTGTATTGATCGTGCCAGGCTTGCCCTGAGT
>NZ_JNIV01000086.1 GCF_000701405.1 Deinococcus marmoris DSM 12784
CGAGTGAGCAGCACTGCGTGCTGGTCGTTGAAGACGGTGCAGGCTTTCATGTCCCTCCGCTGGAGGGACATCCCCCCGGCATTCAGACCATCACCATGCCCGCGTACTCACCAGAACTGCAACCTGTAGAGCGCCTGTGGGACCTCACCGACGCCACGGTTGCCAACCGCTGGTTTGAAACGATGGATGACTTCACCGATACCCTGGGCCAGCAGTGTGCCTGGCTCGAAACCCAGCCGAACCTCCTCTCCCAGCAGACCCTCTTTCACTGGTGGCCTCTGTCAAGAAATTAATCGGAGTCCGTATGACACCAGCGGGTTTCCGAAGGGGCCCAGCCCACCGCACTGCCCACCCGCAGCGCGTGGCGCCCAGCAACGTCAACGGAAGATGCGAAGCACGTCCTCGCTGATTTCCTGAATGAATTTGCGAACATAAAATTCGACTTCGTTGGGGTTCATGGACCGCCATGTGCCGCTCTGGTCACCTTTCTTCTCCCAGCCGAATGAGTCGAGGGTGGCCTTCAGGGTGTCCTCGGTCATCACCATTTCCTGGGGAAACAACCTCCCCGAGCCGATGTACACGGCCTGTCCTGTCGTGGCGGCCTCGACGAGCGCCGGTACGTTGGCGAGTGTGCAGGGCAGAATCTTGAGGTCCAAGCTATGCCAGGGATCATGGCGATGCACAGTGGTTCCTTCCAACCCGGCACACCAGACGTCGTAGGCAGCAACAGCCGCCGACTCGTTGTCGTAGACGCCCAACAGACGCGGCGGGAAGAGCGTCGATGTGTTGGAAAGAAAGGGGTTGGACGCGATGATCAGGGTGACGACTTTGTCGCCGGCGTGGATATTTTGTGGGATGTACTGGTACATGGTGGCTCTCCTGTGGTGTGGTTGGCAAAAGGCGCGGTGCTGGGAATCCCCCTGTGGATTCCGCACCTTTGTGCCGTGTGGAACATGGATTTTTGAATCAGTCGACGGTATGCTGAGTCCCAGGACGGACGCTCCTGCGCCGTCCTGGGACTCAGACCATCAAATCCACGGACCAGTGCATGGCACCGTCGCGCCACACGTGGTGGATGTAGGCCAGATCCTGGCCAGGATCAACATCGAGGCTCCAAGACGTCGCCGGAAAATGCGCAACCTGTGCGCCGAACAGCGCCTCCCAGGCATGCTCCGGGACGCCCGCCGGGT
Organism: Deinococcus marmoris DSM 12784; assembly: GCF_000701405.1. Classification (GTDB taxonomy): domain Bacteria; phylum Deinococcota; class Deinococci; order Deinococcales; family Deinococcaceae; genus Deinococcus; species Deinococcus marmoris. Next base: position 1,191 of record NZ_JNIV01000086.1, read on the forward strand.
CCATCGGCACGGTGCCCACGCCCAAGACGTCCACAGCACTGTGGGCCACTCGGCTGATCAGCCCAGCCCCGGCCACCAGAAACGGCGCCGGAACAGCGGGCAGTTCTTCGAGCCGCTGCTCGCGCTGCACGGTCATCAGCACCTGGTAGCTGCGAATGGCGTAGGCCACGCAGCCCACCGGCACGTCACTCAACACGGGAAGCGCCGTGAGCGCGGTCGCCGCTTCGTCCGGTGTCTGTCGGGGGAGGTTTTCGCCGCCCAGCAGCGCGGCGAGGGCGACGGCTTCGCCGTTCAGCCGCAGCCGTGCCTGTTCGGCGCAGAGGGTCATCACGATGTTGTGGGCGGTGCTGAGCCGGAGCAGCCGCCGGGCCTGTTCAGGGCTGGGAAAGAGTGGGATTTCATCGAAATCAAGAAGGGTTTTTGTCATGGTGATGCTCCTTTTCAGGTGGAGAGAATGAGGTCGAGGGTGGCTTCGGCATAGGTGCGGCCGTCATGTGTAGCGCGGCGTCTCCAGCGTTCTGGCCGGTACAGCGCGCTGGCTGCCCAAAGTCGCTGGAGCTGGGCGGGGTCACGGGTGTGGCCGCTGAGCAGTCGCAGCAACGCCAGGTCGGCGCGGCTGTGATCGCCGGCGTAAGCGCTCAGATCGCCATGGTCAAACAGGCTGCTGAACTGTGAGGCGACGCGTCCCCGGCGCAGGGAATACACAACATCTCGATCGTTGAGCGGAAGCGGCTGGGACTGCGCGCGGTCCCGGGGCACCCAGCTCGCCGGCGCCACCAGCCGGGCCTGTAGCGCCACGAGTTCTGCGCCGCGCGACATCACCGCGAGCCGGGTGCTGACCAGGCGGGTGCCGGTTAACGCTAAAAACCCGCTGGAGATCAGCTCGACGCCGTTCCCCCGACGTCGGCCAGCAGGCAAGGATCCAGCGGCGACGATGTGCAGGCCGCGTCCACTGCACGAGATTTCGGTGTAGCTGTCGAGTTGATCGACGATGGCGCGGGCCTCGTCGGTGATCTGGCCGTCCATCACCACATCGTCCAGGTCCACCGCAACCAGGGATTTGGGATCAGCCTCGGACAGCGCGATGCCGACACCGTCGACATGGCCCGCCGTCAGCAGTTCGAGCGCCTCGGAAAACAACAGGTGATGGTGTCCAGCCAGTGGGTCCACCGGGTAGGTGCGGCCGCCGCTGACCCTGACCGGCACTTTGCCCAGACGCCCAGACGTGCGCTGGACCAGCTGGTACCCCAGATACCGGCGCTGGCCGTGATGGGTCAGTGGCCAGCCCGCCAGCAGACAGGCCACAGCATCCTGATGCGGAGTGGTCATGGGCGCCGTCCCTGCCCGGCGAGAGCGCGCTGGCGGTGGTTGCGTGCGGCGTTGATGTCTACAGGTTCCCGGTGGCCGCAAGAGCAAGAGAAGGTGGTGCCGCGCGGACGGGAACCAAGCCTGCCACAACGCGAACAGGTGGCTGTGGAGTGCCCAGGGGGCGCGAGCAGCACCTGGACGCCGTGCAGCGGGGCCAGCGTGATCAGCCAGTCGATCGAGGCCCGCAGGCCGGTGTAAACCGCGTACTGAGCAAAATTATTTTTCCGCCAGGTAAACCCACTCCAGCGGACGTCCTCCACCGCACAGGCCCGGTGCATCAGCGCCAGCGCCAGCATCTGCGCGTGTGCTGGAGCCATGCGCCGGTACAGCGCTAAACGCAGCTCAGCCTGCGCGCGGCGCTCGTTGTGTGGCCGCGTCAGCGGCTGACCCGCTGGCCCGTGGTCTGGTGGCTCCCAGACGCCCCCGCAGGGCCGGGAAATGACGCCGCTCAAGTTCGCGGACGCGTAGGCCCACACATTCCGTTGCCCAGGATCGAGGCCCAGCGTATCGTCGTGCATCCAGCGCACCTGCTGGCCTGAGACCTGGAATGACCAGACCACCTCCCAGCCTCCCCCGGGAACAGCCCGAACAACGGTTTTCTCCTGCCAGAGCGGCGTGTTTTTTGGAGGCGCAGGCGGAAGCTGCTGTCCATCGAGCATGATCCGCGCGGCGGCATACCGTCCACGCAGGCGCAGGGCCTCACGTTGGGCGTCGCGGTCGCCGTGATCAAGCCAGGCCCGGTCCACGGCGTCCAGCCGCCCCGCTTCCTTTGCCAGCCGTTGCGCGTGCTGATGCCACAGCGCCGCGCGGAACGGTTCTGGCAGCAAGAAAACGTCGGCCAGCACCACAGCGTCGGTTGTCGGACTCAGAGCCGCGATCTCCAGCGTCACCTCATCCAGTGGCTGCACACCGTTACCCAGATGCAACTCGGCCCGGCGATCAGCACTCCAGGCGTGAGGCAAGTTACTGGCCTGAACGTTCTGACTCCGGCCCAGGGCGCGCCAGTCGGCGAGAATTTCAGTGGCCACCCAGGTCACTGCGGTGGCTGGCAGTGCATCACCCCAGCCGCTCTGTTGACGTGCGGCACGAATCTCGTCTTTCAGGGCCTTCAGGGTCAAGGTGGGCACCCGTGCCTGGCCAGCCGGAAGGCCAGGCAACGCCGGTACACCTTGACTCTGAACGGCGCGCAGGATCGCGTCCTGGAGCGTGCCCGAGTGCCCAGCAGCCAGATGATGGAGATAGGTGTTCAGGACGTGCTGTACGTCGCGGATACCGGTCCAGAGCTGCCGCAGGGCACTTTCCTGCGCCGGTGTCAGGTGCAGGGCCTGGCGAAACTCAACCACTGACACGAGCACGCAGTTTTTGACCTGTGACGTTTCCGGACTGCTGAAGCAGGGTCCAGTCAGGCTGTAAGCTCATTTTTTGGTGTGTTTTTTGAATCATTTTTTCCCTCCACCACACCTCTTTACATCTACTCTTCGGGGCTTCCCATTCCCTCCTCCCGTGCGTCAAAAAGAGCCGGGCATCGTGCCCGGCTCGCGCTTTCCTTCTTGTCTCTGGTTTGTTTTCTGGACCCCTCAACCTGTCGTTGATTTCTCTGGTGGACGGTTCCGGGTCACCGGCTTGATCTGAGCATCGCGGGGTTCGCTGGGGCGGGCCAGACCCTGTGCCAGCAGTTGTTTTTACGTTTCAAGTTGATCTCGTAGTGTCTGTAAGGCCCCCTGGGCCTGCGCGCGTTCCTCCTTAACCTGATCGAGTTGCTTTTTTAGTTCGGTGACGGTGGCTTCACCTGCTTCGCGGCTGGCCTGGAGTTGGGTGTCCAGTCCGGCGATACGTTCGCCTGCCGCCGCCAGTTGCCGCGTCAGGTCTGCGCGAAGCTCCTCGAGGCGGCCCCTGGCTTCCTGAGCCGCGCCGATCAATGCAGCGGCGTGCTGCTGCTGATCGGCCGTACGCTGCACACCACGCTCATCACGTTCGCCGGCGAGCGTGGTGTGCAGGCGATCCAGTTGGGCATTCAGATCGTTGAGGTGCTGCTCGAGGCCGTTCACGCGGCCACTGTCCACCTTGCGTTCCTCACGTTCCCGCACCAGTTCCTGTTCCAGCGCAGTACGGTCCATCTGCGCCTGTTCTTCACGCTGCTGGCCAGCCGCCAGGTTGCCCCACAGTTCGTCGGCCTGCTTTTTGAGGTCTTCGTTCTGGGCTTCAACCGCAGAAGCGAACTCGGCGGTTTCCTGGCGGTTTTCTTCGGCCACCGCCAGTTCGTTGCGGTGACGCTCGTAGGCACCCTGGAGTTGCAGGTCCGCCTCGGCAGTGGCGGCCTTCCACACCTGCTGTCCAAGAACTTCCAGGGCCTCAGCCACTGGAGTGGGCGGCGGCGGCAGGACCACAGGCTGGGCCGGCTGAGCCTGGATCGGTTGATCGTTCTGGGCCTTCCACTCCCGGACCAGCGGAGTGAGGGTGTCCATAGATCCCGTTTGCAACTCCTCCCGAACCCGCGCAACGGTGACCCGCACGCCCCGTGCTTGCACTGCTTCAGCAGCGCGGTTGACATCCTCGATCGTGACTCCTGCTCGTCCCATTCCAACCTCCTGAGATGGCGTAACGTATTCCGGAATACGGTGTAATGCACTCCGTTTGAAACGCGTTTAATGTCGTGCTGATCAGCTGATTTCTATACTTGAACGCTCTCCTCCAGCGTCTGAGCGAGATCACTCAGACGCTGGTTGACCGGCGCGGGCCCGACTCAGCGGGCCACCTGCGGCCATTGCAGACGCAGGTCCAGCTGCTGACGCCCCCGCGCGGCTGGCCAGAGCGCGACATAGCTGGCCAGGAACTCCGCGCAACTCAGCTGCCGCCGCAGCAATGCTGGAAGCAGGCAAGCGCCGCACTCCAGCGGCGCATGCAGTCTGGATAGGTTTTCGTGGCCGCCAGCGGCCTGGAGAGGCAGTGGAGCTTTCATGACCCTGGTGGGTCTGGGTTTGTGTCTCACGCTCCGTATCCTGGCACCACCCCCTTTGGGCGATTTTCAGGCGCCGTGGCCTTGCAAATCTGGCCATCCCACGATGTGGGCGCGTTTGAAACGCACCCGACACGACGTTTTGTCCCCTGGGCCCACCGTGGGGTCAGGGGGCCTGGAAATCTAGCCGCGCAGCACCAGCAGGCCCACGATGCCGAGACCACCCAGCCCCAGCCCCCACATCACGCCTTGCAGCGTGCGCCGGATCGCCACCAACTCCAGTTCCAACGCCCGCTGAGGCCGGTGCAGGTCAGCGGTGTGATGTATCAGTTCCAGCGCCTGCTGACCGATCCGCAAGGTACTGTCGGCCTGCGCGGTGTGGTTCGCCTGCATGCGCTCTAGGTGGTGCTGCACCTGCGGGAGCTCGAGCGTGGTGCGGCGCATGATTTCAAGCATTTCATCGGCCACCTCACGCTGCTCCTCAGCGGCCCCGAGCAGACCGGGAGCTACTCCAGCCAGACTGCGCTTGAGCGTCTGCAAATCGGCCACTAGCTCGCGCAGCACCGTCATGTCGCCCAGAACGCCGCCCTCCTCGTCCGGAGTGTCGTCAATCCAGCCCGCCTGCGAGAGCAGTTTTGCCAGCGCCGCTTCCTGGCTGACCGCCCGGCGCGCTGCTTTTTCTGCCCGCGCCTCGGCCATCAGAATCAGCAGTTGCTCGGGGTACTGGCGCCCACCAGTTGTGCTGGTGGGAAGCGGGCAACACAGCAGGCCCTCGGCAGCATCCCCGAAACGTCGCAGCGCCTCAGCCGTCATTTGCAACTGCTGCCGCGCCTGGCCCGCCGGAACCAGCGCGCCGTATTCGCCCCGGTCCATTTGCTCAGCGAGATCGGTAGCCCCACCTACCGCAGTGGGGGTCACGGCGTCACCGCCTCAGACTGGATACGGAGCCGTTGCCCCCCGGGCCCACGGTGGGGTCTCGGGCTGGTCCAGTCGACGGTGCGCACGACGCAAATGGCCGACGGGGGAAGCGCCGCACGGGCCACCCCCATCAGAAACTCGGTGCGCTCCCGGGTGGCTGCCCCCCACATCTGGGGCCGTGGCACATCGCCATAGCTGGCTGGCCGGGCGTAGGTCTGCATGCGTACGGCCAACACGCTGTGGACGTGCGAACCGACGTCGTACTCGATCCACCACTGCGTCAGTTGGCCATCGTCCCAGCGTGCCCAGACCGCGTCTGGGACCGGTACCGCCGCCCATACCCCCGGGGAAATTTGGATACCGCCCTGGTGGGCCAGGACGGTCCACTCAGACCATGGGGCCTGACACAGAAGACGCATCGCCGCCGTGCCGGCCAGCTGGCGCAGCAGGTCGCCGTCGTACGTGGCAACTTTTTGATCACAGCAAAGAAAGGTCACCGACTGCGGGCGGCTGTTCCGGGTCAGCCCCAGTTCACGCACCACGATGCGCATGCCCGCCTGATGGGCGTAATGCAAGACCAGTTCTGGCGGCCAGCCGGTCAGGCGTTCGGCCTGCCACAGAGTCAGGACCAGATCGAGGCGCAGGGCTGATTTGAGTTTTTCCATGATCACAGTGGTCTCCTGGTGGCCCCCACGGGGCCACGCTGAGCAGAGGCCGTTCCGGGCCATGCGCTCAGGGGTGGGCTTGGTGTTCTTCTCTCATTCATACCTGCACCGGCTGCTGCGCGTGCGGAAAATGGGTTGCGCGCAGATGGACTCTTTTCCCAAGGAGCCTCAGCGGTGAAGATCAGCCGGCTTGAGTTTCGGCGCAAAGCATCAGGATGAAATTTCAGCCTGCCTCTGCCCAGCCCGATCAAAAAGGCACCGAAAAGTGGCGTGCCAGGCTGAAACCATGAACAACCCACTCACCCCTCTTCAGAACGCGATCGACGCGCTCAACGTGCTGGAAGGCCGCATGGCGTTGGCGGGAGCCAGCGGCATCACCATCATTTTCGATGACACACAGGCGGCCGAGCTGCGCCGGACTGTGGCGGCGGCACCTGATCTCCTCACCGCCCAGAAGTGCCTGGCCCGTGCGGTGTGTGACGCCGACAGGCGCGCCCAGGCCCTGGCATCAGCCGAACTGCCAGACACCTTCAACCCGCGCACAGGGACAGCCCCCTCACGCGACGAGGAACGCGAACGGCGTGTCGCCGAGCTGCTGGCCCCGCTGCTCGACGTCGCGCAGATCATCGGCACCGCAGAAGACCACGCCTATGAAAGGCGAGCCTTCAACCTGGGTTCAGTCCACGCAGGGTGGGACCCTGAGTGGCCAGACGATACTTACAACGGTCCAGATGAGGAGGGTTTCTGGATGGAACCCTGTCTGGAAGGATAAAAACGCCAACGCCGGGCCAACCACCCGTCTTGCTCGAACTGGAACCAGAATGAAGCGGATGATCTCGGCTGACGCTGCTGGGAAAGTCCGAGCCATGCACCCTGATGGGCGCTTGCTGCAACCTGCCCAGGTCAGCGTTCAGAGGCTGTACGGAGCGGCACCCATCCTCCAGACCACGCGGTCAGGGCGTAGGCTCGGTGTTCCCCACTTCGGCCTTCAGAGACGCTGCCCAGTGGGGCCGCCAGTCCAGAGCCTCGGCGGGCAGCCGCATTTTCTGGGCGAGCTTTACGGCCTGCCCCGCCTGAAGCTGGGTCTTGCGGGCGCGCCAGTGGCCCACGGTCTTGGTGGTGACTGAAAACAGGTCGGCCACATCTTGGCGGTCCAGTTGCGCGGCGTCCAGGGCCTCGGCCAGCGAGGGGGGCCGCAGGGGCACCAGGTCAGCGGGCGTCACCTCGCGCAGCAGCAACACGCTGTCGCCCACGGTGGCAACGTGCTCGGTCAGGAGCGTCGCCATCACCACAGGGACGTCCCTGGCAGGCAGCCCAAGTTCGGCCAGCGCGGCCTTGAGCCGGTCCCCGGTGAGCACCTGCAATCGGGCCTCCTGCCGGGCAAACACCATGACGGCCAGGGCGTAGCTGCGGGCGAGGGTGAGCACGTCGTGATCCATGGCCCCACCGTAACAGTGGCAGGGGGTCTACGCCGCTCAAACGTTCCCTGGGGGCAGTGGCAGCAGACGCTGGTAAGGTCCATCAAAGCGGGCCATCACCGTCCCCACGACGCCGTCACGCTGCTTGGCGATGATCAGTTCGATCAGCCCGGCGTCCGCCGAGTCCGGGTGGTAGTACTCGTCGCGGTAGAGCAGCAGCACGTTGTCGGCGTTGGCCTCGATGTTGCCACTTTGTCTCAAGTCGGCGAGCATGGGGCGGCGGTTGGGACGGGTCTCGACAGCGCGTGACAGTTGAGCCAGCAACCAGACCGTCATGTGGTGTCGCCGCGCGGCCGCCTTGATCCGCGCGGTGATGCGGCCCAGCATCGTCGTCTCGTCGGTGCGGCCATCGTCGGCCTGGATGACGTGCAGGTGGTCGATGACGATCAGGCGGCTGCCAGCGGAGGCGGCGCGCACCAGCGCGGCCTCGACGTCGTCGAAGGTCACGGCCCGGTCGTCGATGCGCAACGGCAGCGTGCTGATGCGTTCGGCCGCCTGATCGAGGCGCTGTAGGCCCCGCTCCGGCCCCCTGCGCGGCCAGCACCAGGTCTTTCAGAGAGCACCTGGCCTCGCGGGCCAGGGTCCGCACCGTCAGCTGATCGGCCGACATCTCCAGGCTGATGACCGTGACCGGAATGCCGCCCTGAGCGGCAGCCAGCGCAAACCCCAGCCCAGTGAGGGTTTTGCCCATGCCAGGGCGCCCGGCCAGCACGTTGAGCTGACCTGGAAGCACCAGCAACTGCTGATCGAGGTCCGGCAGGCCGCTGGGGATCAGGGCGGAGCGTTCGGGCGGAGTATGAATCCGGCGCACCACGTTCCCGGCCAGTTCGCCCAGAGGGCGGCCTGCTGGCTCACCGGGATGTGCCCCGGCGATCAGGACGTTGAGGTCATGCAGCGCGGCGCCGAAGGCCCGGGGCGACTCGTGGTTGCTCTGGCCCAACCGCCGCAGGGCCTGATTCACCCGTTGCTGGTGGCCCGCCGCCTGAATGGCCGCGACGTGGTCCTCGAAGGCAGCGGGCGACGAGGCCTGATCGGCCAGGCGGTGCAGGTAAGCCAGCCCGCCGATCCCGGCCAGCCGGGCGTCTCCCAACGCGGCGGCGACGGTAGCCACGTCCACCGTACGGCCCGTCAGTCCCAGCATCGCCGTCCACACGGCCTGCTGCGGGCCGCTCAGGGCGGCGGCAGTGAGACCGAGTTCTTCCAGGCGGCCGCGCGCTCCGGGGGAGGTCAGGGCCGCGCCGAGCAGGGCTTCGCCCGCAGGCTGCGCCGCGCTGGGCACCGGGGCGGGCGGCGCGTCTTCGGGGGCTGCCCGCTGAGACGGCGGTGGACGGCGGCGGGCGGTCACGCGATCACCTCGTACCCGCCCAGATCGTGCAGCGCGATCTCGCTGCCGTCGTCGAACAGCAGCGCCGGCCAGACTCCGGGCAAGACGTCTTGAACTCGGGCCGTGACCTGGCCCGCCACCCGCAACTGTCGGTCCAGCACCTGGGCCTTCAGGGCCTCGAGATCCACAGCGGGCGCGATGTCAGCGGTTCGGCCCCGCCGCGCTGCGCCTCCCTGCGGTGCGGCTCCCCCTCGAATCAGACCCGCCAGGGCGCGTTCGAGGTAGGCCACGGGATGCCGGACCCCCGGTTCCAACGCGGCCTGCATCACCGCCGAGACCCGGTGGGCCCCCGGACCCTGCTGCGCCGCTTCCAGACTCGCCAGCAGGGCCTGGCCGCGTTTCGACGAGGCAGACACGCCTCCACGCGCCAGCACGGCCTGCACGGGGCTGACAGGAGCCTCCGGCGCACCCTCACCCCCCCTGGGTGCCGCTTCACCCGCCTGCGGGCCGCAGTCAGGGTCAGACGTTCCGGCACCATCAGAGCTGCACTGGGCTTCCGGCTCCACCCGGCGTGCCGAAGGCGCGTCCGGCGCTTTGGCTTCTATCTGGATAGAGGGTGACGCGCCGCACGCGGTTTCTCCGCGTGTGGCTTTTCCGCGTGCGGTGACGGTGACCCCGCCGGTGGACCGGTGACCGGCCGTCTGGGGCCACGCCGGCGCCGAGGGCGACACGGCGCGGAAGACGTAGTGACCGCCCCCGAACCGGCCCCCGCTGCGGGGGGTGCGGACGTACTCGGCGTAGCCCAGGGCCTCCAATTCGCGCACGGCAGTCCGGATCGTGCTGACACCATCGGAAAAGTTGCTGGCGATCTCGGACAGGTGAAACGTCCAGCCCCGGGCCAGTACGGTGCGCGGAATCGACTGACGCGCCAGCGCGTAGACCAGCACGCCCCGCGCCTTGGCGCTCATGCGCGAATCGAAGACCGCGCCCAGCGGCACGGCGACGTGGCCGTCGGTGGTGCGCGGGGGCACCGGCTTATTCACCTTGCGCCTCCTCCAGGGCGTCCTGCCTCGCCCGCGCCGCCGCCTCGCTCGCGTGGGCCTCGAAAGCGGCGATCACTTGGCGCCGCGAGTAACGCCAGCCGTTGCCGACTTCCCAGGCGGGGAGGACGCCCGTGCGGGCCAGATGCAGCAGTTCGGGCTGACCGATGCGCAGCACGGCCGCCATCTCCTTGGTGTTCAGCAGGGACTCGGGGGTGTCTTCATCACCCTTCTTCGCCGATTCTGCGGCGTGAAGCAGAGCGTCGAGACGCTTGAGCAGCGTGGGGAGGAGGGCCAGCAGTTGGATCAGGTCTTCGATTTTCACCCCCGGAACGCTGGCACCTTCACTTTTTAGAAAATATCTTCCTTTTTGACTTCTTTAAGAAGTTGCGGCATACTTCGGCCATGAATCAGGAGTCTTCCTCCGTCTGGACGGGGTCCGTGCAGTACCCGCCCCAGCTCCCGTTGACGCCAGCAGGCGACGCCCCTGGTCTCAGCCAGGGTCTGGCACCGGTCCCTCGAAACCATGTGCTGCAACCGCTCAGCAGCGAGCAGGCTGGGCAGTTGCTGCGGCGGCGGCGCCAGGCGCTGGGCCTGAGTGCACAGGCGGTGGTCGACGCCACGGCCATGCCCCGGGTGCAGTACCTGAGCCACCTGGAGCGCGGGGGGGTTCACGCGGCCCGCTCCCAGTACTGGCCAGCGTTGCAGGCGGCGCTGAAGCTGTCAGGTGCGGATGTCGCGGCCATCGAGGGGCAGGACGTCGAGAGGAAGGAAACCATCCCCGATGTGCGCTATCCCCTGCCTGAGTCGGCCCTGGTGCAGGGAACGGGGACGCAGGCGTATCAGTTTGGTCCCGATGTGCTGCTTGTGGACCACACCCAGTGCGTGCTGGAGCGCGGCCGCGAGTATCTGGTGCTCGTGGACGGAAACGTGGTCCGGGGCCGCGTAGTCGAGGCCGACCCGCTGGCCGTGGTGGTACAGGACCGGATGATGCCGGGCGTTCAGGTGCTGGGCCGCGTGACCTATATGGGCCGCAGCGTGTAGAGAAACGCGGCAGCAGACAATCAGTCAAACAGGGAAGAATTTTTCTCCAAACCCATCCAAGGAAGCTGTTCCCCATGAGGAAGAAAAAGACCACCAGCGAGGTCCAGCCGAAGAAAACGAAGAAGGTCTACACGGCGCGCGGCACCGTTTCGATCTCGCCGCGCCGTGATAAGCGCTACACCGCCAGCGTCACGCTCGGCGAGGCCATCAACGGCAAGCGCAACCGCCGCACCACCACCCGCAACACGGCGCAAGAAGCGTTGAAAGCGGGCCTGGATCTGATCGCGAAATACCACGACAAAATCATTCCGAGCGTCGCAGAAGTGCTCACCGTAAGCCAACTGCTGGTACGGGTCCACCACGCGTACGAGTACGACAAGCTGGAATACAGCACCCAGTGCAACCAGGCCTGGCTCAACCAGTTGGTCGACAAGTGCATCGGCGATGTGGCGGTCCAGGTCCTGGACAAAAAGAAGGTTGTGGAGATGATCGACGAGCTGCGCAAGGAACACGTCGAAAGCACGGTCACCAAGGCGTACCGCCACCTGCGCCGCGCGCTGGATGTGGCGGTCCAGCAGGAACTCGTGATGAAGAACTGCACCCGCGAGATCAAGCGCCCCCCGAAGGACACAACGCCCAGGGTGCCAGAGGGCTGGGTCAAGGCCGACGTCCAGCGCATCCTGATGACCACCCGGCAGGCGGCACCCCAGATGTATCCCCTGCTGCTGATGGCGTTTGCGTCCGGGACCCGCATCGGCGAACTGCTGGGGGCCCGCCTGACGGACTATGACCCGGCATCAAACACCCTGACCATCGAAGGGACAGCCAAGCTGGACGGCGGGCGGGGCAAGGGCAAAACTGCCGCCGCTGACCGCAAGATCACCCTGCCCGACGCGGTCAGGCCGGTGATGCTGGCCCACCTGGAAGCCCTGCGTGTCGCCCAGGAGCGGGCCGGCGCTGCCTGGGGGATCAAGCGCGCCGTCAAGGAGGAAACCCGCCAGAAACAGCGCGAGGCGGCCCTCAAACAGCATGGCAAAAACTACAGCCAGGCATGGTCTCCGTCCGTGACGCGGTCCACCGAGACGCATGCGTGGTTGTTCCCAACCTCCCGGGGCACCCGCATGTCCGCCCAAATCGTTGCGCGCAAGTGGAAGGTGATCATCAAACAGGCGGGCGTGCCGTCCAAAACGTTTCACCGCATCCGCGCCACCTGGATCACGGCGGCCCTGAAGGCCAATCGCCCCCTGCACGAAATCCAGCAGGCCGTCGGCCACGCCTCGCCCGAGATGACCCTGCGCTACGCCGAGAGCGTGCGCGAGAACAAGACGGCCCTGCACGTCGGCCAGGAACTGGGGCTGGATGATCTGGACGCTCCGGGGGACACTGGCTAAGCCACGGGGCGGCGCAGGCCTGCGCCGCCCCGTGGACAGGTGCGTGGCTGGGGGGGGGTTCAGATCTCCACTGTGAAGTGCCGGCCATGGGCTAACCTGCGCTCAGATTCATGCCAAAAATTCTCGACAACATCGACCTGAAACTGATCGACGATCTCCGGGTGTCCATGCAGTCCGCTGTACGCGCCGACTTTTGCGTGGGCTATTTCAACCTGCGTGGCTGGAAACTGGTTGATGACCTGGCCGATCAATGGTCTGGGCAGGGCGACACCAGGACGCGGTTGATGGTGGGCATGCAGGAACTGCCCGAGGGCGAGCTGCGTTCCTCGCTGACCCTGCTGGAGCAGCCCGGTGGCCTGGACAACCAGACCGCGGTGCGCCTCAAGCGCCGCGCTGCCGAGGCTTTCCGGGAACAGTTGATGCTGGGCGCCCCCTCGAACAGCGACGAGGCCGGGCTGCGCCGACTGAGCCGGCAACTGAAATCGGGCAAGGTGCAGGTCAAGCTGTTCCTGAAGTTTCTGCTGCACGCCAAGCTTTACCTGGTCCACCGCAACGATCACGCCGCGCCGCGCATCGCCTATGTGGGAAGCAGCAACCTGACCTTCGCGGGTCTGAGGCGTCAGGGCGAGCTGAACGTCGATGTCCTGGACGGCGACTCCACCCAGAAGCTCGCTGACTGGTTCGAGGACCGCTGGAATGACCGCTGGGCGCTGGACATCACGCTGGAACTCGCGCAGATCATCGACGAGAGCTGGGCGGGCGAGCAGGGCCACACGCCCTACGAGATCTACCTCAAGATGGCCTACCACCTCGCGCGCGAGGCACGCGCCGGCGTCGGCGGGTTCCAGATTCCCAAGGACCTCGCCCGCATCCTGTTCCCGTACCAGACGGCAGCGGTGCAGATCGCGGCCCACCACCTGAACAAGCGCGGCGGCGTGATGCTGGGCGACGTGGTGGGCCTGGGCAAGACGTTGATGGCCACGGCCCTGGTGCGCGTGATGCAGGAAGCCCAGGACGTCCGTACCCTGATCATCTGCCCGGTCAACCTGGTGCCGATGTGGGAGGACTACGTTCACCAGTACGGGCTGCTCGCCAAGGTGTTGCCGATCAGCCGCGTGACGTCGGTGCTGCCCGACGAGAAGCGCTACCAGGTGGTGCTGATCGACGAGAGCCACAACCTGCGCAACCGGGAAGGCAAACGGTACCGCGCCATCCAGGAGTACATCGCCTTCAACGAGAGCAAGGTGGTGCTGCTCTCGGCCACGCCGTACAACAAGAGTTACGAGGACCTCGGCGCACAACTCCGCCTGTTCGTGCCCGAGGACGCCGACCTGGGCATCCGCCCGGAGATGCTGATGCGCGAGGTGGGCGAGGCCGATTTCCGGGCCAAGTACCAGGCTCCTGTGCGCAGCGTCGCCGCCTTTGAAAAAAGCACCTACCCCGACGACTGGCGGGACCTGATGCGGCTGTACCTGGTGCGCCGGACCCGCTCCTTTGTTCAGGCCAACTACGCTGAACAGGACCCGGCGGACGGGCGCCGCTACCTGACCTTCGGCGACGGGCGCCGCGCGTACTTCCCGGTGCGCCGCCCCCGCACCGTGACCTTCAGCGTGGACGAGAGCGACCCCGAAGACGCCTACGCCCGCCTGTACGCGCCGGCGGTGGTGGAGACCATCGGGCAACTGGCCCTGCCCAGATACGGGCTGGGCAACTACATCAACGACAAGACCCGGGGCGGCGGCACGCCCGTTGAAAGAGACCTGCTGCAGAACCTGGGGCGGGCCGGCAAGCGGCTGATCGGCTTCTCGCGCACCGGCCTGTTCAAGCGCCTGGAGAGCGGCGGATTCACCTTCGTGCAGTCGCTGGAGCGCCACATCCTGCGCAACTATGTCTTCCTGCATGCCTTAGAAGCGGGGAAGCCCCTGCCCATCGGCCCGCAGAACGCCGAGTTGCTCGACGAACGCGACGACGACGAGGAAACGCTGTTCACCGCTGACGGTGACGTAACCACCCCCGAGGAATCGGCGGACACCCTGGCGGGCGAGGCTGATGTCGACGCCCTGGCCCTGACCGAGGCGGCCTACCGGGGGCGCGCGGCCCAGGTCTATGCCCAGTACGAGACCCGGTACAAGAGGCGCTTCAAATGGATCCGGTCCGAGCTGTTCACGAAAAAACTGACCACCGCACTGCGTCAGGACGCCCGCGCGCTGCTCGGCGTTCTGGACGCGGCGGGCGAGTGGTCTCCGGCCAACGATCCCAAACTCAACGCCCTGCACGAGTTGCTGACCACCACGCACCCGGACGAGAAGGTGCTGGTCTTCACCCAGTTTGCCGACACCGTGCAGTACCTGGTTGAGCAGCTCCGTGCGCGTGGCCTGACTTCCGTCGAGGGGGCAGTGGGCGGCAGCGCGGACCCCACGGCCCTGGCCTGGCGCTTCTCGCCGCGCAGCAACGGCAAGGTGGTTACTCCAGAGCAGGAGATCCGCGTCCTGATCGCCACCGACGTGCTCTCGGAGGGGCAAAACCTCCAGGACGCGCACATCATCGTGAACTTTGACCTGCCGTGGGCGATCATCCGGCTGATCCAGCGCGCAGGCCGTGTGGACCGCATCGGGCAGGAGGCGCGTGAGATCGGCGTGTACTCCTTCCTTCCTGCCGACGGCGTGGAGCGGCTGATCCAGTTGCGCTCGCGGGTGCGCCAGCGCCTCCAGGAAAACGCTGAGGTGGTGGGCACTGACGAGCGATTCTTCGCGGACGACGAGGCCCAGAAGCTCTTTGACCTGTACAACGAAAAATCGGGCCTGCTGGACAGCGAGAGCGACGGCGAGGTTGATCTAGCGAGTTACGCCTTCCAGATCTGGCAGAACGCCCTGAAGCTGGACTCCACACTGAACGCCCGCATCCCCGCGTTGCCCGACGTGGTCTACAGCACCAAGGCGCAGCCCCAGGCCGAGGACGGCCCCCCCGGGGTGCTGGTCTACACCCGCACCGCCAGCGGCTACGACGCCCTGGCCTGGATGGACGAGCATGGAAACAGCGTGACGCAAAGCCAGCTCAAAGTCTTGCAGGCGGCCGAGTGTGGCCCCGATGAACCCGCTTTGCCTCGCCTGGAGCAACACCATGACCTGGTCCGCGTGGGGGTAGACCACATCACCGCGCAGGAGGCAGGTCTGGCCGGTGGGGAACTGGGCCGCCAGAACGGCCCCCGCGCCCGCACCTACGAGCGCCTCAAGCGCTACTGGGACAGCCTGGAGGGTTCGCTGTACGCCTCGCCCGAGTTGCAGCGCGCCATCGACGACATCTACCGCCACCCGCTGCGGGCCGCCGCCGCCGACACCCTGGCCCGGCAACTGCGCAGCGGCATCGACGACGCGGGCTTGGCCGCGCTGGTGCTGAGCCTGCGCGACGATGACCGCCTGAGCCTGAGAAACGAGGACGACGAGGCCCCCCGGGAACCGCAGATTCTCTGCTCGCTGGGCTTGCGCTGCATCTGATTCCCCCAACCACACCAAAGACCGCTAAGGAGTGCACATGAGCAAAGCCACCCTGAACACCACCGAACTCAAGGCCCTGCGCCAGCACCTGCGCGACTTCGAGTTTGCCGATGTGCTGAACGTACTGGGCTGGAATCGGGGGAGCGGCGGCACCACCACCCTGAACGCCGACGGGCAGCAGTTTCAGTTGAAGCCGATCGCCCGGCTGGGCGGCGCGCAGGTCTTTGAAGTGACCGGCGGCGCTGACCCGGCCTCGCTGCCACTGGAGGCCACCCGGCGCAAGGTCAGCGACGAGGTGGTCAGGACGTCTCGTGAACACCTGTTAATTTTCGTGGACGCGGCGCGCACCCAGAGCCACTGGTACTGGGTCAAACGCGCCCTGACCGAGGACGGCAAGCGCCGCACCCAGCCGCGCACCCACACCTACGTGCGCGGACAGCCCGACGATCTATTCGTCAGCAAGCTCTCGGGCCTGTTCGTGGACCTGGGTGAGCTGGACGAGAAGGGTGATATCAACGTCACCGAGGCCGCTCGCCGCCTGAGCAGCGCGCTGGACAGCGAGGCCGTCGTCCGGCGCTTCTACGATGAGTTCCGCACCCTGCGCGAGAGCTTCGCGGAGCAAATCAGCGGGATCAGCGATGAGCGGGACCGGGCCTGGTACGCCAGCGTGATCCTCAACCGCCTGATGTTCGTGTATTTCCTCCAGGGCAAAGGCTTCCTGGGCCGCCCCAGCCCGAGTAGCGACGGGGACCGCCAGTACCTTCAGACCCACATGACCGCCAGCCAGAAACGCGGCCCAGAACGCTACTACAGCGAGTTTCTCAGCGTCCTTTTCTTTGACGCCTTCGCCGCCCCCGAGGATGGACGCAGCGCCGACACCAACGCTCTGGTGGGTCAGGTACCGTACCTGAACGGCGGGCTGTTTTTACGCCACGGCATCGAGCTGAAGTACCCGGCCATCGGCATTCCCGACGACGCGTTTGCCGACGTGCTGACGCTGTTCGGGCGCTACACCTGGAACCTCAGTGATCAGGACAAGCACGCGGGCGGCCTGGACCCGGACGTGCTGGGCCACATCTTCGAGAAGTACATCAATCAGAAGGGCTTCGGGGCGTACTACACACGCCCGGAGATCACCGAGTATCTGTGTGAGCAGACCGTGCGCGCCCTGGTGCTGGACAAGATCAGGGAGCGCCGCCCCGACGACAAACATTTGCACCACAGCCTGAACGATGCCCTCGCCAGCGCCGATGCGGGGTTGGTGCGCTCACTGCTGACCGCCGACGATGGCCTGCGCCAACTGAGCCTGCTGGACCCCGCCTGCGGTTCCGGCGCGTTTCTGGTGGCGGCCCTCAAGACCCTGCTGGACATCTATGCCCAGCTCATGGGCCGCATCGACACCTTCAACGATCCCACGCTGAATGACTGGCGCACGGCCCTGCACGGGCGGCACAAGAGCGCCAACTACAACCTGAAGAAGAAGATCATCACTGAGAACCTATACGGCGTCGATCTGATGGAAGAAGCCGCCGAGATCGCCAAGCTGCGCCTGTTTCTGGCCCTGGTCAGCAGCGCCAACACCCTGGATGACCTGGAGCCGTTGCCCAACATCGACTTCAACATCCTGGCGGGCAACAGTCTGGTGGGCCTGCTGGAAGTGGACGAGACCGCCTACAACGCGCAGCGCGGCAAGGGCGCTGGCATGACTCCGCTGCTGGGCGTGGGCGCAGTGACCTACAGCGACATTCTGCGGAAACGCCGTGACCTGCTGCGGACCTACCGGGAAGCCAGCCGCATGAAGGCGGTGGATCTGGCCCAGATTCGCAAGGACATTGAAGACCAGAAGAAGACCGCTTACGAGTCCCTGGACGCCCTGCTGCACAAGCAGTTCCACGATCTGGGCATTAAATACGAGCAGGCCACCTGGGACGCCGCCAAGGGCAAGGAAGGCAAGCCCAGCAAGCGAGCGCTGATGCTGGCCGACATCACCGCTCTGACGCCCTTTCACTGAGCCTTTGAGTTCGCGGAAGTGATGGAGCGCGGGGGCTTTGACGCCGTGATCGCCAATCCGCCGTGGGACGTGGTCAAGCCCAACGGCAAGGAGTTCTTGCAGTCCTTTGCGCCCACGATCAGCAAGAACAACATGACCATCAAGGATTTTGAGAAGGAAAAGGGCAAGCTGCTGGCCGATCCCGCCATCCGCGCAGAGTGGCCGGCTTCAGTACCGGACAACTTGAGTTCAGGCGGTGCTGAGCGCAGGAAAAGGGTGACTCAGGAGGCCAAAGTAGGCTTCGGCCTGTGGGCGATCCCATCTCAGCGCTCTCGCCAGATATTGCCAGCCATACTGGTACACGCTTGTTGCGCGGCGACCATGAGCCTTGATCAGAATCGGTTTGCACGCGTTCATCCAGACGCCCACCCTCAAACAGCACACCCAGGCCAGCGTGACCAGTCCAAATAACCGCTCCAGTCGGTCAGCGTGGGTCACCGCTGACCGTTCCAGGTCGAAGCCCCGCGACTTCATGCTGCTGAACGTACACTCGATGCTCCAGCGCAGTCGATAGACCTCCCAGG
>NZ_JNIV01000087.1 GCF_000701405.1 Deinococcus marmoris DSM 12784
TGCTCATCTGGCGTTAACAGCGTGGGTGCACCTGTATTGCCGTGTCGTGCATCCGCGAGACCGTCCAGGCCCTGAGCGTGATACCGGGCGAGCAGGGTGTAAGCGCTCATCCGACTGTAGCGGGTGAGCGCTAACAGGTCAGGAAGGGAGCGTCCTTCTGCCAGGAGCGCAAAGAATTGCGCTCTACGACGCTGAACGGCACAGGTGCTGGTTTTGAAGAGCTGCCAGAAATCGGCGGCGTCATGTTGAAGAGGTTGACTGAAAGCGTTGGACTTCATGGCATATATTGTAAAATATTTAATCGGAGTCCGTATAACTGCCCGCGCTGGGGCGGTCCAGCAGGCCGATGATCTGCATTAGGGTGGTCTTGCCGCTGCCCGACGGTCCCATCAGGGCCACCATCTCGCCCTGGGCGATCTGCACGTCCACGCCTTTGAGGGCTTCAAAGACCATCTCACCCTGTTCGTAAATCTTGCGGACGCCGCGCAGGTCCACGACGGGGGGTGTGGGCAGGGGTGCGGAGACTCCAGGCACCTGGGGAGCGGTCATCGCCCACCCCCGAAGCCGACGCCAGGGATGGCCCTGCCAGGGGTCCGGGTGCCGGGGTTGCCGGAGGTTCCAGTGCTGCGTGCCGTGCCGGGAACGATCACCTCCTGCCCCGCTTCCAACCCCTCGGTCACCACAGTGTTGGTGCCGTCCGTGGCCCCGGTGGTCACGCGCACCCGCTCTGGCTCGGCGTCCGGCGTGGCCCCCGGCACCTGCACGTAGCTGCGTGCCCTGACGGTTTCAATGGCCTTGCTGGGCACCAGCAGGCCGCGTTCCTCAGACTGAACGATCTCGGCCTCGGCGGTCATGCCGCTGCGAAGCTGGCCGTCCGGGTTGGGCAACGTCACGGTGGCGGTAAACACACTGATGCCGCTGGCCTGCGTGGCCCCCGGCGACACGCGCGCCACTTTGCCGATGAAGGTCTGGGTGTCGTAGGCGTCCAGCGTGACCTCCGCCGTCTGCCCGGCCTGCACACCCGCGATCTCGGTCTCGTCAATCTGGACCGGCAGGTTCACGCTGGTGTCGTCCAGCAGGGTCAGGATGGTGGCCCCGCTGCTGACCACCGTTCCGGCGTCCGCACTCACGGTGCTGACCACGCCGTTGATCGGGGCGTACAGTTTGAGGCTGGCACGCGCCTGCTGGGCGGTTTCCAGCGCGGCCTGCGCCTGTTGCACGGCGATTTGCGCCCCGCGCAGGGTCTCGGCGTCACTGCTCTGACCGGTGGTGGTCTGGGTCTGGGCGGCGTTCAGGGAGGCGCGGGCGCTGTCCAGGGTGAGCTGCGCCTTGGTCACGTTGGCCTGTGCCGCGTTCAGATCGGAAGTGGAGAGTGCGCCGATGGCGTGGAGCTGCCGCTGCCCGTCCAGGGTGCGCTGTGCCTCGGCCAGCGTTTGCTGCGCTCCGGTCACGCCCCCCTGGGCGCTGGTCACGCTGCTGGAGCGCCCTGCCGCGCTGCCGGCCTGTGAGGCGCGGGTGGCATCCAGGCTGGCTCGCGCCCTGTCCAGATTGAGCTGGGCGGTCTGCACGCTCTGCTCCACCGCGTCGCTGCTGAGCTGGGTCAGCAGTTGGCCCTTGGCCACGCGCTCGCCCACCGGCGGCACGGCCCCCACCGTCCCGGCCAGCTCGGCTCCCACCGTGCGGGTGGCGGCGGCCTCCAGCGTGCCGGGACCGTTGACACTGATCCGCAGCACACCGTTCTGCACGGCCTGGGTAGTGATGGTGGGCGCGGTCACGGCAGTCCCGGCCCCGGTGCGCGCCAGGTACACGCCGCCGCCCACGCTGCCCAGCAGCAAGGCCCCCAGCACCAGGACCGGCCAGCGGCGGCGGGGCGGGGATGTGTGCGCTGCCTTTCCCTTTGCGGTGGCGGTCACAGCGTCCCGCCGATGCCCGTCAGGTTCTGTCCGCTCGCCACCGACAGCGCGGCCAGGGCCTCCAGCACATTGTCCTGCGCCTGGAGGCGGGCGAACTGCGCTTTTTTCAGGGCCAGTTGCGAGAGCTGCAACTCCACGGCGCTGATGGTGCCGCTCTTGAGGCGGGCGGCGTCCTGGGTGTAGGTCTTGCTGGCCGCCGTCTCCCGCGCCCCGGCGACCGAGAGCAGTTCATAACTGTTCTGGGCGGTCTGGTACGCGCTCGCCAGCGTCTGTGTGGAACTTTTCGAGGCGCTGTCCACACTGCGCTGCGCGTTTGCCAGGGCGGTGCGGGCGTCCTGCAAGGTGCGGGCCGGGGTGAAGTCGTTGTCGGCCAGCTTGACGTTCAGTTGCGCGGCGGCCAGCTCATTGTTCGCCGACACCTGCGCGGTCAGCGTGTTCAATCCTGCCTGCAATTTGCCCAGGGTGATACTGAGTTTCGGCGCAGGCACGGCCCCCGCCGCCCCCACGCCGCTCCCCAACCCGGTCAGGGTGGACAGCCGCGCACTGGCCAGACTCACCTGCGCTCTGGCGTCGGCCAGATTCTGCTGGCTGCCCGACAGCGTGTTCTGGGCGTTGTTCACGTCCAGCGCGGTGGCGTTGCCGATGCCCTGTTTGACCTGGGCGACCTGCACGGCCTTGCTGTCCACCGAGACTTGCAGCGTCTGAAGTTCCACGTTCTCCTGCGCTTCCAGCAGCGCCGTGAACGCCGTGACGGTGCTCTGCATGGTGTTCATCCGTGCGCCGCGTAGCGCTGCCTGGGCCTGTGATTCACCACCGGAGGCGTTCAGCTTGGCGGCCACCAGCGCGCTGGGATCGGCCTGCGCGGCGCGGCTGGCCGCCTGCGCCTTGTCCAGGTTGGCCTGGGCGGTCTTCACGTCGGCGTTATTGGTCAGGGCGGCAGTGACGGCGGCGGCGGCGGCGGTGACGTTGGGCGTGGTCTGGGCGGCGGCCACCCCAAAAGCGAGGGCAGCGGTCAGGAGGATTCGGCTGCGTATTTTGTCGGGACGTGTTTTGGTGGGATTCATTGGGGGCCTCCGGCGGCGTTTTGAAGCTGGATCAAGTTGGTCTGGGCGGTGATGCGGGCGGACAGCAGGTCACGCCCCGCCTGCGCCAGATCGAGTTCGGCAGCGCTTACGTCGTCTGCCGTCCCCGTTCCGGCCTGAAGGCGGGTCTGGGCGGTGTCCAGCGCCAGTTGTGCCAACTGCACGGCAGTGACGCGGGTTTGCACGGTGATCAGGCCCGTCTGGAGGGTGCTGTAGCGGATCCGCACGTCCAGTTCCGCGTTTTGCTGCGCCACGTTCAAGGACAGTTGCGCCTGCGAGACCCCGGCGTCGGCGGCGGACAGTTGCGCTTTCTGGGCGGGCGAGTACACCACGTAGCTGCCGGTGATGCTGGCGCTCAGGCGGCTGGAGCTGCCCGTGGCACTGCCCCCCAGCGGCAGGCTGTAGCCCGCGCTCAGGGTGCCCTGTTGCAGATTCAGCGCCGTGGTGAGTCCACCGCTGCCACTGGGGCCGTAGCGCACGCTGGCGGTCAGGTCCGGCAACATGGCCTCGCGCTGCTGGGTGGTCAGGGTTTCCTGCGCGGCACTCAGCGTGTTCTGGGCCTGAATGACGTCGCTTTGTAGGGCGCGGGCCTGGGCCACCAGCACGGCGACATCCGGCAGGGTCACGTTTTCAGATGGCTGGGTGCTGAAAGTCACGTCGTCGACTGAACTGCCCAGCGCCGCCTCCAGTCCGCGCCGCGCCGCGTCCAGACTGGCGCTGGCCTGCACCCCCGCGCCCTGGGCGCTTTGCACGGCGGCCTGGGCGCTCAACACGTTTCCGGCGGTGGCGTTGCCGCTGCCCTGCTGGGTTTGCGCCACGGTCAACTGGCGCTGGCGCAGGGCCAGGGTGCGGCCAGCGATGTCCACGTCCTGCGCCCCCAGCACGGCGGCGAGGTACTGCTGCGCCACGTTCAACCTCGCCGAGTTCTGGGTGGCGTTCAGTTTGGCCTGGGCCAGCGCCAGCCCGCGCTCAGCCGTTTGCAGGCCACTTTGATTGCTGGACCACGGCAGTAGGCCCAGGCTGATGTTCACGCCCGCCGCGCCACTCAGGCTGCTGGCGGTGGCCGCGCCGTCCGCCGTGGCGGTGCCCGCGCCGGTGTACCCGGCGTTGCCGTTGACGCTGACCGTCAGCCCCAGCGCGGTGCGCGCCGCGTTCAGGTTCGTCTGGGCGGTCTGCACGCTCAACCGCGCGGCGGTGACGCTGGGGGCCGCCTCCAGCCGGGAAAGGGCATCCTCCAGCGTGAAAGATGTGGCGGTTTGCGCCGGGGCCACGCCGCACAGCGCCAGCGTCAGGGAAACCAGTGTCGGTGAGAGTCGCCGCCAGGGGGGCGGCCTTGAGAATCGGGAGGGGTTCATGCGCCGCAGTCTGTTGGGGGGCTGCTAAGACTCCGCGCAGGCTTTTCGAAGATTTGGCGAAGACCCCTTGGATAGCGCTGGAACGGGGAAAAGAGTCAACTGGGCAGCAGAACTTCGCATTTCCGCCTTCGTTCACTCTTCACGCGGCGGGACTACGCTAGGAGGCATGAACCGAACACGCACATTACACGCGGAAACTGGGCGGCACGTCAGCCTGCGTCCTGCCCACCCCTCTCCTGGACGCTGCCCATGAGCGCCTTGATTCTGATCGTGGAAGACGAGCCGCAACTGGCCGAGATTCTTGAAGCCTACGCCCGCCAGGAGGGCTACCTCACCGAGCGGGCCGGGGACGGCCTGAGCGCCCTGAGCGCCTTCCGCGCCGCCAGCCCGGACCTGATTCTGCTGGACATCATGCTGCCCGGCAAGAGCGGCCTGGAGGTACTGAAAACGGTGCGGGCCGATGGCAGCACCCCCGTGATTCTGGTCACCGCCCGCGCCGAGGAGACCGATCAGATCGTGGGCCTGGAACTGGGCGCAGACGATTACGTGGTCAAGCCGTTTCGCCCACGGGAGGTGATGGCCCGCGTCAAGGCCGTGCTGCGCCGCGCGAGTGCCGCCCTGGACGACGCCGAGAAACCGCTGCGCGTCGGCCCGCTGGAGGTGGACCCGCGCGCTGTGATCGCCCGCGTCAACGGACAGGTGCTGACCCTGACCCCCGCCGAATTCCGGCTGCTGTTTCATCTGGCCGAGTCGCCGGGGCGGGCCTTTTCCCGTGAGGAACTGCTCTCCGCAGCCCTGCCTGACTCCGAGGCGCTGGAACGTGTCGTGGACGCGCACCTGGCCGGGGTGCGGCGCAAGCTGGACGCGGCGGGGGCGGCAGGACTCCTGCGAACTGTACGCGGCGTGGGCTACCGGCTGGAGGCGGCGGGTTGACCAGACCACCTGCTCCTGCCAAACGGCGCGGCCTGTCGCTGGGGGTCACGCTGCTGCTGGCGATGCTGTCGGTGGTGCTTCTGTCGGTGGGCAGCACCTTTGCGTTCTCCAATCTGGCGGTGCGAAATGAATTCCGCCGCCTGCCACCAGATGTTCAGCAGTACCTACGCGCCCAGCAGGAGGCGCAGCGCCGGGGTGAAACCACCGTGACCGCTACGCCGCCTTCCTGCCCCGCCCTCCTGGGGCCCCAGTGGCCGCCGGGGGTGGGCCTGCAACCGGGCCAGTCCACTTTAGAAAGCACCCGTCCAGTGGCCGGAACGGCAGGCCGGCGTAGCGATGCAAGCAGCCCGGCACGCCGGTTCGGATCGCGCAATCAGGACTTTCTCAAAGACATTCAGCAGAGTCTGGTGCAGGTGGGTCTGGTGGCAGCGGCGGCCTCGGCGCTGCTGGCTTTCCTGCTCTCCCGGCGGCTGGCCCGGCCCATTCTGGCAGTCTCGGCAGCGGCGGCGGGCATGGCCAGAGGGGACCTCAGCATCCGTGCGCCCGTTCTCAGAGGCGAGCGCGAACTGGCGGAACTGGCGAGCAACTTCAACGAGATGGCTGACAACCTCCAGGCCCTGGAAAATGAGCGGCGGCAGGCGGTGGCCGACATCGCCCACGAACTGCGCACCCCGCTGGCGATCATGCAGGCGCGGCTGGACGCCCTGGAAGACGGGGTGTACTCCCTGAACCCCGATCAGGTGGCGCTGCTCAGCGAGCAGACCCAGCAGCTCACGCGGCTGGTGGATGACCTGCGGACCCTGACGCTGGCGGAGGCGGGCCGGCTGAGCCTGCACACGGAGACGCTTGACCTGACCCGCCTGACTGCCGGGGTGGTCCGTGACCTGAAGGACCGAGCGGGGGCGCGCGGCATCGCGCTGCATCTGAACGCCCCCGCGCCCACGCCGCTGAGCGCCGATGCCGGACGGGTGCGTCAGATTGCCGTCAATCTGCTGGAAAATGCGCTCCAACACGCTGCCGGGCGGGTGCAGGCCAGCGTCATGACCGAGGGCGACTCGGCGCTGCTGCATGTGGACGACGACGGCCCCGGTATTCCCGAGGGGAGCCGTGAGGCGGTGTTCACGCGCTTCCTGCGGCTGGACAGCAGCCGCACGCGCGGCACCGGCGGCAGCGGGTTGGGGCTGGCGATTGTGCAGGAACTGGCCCAGGCGCATGGCGGCTCGGCGCAGGCCGGGCAGAGTCCGCTGGGCGGGGCGCGCTTCACGGTGCGGTTGCCCACCGGTGGATAGGTGGGTCTCAACTGCTCCATCGCCACAGGATCGAAAACGACATCGTGATGATGTCGGATGGTGGGTCAGATTGCACATCGCAGACGTTCAGACAGGTCTGTGAGGCGGTGGGCTGCTGGATCAGGGCGAAGATGTCGCAGCACGGTGGGATGGGGATTCTGGAACGGGTCAACCGAAATCTGAAATACGAGTGGATTTCCCGGCAGGAGGTGCGGTCCATCACCGAACTTCGCGTCCAATGCGCTCAATTCCAGCATTGGCAGAACATGGAGAGGCTGCACTCGGCACTGGGATATGCGTATCTCTGGGACAAACTGGTCGCAGCGGCGAAGTCTCTCTTCGCCGCTTGACGGGATGCTTGGAGCACTCCCGACCATGTTCAGCGCAGATCGCTCCGCAGCAGCTCGACCATGCCCCTGACGGCGCGTTCCTGCATGGCCTTCAGCTCATCGGCGGTGGTTTTCTGGGCGGCGCGCACTGCCGCAAAATCGCGGGCATCCTCCCCGGTCAGGCGCGTCACGCTGCTCTGCACGGTGAAGTGCGTCTCGGGCAGGCTGCCGAGGTTGCGCTCGGCGTCCTTGTGGCGCGCACTCAGGAAGGCTTGCAGCAGGCCCCCCCTGGCGCTGCGCTCCATCAATTCGCGTTGCAGGGCGCGGTCCTTAATCCCCTGGATGGCGTCCCAGGCGGCGTCGCCCAGCAATTGCGTTGCGTTGACGGGCTGGGCGTATTCGGTGGCCGTGACCTCCTGGCCGCCTTCGGTGCGCCGCCAGATTCGCAGGAACAGGCCGCGCTCCGGGGTCCACAGCGTCTCGAAATCGCGGGCGTCCTCGATCAGCACGCGCAACTGCGCCTGGCTCTTGATTGTCGTGCGCCAGCCCTCGCCCAGCACGCTCCAGTCGCTCAGGCCGTCGGCATTGGGCGCGCTGAGACTGGCGTAACTGCGCGCCAGATGTTCAGAGTCCTCCCCCGTGCGGCCCACCAGGGTCTTGCCCGCAAACAGTTGAATCTCGCCCGTGTCGGTCAGCGCCGCGCGGTGTTCCAGATGATGCAGGCCGTAGCCCCAGCGGTCCAGCGCCCCACGCAGCAGGGCCGTGAGCTGGGCGTCGGCGGTGGCCGGGTCCGCCACGATCCCGGTCACGTCAGCGTCGATCTGCGCGGTGGTCAGCAGCCGCTGAAAACCCGTGGCGTTGCTGGGAACCGCGTCGCCGGGCACTGGGGCAGGCGTGTCCTTGCGGCGGCTTCCCGATTGGCGGGTGGCGGATTGGCGGGCAGTCGTTTCGCTCATACCGTAATTATAGAGGATTTTTGCGGCCCTGTCTGTGTGGTACACGGTGCAGAGGGCACCTGCCCGGCAGCGTCCGAATCCCTGGGGGCGTGATTCGACTGGAGGGTGGATGGTACGGTGTGGACGCAATGACTCATACGGATTCCGTTTGTTCCGTTAACAAATTGGGAAAGTGCCAGTTTGCCAACTCCACGCCCGGAACCCGTTTCTCTCCTTCTCGCATCCGCTCGGATTTTCATCCTTTTTGCAAACGATTCAATCAGAGTCCGTATCGAGCAGATCGCCTTGAACTTCAACCGGGACGGGGCCTCTCACCGGCAGGGGGCTGTCCATGACCCGCGCTCCCCGCGTGCTGGGCCTGATGACGGGCACCAGCATGGACGGCATCGACGCCGTGCTGATCGAGCTTCCAGGTTGGCCTGCGCTGGGTGCGGGCGGACGCCCTCCCCAACTGACTGGCCCCGTACCGCGCGTAAAGGTGCTTGAACACCTCTCAATCCCGTTTGCCGACGATCTGCGCGCTGCCCTGCTGGCCGCCAGCCGCGACGAGGCCAGGACCAGCGAGATCACCCAAGTCAATTTCTGGTTGGGCGAGGCGCTGGCCGATGCCGCCGCCGAACTTTCCGGGGGTGCCGATCTGATCGCCAGCCACGGACAGACGGTCCACCACATCCCCGCGCCCGACGACTCGCGCGGCTGGCACACCCGCTCCACCCTTCAGATCGGCGAGGCATCGGTGATCGTGGAGCGTACGGGAAAGCCCGTGATATCCGATTTCCGCCCGCCCGACATGGTGGCCGGGGGGCAGGGTGCGCCGCTGGTGCCCTTCGCGGACCGGTTGATGTACGCCGAGGCCGGGATACGCCGCGCCGTCCATAATCTGGGCGGCATCAGCAACCTGACGTATCTGCCGGGACTGGATGAGGCGGGGGTGATCGCGTTCGACACCGGCCCGGCAAACGCCCTGATCGACGAGGCTGCTGAACTGTTCGGGAAGCGCTACGACGAGGGCGGACGCCTGGGCGCGGGTGGAACGGTGGCCGACAGTCTGGTGCAGACGTGGCGGAAAGACGCCTACTTTGCCGCCACGCCGCCCAAATCCACCGGGCGCGAACGCTGGAACCTGCAACGCCTGCCGGGCGTGTTCGAGCTGGACGCGGGCGACATTGCCGCCACCGTGACCGCCTTCAGCGCGCAGACGGTGGTGGACGCCTATCGGCGCTTCATCGTGCCGCATGGTCTGGACGAGATCGTGGTGGCGGGGGGCGGCGCGTACAACCCCACCTTCATGGCGCAGCTCCGTTCAGGTTTAGCGCCCATCCCCGTGCTGACCTTCGAGGAACGCGGCTGGAACTCCAGCGCGCGGGAAGCGGCGGCCTTCGCCGTTCTGGGGTATTACGCGTACCAGGGCTGGGCCAATACCCTCCCCCACACGACGGGTGCGCGGCACGCCGTGATCGCTGGAAAACTGTCGCGGCCAGTGGGGAGGCATGAGTAAAATTACGCCCCTCACCCGCCGCGCCGACTGCCGGAAGATACTCTGGGCATGACGCGGCGGCACCTCCACTCTGGCCTCTGCCTGCTGTCCTGCCTCGCGCTGGGCGGTGGACTGACGCGCACTGCCGCCCAATCCAACGTTGCCCAGTCCGGCGCTGCCCAGTCCTCCATCACCCGGTCCAGTCCGTCCAGCGCCGCAGACCGGGACCGAGACGGCTACCCCGACGCCGCCGAGCTGGTGGGACAGGACCGCGCCAATTTTGCCGACTGGTTCGCCAGCGTCGCCGAGAGCCAGTACTACGGCATGAACGCCGACTGGAGGCCGGAGGACCGCGACTGCGGCGGCCTGCTGCGCTACGCCTTTGTCAACGCGCTGATGCCGCATGATACGGCGTGGTTTGCTAAATTCAGATACCTGCCACGCCCGAAACTCGGTCCGGTGCAGGCGTTCAGTTATCCGCTGCCCGTCATCAGCCGCTCGGTCTTCCGGGTGGCGGGCGGGGCGTACCATTCAGGGGATATCGGAGCCGGGAAGCTGGTGGGGCGCACCACGGTTCAGTACCTCTCTAGCCATTCGATGGTGCGGGCGTCACGCGATATGGACAGGGCGAAGCGCGGCGATCTGCTGATCTTCATCCGTCCGGGCCTGCGGTCATACCACAGCATGGTGTATCTGGGAGACGGCAGGGTGGTGTACCATACCGGGGCCAGTCCCGCAGAGGGCGGCGAGGTCCGGCTGCTGACCGTTCAGAGCCTGCTGCGCTACGCCGAGCGTGCCTTTCATCCGGCGAGCAGCAACCCCAACTTTCTGGGCGTGTACCGCTGGAAAATCGCGGACTAGAACAGTTCTCCGAATGACGTCACCGGTAGTCTTTTCTTCCGGTGACGTCATTCGGAGAACTACTCTGGAAGCGTCCGCCGTGAATCAGCAACTCCGCCTCTATTTCCACCGCAAAGTTCCACTGCGGCCAGTCCTGGCAGGCTCGTGAGGCCGCATCACGAGAAGCCCACGACGCCAGTAGACACCTTGAGAGCGCAGTAGAGAGCCTCAATCGCCCCCACCTGTTCAGTTCCAGCGATGAGAACCCGTTGACCTGATGAGAAGATCAACCCTGACCATAATGTCCTCAAAATGCGTCTGGCAGCACTATTTGCTTTCACATCCTGCCTCACCTTTAAGCTATCTTAAGGTATGGTTCATCCGGTCACGGCGTCCAGTCCGCCGTCCCTTTCCCTGATCGAAAAATTGCAGGCTGTCACAGAGCAGCTCGCCGCAGCGTCCACCACTGGTGAGGTGCTGGACAGCGTTCTCGCATCGTTGAGGGGGACGCTGGATGCCGTGAGCGGGACCATTCTGCTGCTCGGCGCATCGGGGGACCATCTGGAAGTCGCACCTGCCAGGGGAGGGGAGACGGGCCGCCGATCCGTGTGGACAGGCGGACCCCTGAACCGTGCCGATCCTGCCGTGGACGCCGTGATCCGGCGGGAGGCGCTGTACTTCGGGAGCCGGGCCGAGCTGGAACAGGTCTACCCTGAACTGGAGGCGCAGATGAACCTGTCTGCGGACGGTCTGAATCTGCCTGCGGCCTGCGCTGCGCTGCCGATGCTGCTGGAAGGGCGAGGAATCGGCACCCTGATGGCGGACTTCCGGGAGCCGCATCTCTTCGCGCAACAGGAGAAAAGCTTCCTGCGAACCCTGGCCGCGCTGTGCGCCGTCGCGCTGGGGCGGGTGCAATTGAGTGAGGAACTGGAAGAACGTGTGGCCGCCCGCACCGCCGAGCTGGAAGCGCAGACCCGTTCCCTTCAGGTGGAACGCACGGCCCTGGACGCTTTCGTGGCCTATCAGGAAGGGGTGGGAGACGAGCGCGACGTGCAGGTGCTGGCACAGCAGGCCATTCAGGTGCTGCGCGCCAGCCTGCCGCATGTCAGCGCCGCGTACTACGAACTTGACGGCCCACTGTGGAAGGCGCGGGCTTCAGTACTGGACAACTTCACTTTTTCGTCGTCCAGATCGGCAGAAAGCTTGATATGAGCAACGATCCCGTCTGGGACAAGAAATGCGCTGAGAACAGCTTCTGATCTCAAGCGCTTGTCGGCTCTGTCAGGAGGCGGCACGATGGATACAACGTTCTCTCAAACGTCATCCAAGCGACGAGCAAAGGCTTTTTCGCGTGCCAGTGAAGCTTAAATCCAAGTTGTCCGGTACTGAAGGCGCGGGCATGGTCCGGGGACCTGACAGACGAGAAGACCCAGCAGATTCGCACCGGAGTGCCGCTGGACGCCCCTGATTTTGCCGAGGCCATCCGCACGCGTGCCGCCGTCTTTGCTGACGACTGGAATGCCGGGGCGAACAGTCTGCCCAGCCCCACGCTGCCCACCACCACATTGCCCGGCACCACAATGTACGGCGCGGTGGCGCTGGTGCCGCTGCTGATTGGGGACAAGTTGCACAGCATGCTGACGGTGGCCACCACGCAGGCCCACACCTGGAGCGAGCGTGAGAAGGCCATCGTGCGGGCGGTGACGCGCGGGCTGACGCTGACGCTGGAGCGTTCGGCGGCGGCGGCGGCGCTGGACCGGACCCAGCATTACCTGAAGGTGGCCGCCGAGAACGCCCCGATCCTGCTGTTCGCCACCGACGCGCGGGGGGTCTTCACGCTCTCGGAAGGCCGCCTGCTGGAGCAGCTCGGGCTGCGGCCCGGTCAGGCGGTGGGCCAGTCGGCCACGGCGCTGTTTGCCCGCGAGCCGGACCTGCGCGAGGGGCGGCGGCTGGCGCAGGCGCTGGCAGGTCAGACTGCCCATGACCTGACCCACTTTGAAACCAGTGGCGTGTCCCTGGAAAGCTGGTTTATCCCGGTCAAGGACAGTGTGGGCAGGGTCACCGAGGTGGTGGGCGTGTCGCTGGACGTGACCGAGCGCCTGGAAACGCAGCGCCGTATCGAACGCGCCAACGAGGAACTGCGGCGCAGCAACGAGGAACTCGAACAGTTCGCGTATGTCGCCTCCCATGACCTGCAAGAGCCGCTGCGGACCATCACCAGTTTCTCGCAGCTCCTGATCACCCGTTACAGCGGTCAACTGGACCCCCGCGCCGAGGTCTATGTCCGGCAGATCAGCGAGGGCACCGGGCGGATGGCCCAACTCCTCCAGGACCTGCTGGCCTTCGCGCGCGTGACCAGCGGGGCGGGGGCGCTGGTAGCGGTGGACGTGAACACCGTGCTGGCCCAGGTGATGCAGGACCTGCACGCGCAGATCGAGGGGACGGGGGCGGCGATCAGCGTCGGTGACCTGCCCCGCGTGCGCGGCGACGCCTCGCAACTGCGGCAGGTCTTTCAGAACCTGATCGGCAACGCCCTGAAGTTCCGCGATCCGCAGCGTCCATCGGTCATCCGGGTAGAGGCTGTGCCAGACGGCGCGAATGTTCGTTTCTCGGTCATCGACAACGGTATCGGGATCGAGGCAGAATTCTTCGGGCGCATCTTCACCATCTTCCAGCGCCTGCATGGCCGCGAGGAATATGAGGGCAACGGCATCGGCCTGTCGATCACCCGTAAGATCGCCGAGCGGCACGGCGGCGAGGTCTGGCTGGACAGCACGCCGGGCGCAGGCAGCACCTTCTTCCTGACCCTGCCCGCCGGGGACGCTCCGGCAGACTCTGCCCCGAACTGAACGGGGCCTGTCTGTCGTGACCAGAAATGTCTGCTGTTGTCAGAAAAGAGTGGCGGGCGCTGAACTACACTGGGGTCATGACCGGCGCACCTCTTCCACCCGATGAATATGCGCGGCTGCTGGCCCTGGCCCAGTACGAGATTCTGGACACCCCCCAGGAAGAGGTCTTTGACCGGATCACGCGGCTGGCGGCGCATCTGCTGGGTACTCCGGTGGCCTTTATCAATTTCGTGGACCAGTTCCGGCAATGGAACAAATCCGCCTACGGTCCGGGAAACACCACCGCAGCGCGGCATGATTCCGTGTGTGCCTGGACCATCCTGGAAGAGGGACCGATGGTGATCGAGAATGCCCACGCCGACCCCCGCTTTGCCCACAACCCGATGGTCACGGGCACGCCGCACATTCATATGTACGCGGGCACGCCGCTGACCACGCCGTCGGGTCACCGCATCGGCACGCTGTGCGTCACCGACGACCAGCCACACCCGCTGTCGGCGGGCGACCTCAAATCCTTGCAGGATCTGGCCGATCTGGTGGTCAGCGAACTGGAACTGCGCGCCCGCAGCGTGTACCTGGACCGTGAATTGCAGGCCCAGACCCTGCGCAACGCCGACCTGCAACGCGGACTGGATCAGGCCCAGGTGCTGGAGGGCGTGACCCAACTGATGGACCTGGACCTGACCCCCGAGGAAACCACCGTGGCGGCCTCGTCGCTGCTGGGTGAGGCGATGGACGCCGATTACACCGGTCTGATCGTCTTTGGAGACGGGGGAGTGCGGGTCCGGGTGGCGCATCAGCATCCCCGCGTGCCGCAGACGACGCGCGATCTCCCCGGTCAGTTCTCCGACTGGCCCCTGTCACTGACCCACGCCCTGCGCGGCCTTCAGCAGCCCCTGTACCTGGACAATTATCCGGCCCATCCCCGCGCGCTCAAGGTTCTGGTGGCCGCCGGGGTCCGGCAGATCGCCTGGGTACCGCTGGGCACGCACGGCCCCACCACCTCGCTGCTGGTGGCCATGCGGCTGGAGGGCAATGAGGCCACGCGCTGGCGCAGCAGTGACCGCGCGCTGCTGGAGGCGGCGGGCCGCAGTGTCCGCAGCGCCCTGGAACGCCGCCATACCATGACCCTGGCCCGGCAGGAAGCGCGCCACGATGCTCTGACCGGGGCACTGAACCGCCGCGCACTGGACGAGGACATGGCGCGGCTGGAAGAACTGGCCCAGCCGTTCACGCTGGCTGGAATCGATCTGGACGGCATGAAGACGGTCAACGATCAGCAGGGCCACGCCCAGGGAGACCGCCTGCTCAAGATTTTTGCGGGCACCCTGAAGTCCACGCTGAATCTGGACGCACAGGTGTTCCGGGTGGGCGGCGACGAATTCGTCGTCCTGGGCTGCGCCCCGGACACGCAGATCCGGTCTGCGGTCAATGCGGCGGTGCTGGCCGCGCGTCAGGTGGCCCCGCTACGGGGAGCCAGCGTCGGCACCGTCCACAGCAGCGAGGGTTCCGGCGAGGCCCTGCTGGCGATGGCCGACGGGCGCATGTACGCGGTCAAGCGGGGCCGCTGAAGCACAGGCTCAGGTCTGCTGTGCTGTTTTGTCCCCACGCCGTGTCTGGGTCAGCCTGCTGGCTACCGAAGCAGTCTCCGATTTTCCAGCCTACCGGAGCGTCCCCAGTTGTGCCGAAGCTGTATTTCTACTCTCTCTTACCTAATGCTTCTTAGGTAAGAGAAGGGCTTAGACTGGACGGGTGATTCCACTCCAGCCCATTTCCACAGTCAAAGTCCAGTGCCCGGACCTCCCCGCATGACCCTGGAGGTTTACCGGGGCGATCTGCTGTCGCGCAGCCGGGAGTGGACCGGGCTGCACGACGACGAGTTGCGCCGCCGTGCCGTTCAGGCCGCTGCCGAGAAAGATGATCTTCAACTGGTATCGCTGACCGTCGCGTATCTGGCCCACGGCGGCAGCAGCGGCGTACTGACCAGTCCGCGCACGGTGGAGGCTTACGCGCTGGGCGTGCGCCAGTACGTGGAATTCGCCTCTGCTCAGGCGGTGGGAATTCTGCGCCCCGGACGGCACGACGCGCAGGGCTACGTGAACGCCATGCTGGCGGCAGGACGCAAACCTGCCGGGGTGGGCCTGAAAGTGGCCGCCGCCAGTTGCCTGTACCGCGCGCTGCGCTGGGCCGGGGCCAGTGAGGCCGATCCTTTCAAAGACCTGCGCGTGCCCAGGGACCCCACCCCCGGTATCGTCAAACGCCCCCCCTATTCCGAGGACGAGCTGGCCGACGTGATCGACTGCGCCGAGGTCCAGGCCCGCTTTCTGCTGTTCCTGACGGCCCACGCGGGTCTGCGGATCAGCGAGGCCCTGGCGCTGGACTGGACGGACCTGGACGAGACGGCTCGCCGCATCAGTGTGCGTTCCGGCAAGGGGCGCAAGGGACGCATTGTCGCCATGAGCAGCAGCCTGGGCCGCGCCTGCCGCCAGTACCGCGCGCTGTACGCCCCCGGCGGCCCGGAACATACGGACGGCAAACGCACCACCCCTGCCGAACGGGTCTTCCGCTACGGCAGCGTCATGACCGCGCGGTATCACCTTCAGAAGGCGTTCAGAAAAGCAGGCGTCACGTTCCGGGGCTTCCATCCGGGGCGCAAGTACGCCGGAACGCGCCTGCTGCGGCAGATCAAGGATTTCGGGCGGGTGGCCGCGCATCTGGGCCACGCCTCGGTGGATACCACCCGCAAGGGCTACGCGCAACTGGCAGCAGATGACCTGAAAGACGATCTGGCGGGCTGGTGATGGGAATGGTCCCACACCCTTCAGAAAGTTCTGAAGGCCCCTTCCTGGCGATTCTGTGAGGACGGAATTTCCGCATCTCGCCTGGAGGAGTTTATGCCGGCCCTGTACGGCTGCGGCAAGGGCATCAGCACGAAAGCTCGGGAGCCGCCCGGCAGACGTGGTCAGCGCCGCCGTCCCTCCGTCGGCCACTCGCGCTCAGGGCGGGCCGCCTCATCTCTGGGCACTGGCAGTGACTGGAATCAGCAGGGCGCACGGGTTCTGAATAAATTTCATGCGGTCTCCTGTAAAAAAGCGGCGCGGTGAAGCTCCATCTTGCGCGCCAGATCAGGGTAATCGGGATCGATGACGAGCCGGAAGCCGTCCCAGTAGCCGTCGCGGTCTGGATCGAAGAAGCGGGCAGGGGGAGCGCCAGGGGCCAGGGCGGCTGCCTTGCTGGCCCGGCGGGTGCGGACGCGGACGGCCTCCAGATTCCCGGTCTGTAACTCCTGAGTAGAAATGGGCGGCAGAACCGTCAGGGCCACCCGCTGGCCGTAGCGCAGGGTGGGCGCGAAGGGATGCTCCCAGATGCGGTGCGTGCCGCTGAGGGCGACAGGCAAAATGGGCACCCCCACCCGCCGCGCCACCTCGAAGACGCCGCGCTGGAAGTCGGTCTGGAGGCCCAGCACCGTGCCCTGCGGAAAGACCACCAGGCTCTCGCCGCCGCCCAGAATGGACTCGGCCCCGCGCCACAGGTCACGGAAGCCGCCCAGCGGATGCTCGGGATTGATGGGCAGGTGACCCAGCCGGGTGATGACCGGCCCCACCTCCGGCCAGCCGAAGATCTCGCGCCGGGCCACGAAACGCATCGGCAGTGGCAGTCGCAGCAGGCACAGCACGTCGGCAATGCCCTCGTGCAGCGGGGCGATCAGGTAGGGACCGTTCCCGATGTTCTCCAGCCCACGCAGTTCCAACCCCACCCCCAGGTGGCCCAGCACCCGGCGGCTGAAGCGCCGCTGAACCTGAAAGCGCTGCTGGACGCTGAGGTCCGGCGGAACACGTCCGGCCTGACGCAGGGCATTCCAGATCAGCGTGCGGCCCAGCAGACCGAATTTGAGGCGGGCGGCGCGGCCTTCCAGCGCAAAATGCAGTTCGACAGGATCGTCAGGATGGGGGGTGGACGGGGCAGTCAAATGGACCTCGGGAAGTGGGAGGGGGAAATGCGGTGCGGGTGGGAGGATAACTTTAGAGGGTACGCAGCGGGCCGGGGAGGGGTTCACTTACGCAAACTTTCCGCAGGTTAGTCAGGTTGAGACGGGCGGCATGTGTGCGGGGCCACAGCGAATACCAGGACGTCTGGTCTGGATTGCGTCCGTTTCCTTGCCATACCCCAGTAGCGCTAATTCATTAACCCTGGGTTCAGAGTCCGACTTTCTCCTGCTCGCCATCGTCATGAACAGACGCCCTGAGGACACTCTTCCTCGCGCGCGAATCAAACCACTCTGCAAACGATTCGACGGCAATTGGTCCGAATTGTCTGAGCCTTTTCTGAAGCCTTCTCCCAGACAGTAAGGGGGCGTACCGCAAGGGTGCAGGGCTTTGTTCAGATTGCCGGACATGACCCAGAAAGACAGCGAACGCGAGGCCCTCTACACCACCACCGCCTCGGCCCATGGTGGCCGTGCCGGACATGTGGACAGCGAGGACGGGCAACTCAATGTCCGTCTGGCCGTGCCACAGCAACTCGGCGGCGAAGGCGGTGTGGGCAGCACCCCGGAGCAACTGTTTGCCGCTGCACTGGGGGCCAGTTTCCAGAGCGCGATGGGTGTGGCGGCCCGTGCCGAGAGTTACCCCGAATTCGGCGTCATGCAGGTGCGCGCCACCGTGCGCCTGATCGAGAACGGCGACGCGCATGATCTGGGTGTGACACTGGACATCACGTTGCCCGATCTGGAGCGTGAACGGGCGCAGCATCTCGTGGACCGGGGCCAGGACATCTGCGCGTTCAGCCGCGCCCTGAAGGGTCAGATCGAGTACCGCCTGCACGACGCCTGAACCTCAGCCCCCCGCCCGGCCCACCACGGCGTACAGTGGATCGCCCGTCAGGCTGCCCCGCGCCGAACGGGGGCTACGGTCCAGGGCGGTGATGTCGGTCCAGTTGCCCGCCGCTTGCAGGTAATGCTGTACCAGTTGCAGGTGGCCCGCGTCGTCCAGCGTGTGCCAGACAGCGACGGCCTTGGTGGGAAAACAGCGGTTGGAAAAGCTGATGACCACCGGGCCGCCCGGCACCAGCACCCGCCCCAGATCGCGCAGCACGGCCACCGGATCGGTCAGGTAGTCGATAGACACGGTGATGCCCGCCGCGTCGTAACTGTGGTCCGCAAAGGGCAGCTCAGGCGTGGCGTTCAGGTTCTGCACCGTCAGCGAGGTCAGGCGCGGATTGCGTTCCAGTTCGGCGCGGTTGAGGCCCAGCCCTGCCACCTCTGCGTACTCAACTTCGGGCGGCAGGTGGCTGATCCAACTGGACATCAGATCGAGGATTCTGCCGCCCGCCGGGAAATAATCGCGGTACAGCCCAGTCACAGCCGCGATGGCCCCCTCGTCGATGTGCGTAACAAAACGCGGCTGGCGGTAAAACTGTTCGTCCGGCGTCTCGTCGGTGCGGCGGAAGGCGGCGGCAGGCAACTCGGCTTGGCGGTCCATAACGGGCAGTCTGGGTGATGTTGGCGTGCTGCGCTGTGGGATGGGCTCAGGGCTACCGCAAAGTCAGGGTAGGGTGGTGGGTGTCATCCAAAATTATTCGTCAAGCAGACCTGATCACGCTGACCGCCACCTTTGCCACCCTTGATGATCCCCGTCAGGCACGGGGAATTCGACATTTGCTGTGCGACATTCTGGTGATCAGCGTTCTGGCGGTGATCTGTGGGGCAACGAACTACGCCTTGATTCACACCTTTGCCGTTCACCGACAAGTGTGGTTGCGCCGTTTTCTGAGGCTGCAAGGCGGTATTCCCAGCCAGGATACGTTTGAGCGTATTTTTGGGATCGTTGCTCCTGACACGTTCCGAGCCG
>NZ_JNIV01000088.1 GCF_000701405.1 Deinococcus marmoris DSM 12784
TCACGTTCAGCGGCGCGCAGGCGGCGGCCAACAACGGCGCGCCCGTCAACGCCGATCCCACCAGGCTCAGGCCGCAGACGGTGGTTCCCTTCCGCCCCATCGAACCCACCCGCGCCGACACGATCACCCTGCCAGCCGGCTACCGCTTTCAGGTGCTGGCCCCCTGGGGCGAGACGTTCACGGCAGATGGCCGCGAGATAGGCTTTAACCACGACTTCATCGGCTACTTTCCGGCTGATCTGCTTGAGGGCGGTCAGAGCGCCACCGACGCTCTGCTGACCATCAACCACGAATACGTCAATCCCCTGTTCGTGGGTGGCAACACCACGGAGCGCACCCCCGCCCAGATCAGGAAAGAAATGGAATCGGTGGGCGTCAGCGTGGTGCGGGTCAGCAAGCAGGGCCAGACCTGGAAAGTGGTGCCGGACGCCCGCAACCGACGGATTG
Organism: Deinococcus marmoris DSM 12784; assembly: GCF_000701405.1. Lineage (GTDB taxonomy): Bacteria > Deinococcota > Deinococci > Deinococcales > Deinococcaceae > Deinococcus > Deinococcus marmoris. The sequence goes on from NZ_JNIV01000088.1 coordinate 448, forward strand.
ATGCCATGACCAGGATTGAGCTGACCGGGCCGGTGCGCGGCACTGCGCCCGTCAAGGGGGCCACCGTGGTCAGCGGGACGGTGGGCAACTGCTCCGGCGGCCAGACGCCGTGGGGCACGCTGCTGACCTGCGAGGAAAACGTGGACGGCTACGCCAAAGCCTGGCCGGACAGCGGCTACGAGGCCATGCACCAGGGCTGGGTCACCGAGATTGATCCCTTCGACGCGGCCTGGATGCCCAAAAAGCGTACTGCGATGGGCCGCTTCCGCCACGAGAACGCCGCCGTCAAGGTGGCCGGGGATGGCCGGGTGGTGGCGTACATGGGCGACGACATGCAGGACGCGTGCATCTACAAGTTTGTCAGCCGGGGCAGGTACAACCCGGCCAACCGCGCCGCCAACCGTGACCTGATGGCCGACGGTGATCTGTATGTCGCCAATTTCGGCAATGGCACCTGGGTGCTGCTGGACTACGACAGGAACAAGAAGTTGCAGGAGGCCAGGGACAGCGCGGGCAAGCCTGTCTTTGCCAGTCAGGCCGAGGTGCTGGCCGACGCCCGCGCCAGCGCCCTGGCCGTGGGCGGCACGCCAGTAGACCGCCCGGAAGACATTGAAATCCACCCGCGCACCGGCGAGGTATATGCCGCGCTGACCAACAACAGCAAGCACGGCAACTACTTCGGCCACATCATCAAATTCCGCGAGGACAAGGGCGACTTCACCGCCGAGAAATTCCTGTGGGAAGTGTTCGCCTACGGCGGCCCACAAAGCGGCTTTGCCAGCCCAGACAACCTGGTGTTCGATCCTTACGGCAACCTGTGGATGGTCACGGACAACAGCGACCTGGGCACCAACCCGATCAAGGAATACCACGGCAACAACGCCATGTTCTTCTTTCCCACCGAGGGGCCGAATGCGGGCAAGGCGTACCGCTTCGCCGTCGGACCTATAGATGCGGAGATGACCGGGCCTGTGTTCTCGCCCGACGGCAAAACCCTGTTTTTGTCGGTACAGCACCCCGGCGAGGACAGCGAGAGCCTGGACAAGCTGACCAGCAACTTTGGGGCGGCCCAGGGCAGCAAGGTTCCCCGCCCCACCCTGGTGGCCATTGAGGGCTTCCCCGGTTGGACGGCATGACCCTCTGGCCGCGTTCCAGTGCGCCGTGGATCGTGGGCCGCCCCGCCCGCTTTTCAGACGCTGCCGAGGATTTCGTTAATGAATTGACCCGTCAGCAGCCGTGGCGCAAGGCCCGCTGTGAGGCGTGGTTGGAGGCCATGATTGACGAACTGGGCGACCCTGCCCTCAGCGTCACGTTCCCAGACGCCGGGGCCGACGCCTGGCTCGCTGCCCTGTCTGACCCCGGACAGACCGAGGCCCGCGCCGTGCTGGCCGAATTTAAGGCCTATCTGAATGAGTGGGACTGGCTGCCTGATCAGGCATAGCGTCAGCGCACGCACCCAGCACCGAGACCAATAGCCGAAGCCAGCCCCGTACGAATCGCGGGGCAGGCTTTGCTGTGTGATTCAGAGAAAGTGCGAGTCAAGCGGCGGTGCTGACGCTACTTCAGAGCAGCTACCATTTCATTCACATTGGCCTGGAATGCCCCCAGGAATGTCTCGCCCGCGCTCCCTTTCGGCCCCAGCGCGTCGGTATACAGCGGTGGGGCGATTTTCGCGCCGGTTTCCTTGGCCAGCGCCTCGGCCAGGCGGGTATTCACGATGTTCTCGGTGAAGATGACCTTGACGCCGCTCTGCTTGACCGCCGTGACCAGCGTCGCCAGCTCGCGCGCACTCGGCTCCCGCTCGGTACTCAGGCCAGGAATCACGGTGCCGACAACCGTGAGGCCGTAACGGGCGGCAAAGTAATTGAGTGCGTCATGGTTGGTCACGATCTGCCGCTGGCTGGCGGGCAGCGTGGCAAACTGCTTTTTGGCGTAGGCGTCGGCTTCATTTAACTTTTTGATGTACGCGGCGGCGTTGCTGGCATAGGTTGCCTTGCCCGCTGGGTCCAGCGCACTCAGGGTGTTCTGGACGTTCTTCACGTAGCCTGCCGCCAGCCCCAGATCCCACCACGCATGGGGGTCAAAGTCGCTGTGTTCTTCCCCGGCGTGTTCCTCGCCTTCCTCTTCCTCGCCGCCCTCGCGCAGCTTCAGGCCGCTGGTCAGCGTGCGGACCGGGACGGACGGCGCAGAGGCCTGCACCTGCGGCAACCACGGCTCCAGCCCCGCGCCGTTCACGAACATCACCCGGCTTCCTGCCAGGCCCCGGATCACGCTGGCTGTGGGTTGAAAGGTGTGCGAGTCCCCTCCGGCTGGCACGATCTCGTTAATGCTCACGCGCGTCCCGCCCACATTCCGCACGAAGTCGGCCAGGATGCTGTTGGACACGCTGACTTGCAGGGGTGCAGCCTGGGCGCTCGCCAGACCGAGGAGACCCAGAACCATCAGGCCCTTCACAGCAGCTCCACTTGCTTGAAGCCGCCGCGCACCAGCGTGCGAAGGGCGTGGGCGCTGATCCAGACAGTCTTGACCACGCCACCTTCGCGGATGGTCCGCTTTTGCAGGTTGGCCTTCTGCACCCGCTTGCTGACGCCCGTGACCTTGCGGCCCACCCCGCCTGCCGCCCGCGCCTTGCCGCGCCGGATCACACTATTTACAACCAGATTCTTCTTGCCTGTCAGATAACATTCACGGCTCATATACGGCTCCTTTAAACTGATGAGAGGGAAAAAAAGTGCGAAAGAAAGGGGAGCGGATGTCAACGCGCCGCCGCCCCCTCCAGCAGGCGGTCAAGCTCGGCCCCGTCCAGATCGCGTCCGATAAAGACGATCTCGCTGAAGGCTTCGGCGGGATCATGCCATTCCCCGGCGGTTTCCAGCGCCAGTTGCCGCCCGGTGTGGTTCCATAGGGTTGCCAGGCCGTCACCCAGGTTGACCCAGCCTTTGCTGCGGATCACGTTTCTGGGCAGACCGCCCACCAGCACACGCTGAAGGGCCGCGCCATTAAAGGGCCGCCTGGTGCGGTAGATGTGGGTGCCCAGGCCGTAGGTCTCGCTCTCTGGGGTGTGTTCCTTTTCCAGCTCGGTCATCCACATGTCCATCTGGCTGGCCTGCTCAAAGTCAAACAGGCCCACGTCCAGCACATCTTCCACCGCCACCTGACCCTGCCGGGCGTCCAGCACGCGGGCGCGGGGGTTGGTAATGCCCACCAGTTCGCGCAACTGCTGCACGTCATCCGGGGCGGCCAGATCGGTCTTGTTCAGCACCACGATGTCGGCGAATTCAAGCTGTTCGGCCAGTAGTTCGCCAAAACCCCGCTCGAAGTCGTCGCCGGGAATGGCCTCCTGCCGGTTCCACAGGTCAAAGAACTGGGCGCTGTCCACCACCGTGATCATGGCGTCCACATGCACCCGGCCCAGCAGGTTGGGAATGGCTGCCTGGCCGGGTTCCGGCTCAATCTCCAACTCTTCAGGGGTCAGGCAAAAGCTCTGGGCAATCGGCAGCGGCTCGCCAATGCCGGTGGACTCAATCACGATGGCGTCCAGCTCGCGGGTGTTGAGCAGGTCTTCCACCGCCAGCAGCAGATCGCCGCGCAGGGTGCAGCAAATGCAGCCGTCTGATAGCTCAGTGATCTGCTCATCGGTCTTGACCACCAGGCTGGCGTCGATGTTGACCGCGCCGAATTCATTGACGATCACGGCAATTTTGCGCCCGCCTGCCTGCCGGATGATCTGATTGAGCAGCGTGGTTTTGCCCGCCCCCAGAAAACCGCACAGCACGGTGATGGGGATGGATGGTGGGTGTGGGGACTGGGTCATATATTGATCCTCGGTGGAGTGGATAAACACTGCGGACACAGGCCGTGCAGGGTGAGTTCGTAAGCGTCAATCTGAAACGGGACGGCCAGCGATTGAGGCTCAAAGAGGACGGAGGGTAGGTCGTAGGCCACATGGCACTGGCGGCACAGGAAGTGTGGGTGATCGTGCGGGTGGCCTCCAGCGGGGCAGCGCTCGTACTGTGTGCCGGTGGACAGCGTCACCGCCCTGACCTGTTCATCGGCCATCAGTTGCTTGAGGACGCGGTAAACGGTAGCGATGCCCAGGCCGGGGCGGTGCACGCTGGCCAGCGCCCAGACTTCGTCGGCCTTCAGCGGGCCAGGGGCTTCGTCCAGCACGGCAATGATCCGGTCACGCGGCAGGCTCCGGCGATGAAGGATCGTTTTCCTTAGCATCGCCTCACCCTGTCCCAGCAACTTTGCGCCCGCTTGCCTGCCGGATGATCTGATCGAGCAGCGTGGTCTTGCCCGCCCCCAGAAAACCGCACAGCACGGCAATGGGGACGGACGGAGGGGAGCGAGGGTTCATAGATTGATAATGATATTCCACTATCAATAAAGAAGCAAGGAATGGGCTGGAAGAGAGGGGCGGCTAGTGCTGCTCTCCGGTGGCCGTCACAACCGTCAGCAGGGCAGGCGTGCCGCCGACTTCAAGGCGGCGGGTGACTTTCAGATCACCCATACTGATGTCCAGCACCTCGGCGGTGGTGGGGCTGGTCAGGTAAATGCTGGATTTGCCCGTGGCAAAGGTGGGGCGCACGGCTGCTTTATCGGCGGCGTCAAATGGAGCGACGAGGGGTGCGCTGGTCAGGACGCGGCCCGTGCGGGCGTCCAGGGCGTGCAGGGTTCCGTCGGTGGTCAGCACCATCAGGCGCTGTCCATCCGGCGCGAAGGTGAACTTCAGCGGTGCGGCGCTCAGGGCAACGGGGGTCAGGGCCGTGTCCTGGGGCGTCCAGCGCACCAGACCCTTGCCGAAGTTGCCGTACAGCGCCGGACTCTTGCTGTGCGCGGCCACCGTGCCGACGCGGGTACCCTCGGGCGTCGCGGCGGGGTTGGTCAGCTTGCGGGCTGTCACGTTCTGATCCTGAACTGTCACGGCCAGGACGCCGTCGGTGCAGCCGAAATACGCCACGTCGCCTAGAACAGCCTCACCGTGCAGGCCGGGGCAGGACTCCGGCAGGGTCTTGAGCAGTTGGCCGGATTTCAGGCTGTAGGCGTCCACGCGGTTCAGGCGATAGGAGCCGCTGAGCAGCACGTCACCGAGCATCGCGGGCGCACCATGATCCGGCTGAGCAACAGTCACAACGTTCATGTCGTTGGTCTTGCCCAGCAGCGTCTCGCCAAACACGGCCACCGTGCCGCTCTTATCATTGAAGATGGCGATGCGGTCATCGTGCGCGAAAAAGTGGGTGGGCTGCTGTCCCACGTTCAGGGTGGCAAGGATATGGGGCGCTTTAACCACCAGATCACGGTGATCGCCGTGGTCAACGCTGCTCAGGCCACCGTCCAGCACCGTCACACGGTCACTGTCTCGGTGAAGGGCGTAGCCCAGAGTACCGCCGGGGCCGGTATACAACCCGCTCAGGGAGCCGGGCGTGGAGAAACGGGCGGTGCGTTGACCACTGGCCGCGTCAATCACGCTCAGCTCATTGGTCTTGGCATCGGAGACGATCAGGCGTTCGGCGGTGATTGCGTGGGCGCTCAGGCTCAGGGCGGCGGTCAGGGTCAGCAGGGTGCGGATACGGATCATGGGGAAACTCCTTGTGAATTGGATTTGAGGGGAGGGCCGTATGGGTACAGCGCGGCAGACAGGGCTGGGCTTACGCAGCTCCCGTGGGGGTGCGGCCAGCGAAGTTGATGGCGGCAGGTGGGTGATAGGGGCAGATATCAGCGCAGGGCGCGGAGCAGGGTGTCGCGGTTGGCACGCATCATGGCGATATATCCGGGGGTAGCGGCGCTGCCTTCCGGGTCAAGGATGTACAGTGGCACGCCAGTTTCGGCGGCGACGGCGCGGGCTGGGCCGGGGGGCAATTGCGGCTCCGCGAAGACCGCCCGGACCCCCTGAGAACGAATCACGGCAACCGCGCTTGCCAGGCGGGCCGGGCTGGCCTCAATGCCCTCAAGCGGCGCGAGGGTGGCGGCCACACGCAAGCCGTAGGCGCGGGCAAAGTAGCCAAAAGCATTGTGAAATGTCACCAGCTTGCCGCCCTGCACGGGTTTCAGGGTGGTCTGAAGTTCGCGGTGCAGGGCCATCAGCGCAGCGGATTCACGGGCGGCGGCGGCGCGGTAGGTATCGGCCTGGGCCGGGTCAAGCGCGGCGAGTTCCTGGCCGATCAGGCGGGCGGCCTGGGCCATCAGGCTGGCATCCAGCCACCAGTGCGGATCGGTAGACCGCCCGGAGCGCAGGCGGACAAAGGTCATCTGATCGCCCAGTTTCAGCACACGGGCGCGGCTGCCGCTGGACTGCACGTACCGCTCCAGCCAGGCGTCTGCGCCCAGCCCGGCCATCACGGCCAACTGGGCCGCCCGGATACGCGTCACGTCCCGCACCGTCGGGTCAAAATTGTGGGGGCTGCTGCCAATCGGCGCGGCGCGTTCCACATCGGCGGCGTCGGCGGCCACGCGGCTGACCACATCAAACAGCGGCTGGAAGGAAACGATGACTTTCAGACGTTCGGCCCCGGCGGTGCCGGTCAGACTCAGGCCGATCAGGGCAGCGAGCAGGGCGGCCCGTGGCACCCGGCCCCACTTCACTCCCACTTTGGAAATGGATCAGGAAAGCTGGCCCAGTGTTCCGGCCCCCCGGCCATTTCGGTGTCGCTGAGGAGTGCGGCGTCCAGCCGGGCGCTGATGGCCTGCTGGTCTATGCCCGTTCCGATGAACACCGGTTCCTGGCGGGCGTCCCCGGTGCCGTCATCCCAGACGCCTTTCAGATACGCCGAGAACTCCGGGGAATGCGGCCAGCGCTCTGAGGGAACAGCGGCCCACCAGCGTCCGGCACGGTCAAGGTTTGCCAGCGCGCCCGCCTGACTCCACACCCCGGCAAACGCGGGACGGCTCGCCAGCCAGAAATGGCCCTTGCTGCGGATGACACCGGAGAACTCGCCATGAATGACCCCGTGAAAGCGCTGTGGGTGAAATGGGCGGCGCGAGCGGTACACAAATGAGCGCACGCCGTACTCCTCGCTTTCGGGCAGGTGTTCGCCGCGCAGTTCCTGGAGCCAGCCGGGTGCATCGGCGGCGCGGTCTATGTCAAACAGATGGGTGTTCATCACGGCCCCAGGCGAAACGCGGCCATGTTCTGCGCGGATCAACACCGCGTCGCGGTTTAAGCCCCCCAGTAAGCCCTCAAGCCGGGCAATGTCCGCCTCTGGCATCAGATCGGTCTTGTTGATGACCAGCACATTGGCAAATTCAATCTGATCCATCAGCAGATCGTTGAGGGTGCGGCTGTCGTCAGGGCCGAGAGCCACACCACATTCAAGCAAGGCGTCAGCACGGCCCAGATCAAGCAGCAGATTCACACCATCCACGACCGTCACCAGAGTATCAAGCCGGGCAATATCGTTGAGAATCTGGCCGGTCTCGCTTTCAAAAGTAAATGTTTCGGCCACGGGCAGGGGTTCGCTGATGCCGCTGGATTCAATCAGTATTCCGTCAAAGCGTCCCTCGCGGGCTAGGCGGGCGACCTCGATCAGCAGGTCTTCGCGCAGGGTGCAGCAGATACAGCCGTTGCTCATCTCGACCAGTCGCGCCTCGGTGTGGCCCAGCGCCAACTGTCCAGCCTGGACGAGCTGGGCGTCCACATTGACCTCGCTCATGTCGTTCACGATGACGGCCAGGCGCTGGCCCTTGGTGTTGGACAGCAGGTGGTTGAGCAGGGTGGTTTTTCCAGCGCCCAGAAATCCAGACAGCACCGTGACAGGCAGCGGCTTGGCAGCGGTCTGGGGCGTCACAGCCGCACTCCGCTGGGCTTGGCCGGAACGCGGCGCAGGATCCGCCGTGTCTGTTTGCTCAGGCGGGCGAAGGCGGCACGTTCCTCGTTGGCGTCCAGGTCACGTCCGATCATGACGATACGGGTCTGGCCCGTTCGCGCTTCAGGACCGGGATCAAGCGTGATCAGATCCCGAACCGCGTGCAGGGTCAGGCGCTGTGGATGGGCCTCCAGACTCACCTCGCCCTTGACGCGCAATACCTGTCCTGGACGGGAGGTGATGCGCCGAACCAGGGTGTACCAGCCGTCCAGGGACAGCGGCGTGTTGCTTTCCAGGGTGAAACTCTTGAGGGCGCGGGTATGAACGGTCTGGGCAGCGGAGGCGGGCATGGTCCAGTCGGCACTGAAGCCGTGTGTGCCGAGCAGCGCCAGGGCGTCCACGACCGAATGCTGGGCCTCCACAAGATGTGTCAGCGGATTGAGGGCCTGAACCAGTGTCCGCATCTGCTTCAGGTCGGGCGGCGTGACCAGATCGGTCTTGTTCATGACCACCGTGGTGGCGTAGAGGAGCTGCGCGGCTCCCTCCGGGTTTTCGTGAAGGGTCTGGGCCAAGTTGCGGGCGTCTACCACGGTGATCAGGCTGTCCAGTCTGAAGATGGCCCGCACATCCGGATCAAGCAGCGTTTCCAGCACGGGCAGGGGATCGGCAATGCCGCTCAGTTCAATCAGAACGTGTGCGGGTGCGCCGCCCTCACTCTGGCCGCGCTGCGCCAGGATGACCAGCGCCCGGATCAGGTCATCGCGCCCGGTGCAGCACAGGCAGCCAGCCGTCAGTTCCTGAATGTCATCTGGCTGATCACTGAGGCGTTCGATCAGGCCGCCATCGACGCCCGTCTGGCCGAATTCGTTGACGATCACGCCGATGCGGCGGCCCGGCAGGGTCTGGGCAAAGTGTGCGGCAGTGCTGCGGATCAGGTGGTTGACCAGCGTGGTCTTGCCCGCGCCGAGAAACCCGCCGATGACGGTGATGGGGATTCGGGGATCAGCGGGGGTCACAGAATCAGGAATGGTCATCTATCCATAATGATATATCATTATCAATAACATGACAAACACTGACCTTCGTTCCCGCTGTCCCCTGACCGTGCAGTTCTGGCTGCTGGGCCTGGACGCCCGGCAGGGCCATCTTCTCTTGCGCGGCTTTCAGAAACGTCCGGCGTCCCAGGGCAGCAGCACCTATGTCCTGGACCACCTGAGCCTGCACAGTTCCGGCCTGTCTCTCCGGCAGGAATCAGATCTGTTGCGGTTCAACCGGCGCACCCAGAGCTACACCCTGAACGAACGGCCCATTCCCGCAAAATTTGCCCGCCAGCTCATGCGGCCTGCTCTGCAAGCGCACGAGGACTGGACGGCGCTCCAGTTCGGCGAGGCTTACCGTCAGTCGCAGTTTGTCACCCACCGTCTGCCCCGTCTGGTGGCTCGTTCGCTGGATGCCTGGCGGCACTATGTCCGGCCTGTGACGATCAGTCCATGACTGTCAGGTCATAGAGGCCACCAAAATCCAGGGGCAATGGCTTTCCAGTGCTGAAATGCTCGCTGGATGCCTGCGGGGTAACGGTGCCGAAGAGCCTGACGAATCTATTGGCCAACCCTCCCGCCCCCGCTTTTTGGTGGACTCCAACAGCGTCTCGCTTGAATTCAGCGGAATGGATTCTGCGGTGGGTCATGATGGTGCCTCCTATTGACGAGGCTGATCTCCATCTGCGCAAAACTGAGTCATCCTCAGCGATGTCTAGCCCCTCCGTCAGCGTGATACGCACCGAAGACCACAGGCAGAAGAGGCGGCGCACTTGACTCCTTATTGAGAATAGTTTATCAATAGATCCCTCGAGGGGAGTGGCTTCCAAGAGATCCTATGACTGCATCCCTGGAACGTCCCCTGATTGTTACGGTTCTGTCTGGCTTTCTGGGGGCGGGCAAACTGGCAGACGTTTCCCGCCGCCTTTCCGCAGTGGTGACGCGCCGCTGCACCCCAGCCCCCGCCCCTTCACCCCCCTTCGAGTTCAAGGAGAACACCATGTCCACCCTGGCCCGCACCGTCCTTGCCACCGCCGCCCTGCTGAGTCGCCGGGACGTGCGGGCGCTCAAGAGGACTGTGTGACTGACGACGCGGAATCCATGCGGGCGCGTCAGGACTCTGTCGCCCAGTTGCACGCTACTGGGAATTTCACCCTGTACCTGGCGCGGCGACCATGATGCGCCGGGACGCCTCTATGCTGAACGCCGCGCATGACAGGCCACGACGTTCGCGCGCCGCAACCTTCGGTCTGCTCGTGGTCGCCGTGTCGGTCCTGCTGATCCTCGCGGTGCTGACCTCAGTCTCGCTGGGGGCTGTCCATCTTCCCATTGAGCGGGTCGCGCGCATCGCGGCACACCATATTTTCGGCGTCGGGCCGGTCACGTGGACGCCGGTGGACGACCAGATCGTGTGGACGTTCCGCGCGCCGCGCGCCCTGCTCGCGGCCCTGGTTGGTGCGGCGCTCGCTGTGTCGGGCGCGGTGTTGCAGGCGGTGGCGCGCAATGCCCTGGCGGACCCGTACGTGTTCGGTATTTCGGGCGGCGCGAGTGTCGCCGCCGTGGCGTCTCTTACCCTGGGCGGTGCCGTGACGGGTGGGCTGCCGTTGCCCTTCGCGGCGTTTACGGGCGCGGCCCTCACCACCCTCGCCGTATACGCCCTCGCGCAGAGTGGCGGGCGGGTCACGCCCCTGCGGCTGGTGCTGTCGGGCGTGGCCGCCGGGTACGTGCTGTCCGCCGTCACAAGTTTTCTGGTGCTGCGCGCCGCCGGGCCGGACAATCCACTCGGCAGCGTCCTGACCTGGCTGGCAGGCAGCTTCGGCGGCGCGCAGTGGTCTTACCTCGGCGTACCCAGCGTGGCGCTACTGCTCGCTACTGGGTGGCTGCTGGCCCGTGCCCGCGCCATGAACGCGCTGCTCAACGGCGAGGAAGGCGCTATCAGCCTCGGTGTGAACGTTCAGCGCTTTCGGTTGGAGCTGTTCTTGCTCACCGCCCTGCTAGTCGGGGTGTCGGTGGCGGTGTCAGGGGCCATCGGCTTTGTGGGCTTAATGATTCCGCACGTCGCGCGGCTGCTGACCGGCAGCGACCACCGCCGGGTTCTGCCACTTTGCGCTTTGCTGGGCGCGGCCTTCCTGGTGACCTGCGATGTGCTGGGGCGGGTTGTCATCGCGCCCACCGAACTGCCGGTCGGTATCGTCACCGCCGTGTTCGGCGGGCCGTTCTTCGTGTGGCTGCTGCGGCGCAATCGCCGGGAGACCCTGTGAAGCTCGACCTCAGCAGCGTGGGGGCCGATCTCGGCGCGCGGCGCATCGTGGACGACGTGACGCTCCATGTGCAGGCCGGTGAAATCGTGGGCCTGATCGGTCCGAACGGCAGCGGCAAAAGCACCTTGCTGCGCACCGTGTACCGGATGCTGCGCCCAGTCGCGGGCCGCGTCACGCTCGGCACAGACGACCTGTGGCGGCTTCCCCCACGGGAGGCGGCGCGCCGGGTTGCTGTGGTCGCGCAGGAAGCTGCCCCAGAGTTTGAGTTCACGGTGTCGGAAGTCGTGGAGATGGGCCGCACGCCGCACAAGGGGGCCTTCGCACGCGATACGCCGCAGGACGCCAGCATCGTGCGCGGAGCGCTAGCGCGGGTGGACCTGCAAGCGTTCGCCCAGCGCGACTTCGCCACCCTTTCCGGCGGCGAAAAGCAGCGTGTAATGGTCGCGCGGGCGCTCGCGCAGGAACCGAAGCTGCTCGTGCTGGACGAACCCACCAACCACCTCGACATCCACCACCAGCTTGAACTGCTCGAACTGCTGCGTTCGCTCAAGTTGACCATCCTCGTGACGCTGCACGATCTCAACCTCGCTGCTGCGTACTGCGACCGCCTGTACCTGCTCGACGCGGGTCGGCTGGTCGCCTGCGGCGCGCCGCAGGACGTGCTCACGCCCGAACTGCTCCGGCAGGTGTACCGGGTGGACGTGGTGGTGTCGCGCCACCCGGTCACAGCCCGACACCACCTTTCATTTTTTCCGCTTCAACGCGCTGTCTCTCTCGCACCACCGGAGGTCTTATGAATACCACCCGTCTTGTCTCACTCAGCTTCATCCTGCTCGCCAGCATGGGTGCCCACGCGCAAAACCCGTCCCCGGTCAAGGTCAACAACTGCGGTCAGGCGCTGACCTTTGCCCAGGCGCCGCAGCGCGTCATCACCACGTACTCGGTCACCACCGAGCTGATGCTGCGCCTCGGTCTCGGCGACCGGATCGTCGGCGCGGCGAACTTCGGGGAAGCCATGCCCGCCGACTTGCAAACGGCCTACACGAAGCTCAACCGCATCGGCGCGAATTACCGCCTGCCCAAGGAAATCACGCTGTCGCTGCGCCCGGACTTCGTGTTCGACAACCAGCCCAACTCGGCCTACGATGGCAAGAAAGGCAATGCGACTCAGGCGGAGTTGAGAGCGGCGGGCGCGCAACTCTATACCCTGACGGCCAAGTGCGGCGGCGGTCGGGTAGGGGCCAAATTCGAGGACATCTACACCGATCTAAACAACCTCGGGCGTATTTTCGGCGTGGAAAGCCGTGCCAGAGCGGTGGTGGCCGACATGAGCAAGACGGTTGCGGGGGTGCGGGCGCGTGTGGCAGGCCGTCCACCCGTGCGCGTGATGATGTACTCGGACGGTGAGGGACCGGTCGGCGTGTACGGCCCCGGCCCCTACGACAACGTCTTGAAACTGGCGGGCGCGGTAAACGTCTTTGGCGACCTGAAGGACATCTACGCGCAGCTCAGCGTGGAGGAAATTGCAGTACGCGACTTCGACGCTTTCGTGATTCTGTCGGCGGAGGGCAACGAAAAACAGGCAATGGATTTCCTGCTGCGTACCTTCCCGAACAGCAAGGCCGCCAAAAATAAACGGGTAGTGGCCGTGGCGTACGAACTGGTGAATCCGGGTGTGCGCAGTCACCTGGGCGTGGAGCGGCTCGCGCGTGGGCTACACCCAGAAGCATTTCGGAGGTAGGAACGCTGTGACCGGGGCCATGTTCACTGGGTCTCCAGCGGAAGAGAGAAAGTCAGCGTGACCTCGCCCCCTGCCCCGCCCTCTCTGTGGTGGGACGCGTCATTCCGGCGCTTCTGGTTCGCACGGGTCGTTTCGACCTTTGGCTCGACGCTCACCATTGTCGCGCTGCCGGTCCTGGTCTTCCGGCTCACTGGCTCGCCCTTGCAAACGGCCCTGCTGACCGCCCTGGGGGTTGTGCCTTACCTGTTGTTTGGCTTGCTGGCCGGGGCAGTCGCGGACCGGACCGACCGCAAGCGGCTGATGGTGATATGCGACCTGCTCAACGCCGCGCTGCTGGCCAGCGTGCCGGTCGCGGCGGGGCTAGGCCTCCTGACGCTGCCGCACCTGTACGTGGTGGCCGCCCTGTCGGCCACCCTGTTCGTATGGTTTGACGCGGCGAGCTTCGGGGCGTTGCCCGCTCTGGTGGGCCGAGAGCGCATCACCGAGGCCAACAGCCTCACCTGGTCTGCCGAAACGGTCGTGGCCGTCGCGGGTCCAGCAGTGGCCGGGGTGCTGGTGGCGATGATCGGACCCGCCTCTGCTCTGGGTGTGGACAGCCTGAGTTACCTCGTCTCGGGCGTGGCGCTGGCGCTGATTCCCCGCGCTTTTAACGTGGCACGCGCCCCCGACTCGCCTGGCACCCCGGTCGCACGACGGCTGCTGGCCGACATCCGTGAGGGCCTGCGCTTCCTGTGGGCGCACCCGCTGGTGCGGCCCCTCACGCTACTGGGCTTTACCCTCAGTTTCGTGGGCGGTGGTGTGACGGGCCTGCTGGTGGTGTATGCGGTGCGCGGCCTGGGGCTGGAGGCCACCGATGTCCGGCTGGGGTGGCTGTACACCGCGATGGCGCTCGGCTCGCTCGCGGCGAGTTTGCTGCTACCACGCCTGAAGCGCTTTGCGCCGGGCTGGGTATCGCTGGCGGGCTTTACGCTGCACCCGCTGGCACTGCTAGGGGTGGTACTTGCGCCGGGCGTGGTGTGGGCTTTGCCCGCGCTGTTCGTATGGAACGCGGTCTACACCATCGTGGTGATCAACGGCATCAGCCTACGACAGCGGGTCACGCCTGACGGGCTACAAAGCCGGGTGAACGCGGCAGGCCGCATGCTGGCGTGGGGCGGCTCGCCCTTCGGGGCGCTGGCTGGCGGCCTGCTGGCTGAAGACTGGGGAGTGCGTGGGGTCTACCTCGGTGCGGTGGGGGTGGCGAGCGTGGCCGCGCTGCTTGCGTGGGCCTCACCCCTGCGCCGTTCTGGGGCGCAGGCAGAGCCAGGCGGCGAGATCCCCGCAGCCACGGTTCCCGACCCCTGAAGGAGGGCCGCAAAAAGCAGGGGCCGCACCATCCCGAGGCAATGTGGCCACATGATAAGGCGTACCCAATGCGACTCCTCGAGCGACGCCCCCTGAATTACGTTGCTCCTAACCCCCAGAATTTGGTGGAGCGCATCAAAATCCGGGGGCTAGAAGTGAGTCCACCAAAAAGCGGGGGCGGGAGGGTTGGCCAATAGATTCGTCAGGCTCTTCGGCACCGTTACCCCGCAGGCGTCCAGCGAGCATGTCAGCACTGGAAAGCCATTGCCCCTGGATTTTGGTGGACTCCATGACTGCCAGGCCATACTGAAACCGACTTGAATCGTTTGTGAAAACGGTGCAATCCGGGCGGAGCGAGGAAAACGAAATACGGCCTTCGCCGCGCCTGGGGAGGACTGGTAACGCCCCTGCTCGTCCTGGCCTGCTGCTGGTCCAGAAGCGCACGGTACCCTATCTGCGGGCGGGGCCCAGCGTCATCCTGGCCACCGATACTTCCAACGAACTTCAAGTCGATCCTTCGGTCTTTCAGCGAAAGACCCAGCTTGACACGCCTGCTCTTTCATGCAACATTCGATGTGTCATGAATTTAGACAGCCGACTTTCCAGTGTGCTTCACCTGCTGCTTCACCTGATGGACAGCGCGCACGCCATTCCTTCCGAGAAGCTGGCTACCGCCATGAACTCCAATCCCGTCGTCGTGCGCCGCACGATGGCCGGGCTACGCGACGCCGGACTGGTCACCTCCGAAAAGGGCCACGGTGGCGGCTGGCGGCTGAGCTGTGACCCCGAGCAGACCACCATGCTGGACGTGTACCGCGCGCTTGGCTCACCCCGACTCTTCGCGATGGGCAACCGCTGCGACACGCCAATCTGTCTGATTGAGCAGGCTGTCAACGTGGCCCTGAACGACGCCTTTCAGGAAGCCGAAGCCCTCATCACCGCACAACTGGGCACCCTGACCCTTTCCGCCCTCTCCACCGACTTTGGTGAACGCGTCAAGGTCTACGCCAGCACGAACCAAGAGAACCCCCATGCCATCTAAACCAAGTTTTGACGCTTTAGTCATTGGCGGCAGCTACGCTGGACTCTCTGGCGCGATGCAGATCGCCCGCAGTGGCCGCCCGGTCTGCATTTTGGACAGTGGCCAGCCGCGCAACCGCTTTGCCGCCCACTCGCACGGCTTCTTTGGGCAGGACGGCCAGGCCCCGCGCCAGATGATCGCGCAGGCACGGGCGGACCTCGCCCGCTACCCGAATGTCACCTTCCTGGACACGCGGGCCACCATCGCCAGCCGGGAAGACGACAGCTTCAGCGTGACCACTGCAAGGGGCGAGACGCTGCACGCCCAAAAGTTGCTGCTGGCCTACGGCGTGGTGGACATCTTGCCGGACGTTTCTGGTCTGGAGGAGCGCTGGGGCATCACCGCCCTGCATTGTCCGTACTGCCACGGCTACGAGGTCAAGGGTGAACAGTTGGGTGTGCTGAATGTCGGTCCGCTGTCCACCCATCAAGTCTTGCTGATCTCGGACTGGGGGCCTGTGACCTTTTTCCTGAACGGCCAGCCACCGCCGGACGACGTGATCCTGGCGAAGTTGACCGAGCGCGGTGTAAAGATTGAAACCGGATTGGTGACGACGCTGGAGGGAGATTCTCCGGCCCTGAGTGGCGTTCGTTTAGAAGATGGCCGTCTGATTCCGCTGGCCGCTCTGTTTCTGGGGTCACGCATCCGCTTTGCCAGTGACATCGCGGGCCAACTGGGCTGCGCCACCGAGGAAGGGATGCAGGGGCCGTTGCTTGCGGTGGATATGTTCAAACAGACCACCGTGCCGGGCGTCTACGCGGCGGGCGACATCACGCTGCGGATGTCCAACGCCAGCATGGCCGCTGCCGATGGCGTCTTCGCAGGAGCCTGCCTGCACCAGTCGCTGATCTTCGGGCCGTTGGAAGCGCTGGGGAAAGACGTGTCAGAAAAAGTGGCCTCAGACTGATGGGCAACGACACCCCCAATGAAGCCCGGCAATTCTGGGAAGACTGGTATCAGAAAGGGGCAAAGCCCTGGACGGGACGGCCCAACGCCATTCTGAAGCAGTTTGCTGAGTCTCTCCCCACTGGCACGGCCCTGGACCTCGGCTGTAGTGAGGGCAACAGCGCCGTATGGCTGGCGCAGCAGGGCTGGCAGGTCACGGGCGCAGACATTTCCAGCACTGCGCTGGAGCGGGCTGCTGGTCACGCCGCCGATGCCGGAGTTTCGGAGCGCACCCATTTTGGGCAGCATGACCTGAGCCAGAGCTTCCCCGCAGGCCAGTTTGATCTGGTCTACGCGCTGTATCTAGAATCGCCCATGCATCTTTCACGCGCTCAGGTCTTGAAACAGGCCGCTGACGCTGTGGCTTCCGGCGGGCTGCTCCTGATCGTGACACACGCCTCTGTGCTGCCCTGGGCCTGGAAACAGGAAGAGATCGTCTTTCCTGAACCACAGGAAGCGCTGGACAGCATCGGCCTGAATCTGGACGGCTGGAACACCGACTTTCTGGGCGCTCCCGAACGGGAACTGACCGGACCAGACGGCAGGGCAGCCACCGTCAAGGACATCATCATCGCGCTCAGGCGACAGCCATGACCACCGAAACATCTTCCGGTCTAATGACTGCCAATCCGTGCCACGGGCCTCAAGGCGTTCTCATCAGCCTTGACCGACCAGCCGCCGCACCAGTTTGTCGTAGCCCTCCGGGTACACGGGAAACATCTGGCGGGACTGGGTGTTCCACAGCGCGTTGAAGCTGTGGTAACTCATATACGCCAGCGGCCCCACCATGCTGTCACTGACCCACACCAGCCCGGCCTGATCGTCGTAACCGCGTACCACGCGGAAATGCGGCACCTGGCCGGGGTACTCGTACCACTGCAACACGATCACCGGAATGCCCAGCGCTAGCAGCCGCTTGACCTGTGACAGTTGCCCGCCGCGCACCGCCAGCGTGCGGAGCTTGAACTTTCGCAACTCCGGGGCAATGGCACTGATCTGCATATAGCCGCCGTTCGGGCGGGCCGTGCGCTGGATGACGTTCTGGCCGATGTTCACCTTGAAAAAGCCCAGTACTGCGGACAGCGCACTGGGACCGCAATTGTTGTAGGTCTGCATGCTGAAGCCCAGGCCGGGCAGATACGTTCGCACTGGCAGTTCATTGCCGAACGGCGAATCCGCGCCAGGCAGCGCCCAGCCGATAAAACTGGTGACGGTGGCCGGGGGCGGGGTTGCCCACTTTTTCGGGCCACTGACCCGCACCGAATTGGGGCGCGGCGTGGCGGCGGGCAGAGGGGGCAATTTCTGGACCGGCTGCACGGGCGAAACCGATGCTGGACCCAGCCGAATGACCTGCCCTGGTTGCAGCGTCGTTCCAGTCAAGCCGTTAAGCTTGAGCAGGGCCGCCACCGAGGTCCCCGCGTTCCTCGCCACCTGAGACAGCGTGTCGCCGCTTCTGACCGTATGGGTCTGCGCCGCAGAGGCTACTCCAGCGGCAGTGCCGGTCAGGGAGAGCAGGACCGCACCCAGTATCCAGCGCCGCAGGGGCAGGATAACCCTGGGCGGCTTCAGTGTTTGCTCGATCATTGCACACACCATAACCTGGCAAATATGGTCTGCAACGTTGCGGGTGATCAACTCAAGGTGGTATCTATCGCCAAACCTGGCGCGGAGATCCAGGGTTGGCAGCCTACCCCCAGCGATCTGATCATGGCCTGAATCTGGAACGCTGGTTTGAAAAATTCACCCGGTAACTGGGCAAAGTTCCTAGCGTCACCCTGACCGACGGCATCATGCCGATGAATATTTCCTCAGACGCGTACAAGGGCAAGCCCAACGCCAGGGATTCAGTACCGGACAACTTGCGTTTAAGTGGCGCTGGGTGCGGAGAAAGGTTGATTTAAGAGGCCGAAGTATATTTCGGCCTGTGGGTGATCCCATCTCAGCGCTCTCGCCAGATATTGCCAGCCATACTGGACCACGCTGACTGCGCGACGACCATGCGCTTTGACTGGAATTGGTTTGGACGCATTCATCCAGACGCCCACCCGCAGACAGCACACCCAGGCCAGCGTGACCAGTCCAAACAACCGCTCTAATCGGTCAGCGTGGGTCACCGCTGACCGTTCCAGGTCAAAGCCACGCGACTTCATGCTGCTGAACGT
>NZ_JNIV01000089.1 GCF_000701405.1 Deinococcus marmoris DSM 12784
TATTCGGAACTTTGGGGCAGGTCAGTCACGCGATACTCACCCGTGCGCCACTAGATCCGAAGATCCCGTTCGACTTGCATGTCTTAAGCACGCCGCCAGCGTTCACCCTGAGCCAGGATCAAACTCTCCATAAAATGGTCTAGCACTGAAATCAGAGATTTCAGATGTTAGTGTGTTTGGTCCAAGCTTTCGCTTGGCTGCCCCCTTCCGTAGAAGCGGGTCTGCTTTGAAGTCCACAGGCCAAAGCCCGTGTCTTCTGTTTTCGTGAATCTGGAGCCACTTCCCATTGGAAGCGCCGTTCACCCGCCTCTGTCGAAGCGGTCCTGTCATCATTATCAACACCAGATTTTCATGCGTCCCAGTGGGCCTTTTTCTCCGAAGAGCTTGGGGTTTTCCACTCGCCTGTTTAACGGGCGAAGGGAACTATATCCCTGGAAGGCACATCTGTCAACACCTGCACCCGCTGATTTTGCCAGCGTTTGAAGATCGGCCCAGGGAGGAAAAGGCCGACAACGGGATTCGGGTAGCCAAGCAAAGGTTCGTGCAGGCCGTGAGACGCGTGCTAGCCTGACTCCATGCGGTTGAACGTGGTGTTTTTTGCCCACCTGCGGCGGGAAATCGGGACTGAGCAACTGGCGCTGGACGCCCCCGATGGAGCCGATGTGCGGGCGGTGGCCTCCCTGATCGAGGCGCAGCATGGTCTGAGCCTGAAAGGATGCATGGTGGCGGTGAACGAGAACTACGCCACGCCGGACCACGCCCTGAAAGACGGGGACGAGGTGGCCTTTCTGCCCCCGGTGGCGGGCGGGAGCGGCGATTCGGCCACCCACTGCGAGATGACCGATCAGCCCCTGCTGCTTCAGACGGCGGACGCTTTTCTGGTGCGGCCCGGCTGCGGCGCGCAGGCTTATTTCGTGGGTACGGTCCGCAGCCCGAATAAGGGGAAGGAAGTCGAATACATCGATTACGAGGGCTACGCGCCGATGGCCCGCAAGGTAATGCAGGGCGCGGCAGATGCAGCGCGCGAAAAGCACGGCGAGTTGCGGATCTGGATTCAGCACCGCACTGGCCGCCTGTTGCCGGGCGAGGCGAGCATCCTGATCGGCGTGGCCAGCCCGCACCGCCGGGCCGCACTGGAAGCCTGCGATTTTCTGATCGAATACCTGAAGGTGGAGATCCCCGTCTGGAAACATGAGACTGACGACGACGGACAGCATTGGGTGGACGGCCACTCTGAACATCCGGCCCTCTGAGCTTGCACTTCTAAACTTCCACTTCAAATTGCTACTTGGAATTGCGCTGCGCCTGGGTCTCCAGAAAATAGGCCGAGGGACCGTGTTCGCGGGCGTGCGCCTCGAAGCTGAGGTAATAGCGGCTGGCCAGGCCAATCATCAGGACCACCACCGCGCCCAGCGCCAGCAGGGGCCACAGGCCGGGCGGCCCGGACACCAGACCGTTGAAGGCAAAGTGCAGCGTCATGCTCAGCAACACGCCGCGCACGATCCAGCCCCGCACCGAATCCAGCGGCGATCTTCCAACGCCTGGGCCTCTGACCTGCTGCCAATGCAGGCCGCCCAGCGCGTAACCCTGCGGAGCGCTGAACAACGCGTGGGCCAGCGTGGTCACCAGCGCGTGCCAGGTGGCGGCCCCGGTGCCGAAGCCCAGCGTATAGGTCACGTTTTCCATCAGGGCGAAGCCCAGTGCGGCGGTTACCGCGTAGACCAGTCCGTCCATCGGCTCGTCGAAGGACAGCTCGGTAATGGCTGTGGTGGCCGCCACAAATTTGCTGCCTTCTTCGATCACGGCGGTCAGCAACGCCACCAGAAGCAGGGCCAGAGGCAGCGGGGAATCCAGAATGTTGCCCAGACTGGCCTCGAACGCCGCCGAGACCAGCCACGCGAACATGCCCCAGGCAAAGGTGCGGGCCAGCAGCTTTGGCGGCTCGGGGTGGCGGTCCCGGCGCACAAAGAACCACAGCCACCACAGCGTCACGCCCACAGAAGCCAGCAGGGACAGGGTCAGCGCGGCGGCAGCGGGCACTGGCCGGGGCGCTTAAGCGCGGGCCAGCCGGGCGGCGGCAGCCTGCATCGGCTGGTGGGCCAGATGGGTCAGTGCCAGCGCCAGCGCGTCCGCCGCGTGGTTGTTGAACAGTTCGCGCACGCCCAGCGACGCCTTGACCATGTAGATGACCTGTTCCTTGTCGGCGCGGCCCGATCCCACCAGCGACTTCTTGACCTGCATGGGGCCGTAGGAATGCACCGGTACCCCCGCCTGAGCGCAGGCCAGTTGCACCACGCCGAACGCCTGCCCCACCTTAAAGGCCACGTCTGCCTGACGGCGCAGAATCTGGTCCTCGATGGCGACGGCCTCCGGCTGGTACGTTTCGATCAGGCGGCTGACCTCGCTGTGGATGTAGGCCAGGCGGCGCGGCATCACCCAGGCGCTCTCGGTGGTGATGCAGACGTGATGAAGATGTCTGGCCTTGCGAACATTCCCGTCCACCAGACCGAGGCCCAGGTTGGCGAGGCCGGGATCAATGCCGAGGACGATCATGCGTCCAGCATACGGGAAAATGGTCTGCTGCAACGAAAAGGGCCGCAGGCACGGGATTTCCCCGGCTGCGGCCCCAGCGTGGGCCGCTTAGCGGCGGCTCTTGGGATCGAAGGCGTCGCGCAGGCCGTCGCCCAGAAAGTTGAAGGCCAGCACGGTGAACAGGATCGCCAGCCCAGGGTAGAACGGCAGCCAGGGATAGCTGAGAACGACCTCCTGCGCGTTGCTGAGCATGTTGCCCCAGGTCGAGACAGGCGGCTGGATGCCGAAGCCCAGGAAACTCAGGGCGGCCTCGCCCAGAATCGCCCCGGCCACGTCGATGGTGGCGCTGACCACGATGATGCCCAGCATGTTGGGGGCCAGATGCCGCCACATCACGCGGTTGTTGGTTGCGCCCAGCGCGCGGGCCGCGTCCACGTATTCCAGGTTCTTGAGGCGCAGCACCTCGCCGCGCACCAGCCGGGCCGTGCCCATCCAGCCGAAGAGGGCAAAGATGGAAATGATGATCACCACGCTGGCCGAGGGACCGAGGTTCTCCCGCAGGGTGATGACGAACGGCGCGTCGCTGCTGATCAGCAGGCCGGACAGCACCAGAATCAGGGGCAACGTGGGCAGGCTGAGCATGAACTCGATGAAGCGGCTGATCACCGCATCGGTCAGGCCACCGAAAAAGCCCGCCACCAGACCGGCCAGGGTCCCCAGCAATGAGCTGATCAGCGCCACTGAGAAGCCGACCACCAGACTGATGCGGCTGCCGTAGATCACGCGGGACAGCACGTCCCGGCCCAGCTCATCCTGACCCAGCGGGTAAGTGGAACTGGGCGGGGCGTAGAAGCCGCCGAGGTCCTGGGTATTGGGATCGTGCGGGGCGATCAGTGGGGCACACAGGGCCGCCAGCACCACGATGACGATGAACGCCAGACTGATCATGGCCGCCTTGTGCCGCCGCAGACGCCGCATGGACATCTGGAGGGCGGAATAACTCTTCTCGGCGGGCGGGGCGGGAGCAGTGATTGTCATAGGGGGGCCACCTTCACGGCTGGAATCTCAGGGCACGGCTGGAATTTCAGGGCTGGGAGCCTCACGAGTAGCGAATCCGGGGATCGACCAGGGCGTAGGCCAGATCCGCAAGCAACTGGAACACCACCGTCAGGATGGACAGGATCATCAGGCAGAGCATCACCACGTTGAAGTCCTTGCTGACCAGCGAGTCCAGCAGCGCGCGGCCCATGCCCGGCCACGAGAACACGGTCTCGGTCAGCACTGCGCCGCCGAACAGCCCCGGAATGGACAGACCCATGATCGTCACGATGGGAATCAGGGCGTTTCGCAGGGCGTGCTTGAAGATCACCGAGCGGTTGGGCAGCCCCTTGGCCTTGGCGGTCCGCACGAAATCCTGCCCGATCACCTCCAGAAAGCTGGCCCGCATGAAGCGGCTGGTAGACGCAATCTCGCGGAACATCAGGATGGACAGCGGCAGGATCAGGTATTTCAGGCGGTCCAGCCAGAACGGCCAGAAGCCGTCCTCGGGCGTCAGGTTGCCCAGGCCGCCGGGGGGCAGCGCGATAACCCCACCCGTGACCTGCGGCAGCCACACCGCGAACAGATACAGCGCCATCACGCCGATCCAGAAGACGGGCGCGCTGAAAGCCACGAAGCTCAGGAAGGTCAGGATGTTGTCCGTCAGACTGTACTGCCGGATGGCCGAGTAGATGCCCAGCGGCACGGCGATCAAGGTGCTGATGATCAGGGCTGGAACGGTCAGCAGCAGGGTGTTGGGCAGGCGCTGCGTGAAGATGAACTGCGTGGCCGGGATACCGAAGTCACGCGAGTAGCCGAATTCACCCTGAAAGGCGCGCAGCAGCCACGACACGTACCGCTGGGGCCACGGAATGTTCAGGCCGTACGCCTCACGCAGCCGGGCGATGTCCTCGGGGGTGATACGCGGGTTGCCGAAGATCAGTTGATCCACCGGGTCACCGGGTTGCAGAGCGGTCAGCGCAAAGATGACCAGACTGATCAGCAGCAGCAGCGGAATCATCTGCAAAATCCGGCGCAGGGCGTAGGTTGCCATAGGGGGGACCGTCCTTTAGGAAAGCGTGGAGCGCAGGGCATACAGATGAGGGAGAGGAAGGCCAGTGTGCGGCGCATCCTCTCCCCCATGCGGAGTTCAGGCGGTGTGCGCCCCGTTCCCCCGATCTACTCTTTCTGCTTGTGCGCTGACACTGCGCCCTTGCTGGTCCAGCCCACGCGGTAGGCGTCCCAGGTGGGGTACAGCGTGTAGGCGCTGAAGTCGTAGTTGGCCAGCCCGTTGGCCTGGATGTACGGGTTGACGCGGTAGTACAGCGGCAGCGACGGCACGTTCTTGGCCCAGATACTCTGCATCTGGTCAAAGAGCTTGTTGCGCGCGGCGGGGGTGAACTCGGTCTGGGCCTGGACCTGCAACTTGTCGTATTCGGCATTGATCCAGCCGGAGTTGTTCTGGCCCGAGTACCCGTTGGCCTCAGTGGGCACGCCCGAACCCTTGAACAGGTCGCCTTCCTCGAAAATAGGGTTGCTGATCCAGGCGTACATGGCCAGGTCCCACTTGCCTTCCGCGCCCTTGGACAGGAAGTCCGGGCCGAAGAACACGCTGGAGGGGTAGTTCTGAATGTTGACCTGCACGCCCACGACCTTCCACTGCGCCTGCAAGATCTGCTGAACGCGCTCGCGCACGCTGTTGCCCGCCGTGGTGCTGAAGGTCAGGTTGAACTTCTTGCCGCCCTTTTGCAGGATGCCGTCGCTGCCGGGCTTCCAGCCTGCGGCGGCGAAAAGCGCCTTGGCCTTGGTGGCATCAAAGGGATACGCCTGCACGTCTTTCTTGTACACGGTGGCCAATGGGTTGATAAACACGTTGGATACCGGCTGCTTGCCCTGGAACAGGGCCTTGACCAGACTGGCGCGGTCAATGGCGTACAGCAGCGCCTGACGGACATTGGGATCGTCCAGATCCAAGTCCTTGGCCTTCTGGCCGCGCGTGTTGATGTCGATGTGTTCCCACACCGAGCCGGGCACGAAGGAGGTGGTGAACTTGCGCTGACCACGCTGAAGATCGATGGCCTGATCGAAGGACAGTCCCACAGTCGCCAGTGCGTCCACCTGCCCCGACAGCACGTTGACCTTGAGGGTGTTGGTGTTGGGAATAAAGCGGTAGGTCACGGTCTGCACGTACTTGCTCTCGCCGCCGGAGGGCTTGCGCCAGTAGTTGGTGTTGCGGGTCATGGTCAGGCTGTTGCCGGGCCGCCACGCGGTGGGCTTGAACGGCCCAGCCACCACTTTGGGCAGGTTGTTGGAGGTGGTGAACTGGTTGAGGAACTTGATCCACTGCTCGTTCACGGCGTCACTGGGCTTCTGGCCCTTGGTGGCCGTATCGAACGCGGTCCAGGCGGCCTTCATGGAGGCGGAGGGAGCCAGACCGGGCGCGCCGGCCTGTTCGGCGAACAGATACGGCGGCTCGAAGGTGATGGTAAAGGACTTGGTGTTCGCCCCGCGCGTGATCTTGGCGTTCTCGAAGGGGTAGCGGTCCGGGACCGGGACACGGTCATCGTTTTGCACCATCAGCCAGAACTCGAAGTCGGCCACGGTGATGGGCGAGCCGTCGCTCCACCTCGCGTCGGGACGGATGGTGTAGGTCAGGCTGTTGCGGGTGACCTTGCCACTGGCGTCCTTGACCACCTTGTAGCCGCCGTTCGCCACCGACGGCACGGTAGTGGCCATGTCGGCGAACAGCTTGCCGTCGTTGTCCAGGCCGGTCAGGGCCGCGCCCATCCAGTTGTTGATCTCACTGGTGATCGCCAGGTTGTTGGTGACCCAGGGATCGTAGATATTCGGCGGTTCCTGCGAAGTGCCGACCACCAGGCTGTTGTTGGACGGACCTGCCAGGGCAGGGGTCACCACCGCAGGGAGCAGCAAAAGGGCGGATAGGGTCAGGATCTTCTTCATGGACAATTCTTTCATGAACGCCTCCAGAAATCTTGAACGGGCCAATCACGGCCCCAAGCTGTGTAGATGAGCGTCAGTATAGGGCCAGGTGAAGACGTGTCAAGCGTCACGTATGCAATTTGGCAAGGCAAATCGCAGATCTGCTGACCGCCCGAAGCGGATATTCAGGCATCTGACGTTCGCCCCCACCGTTTTTCAGAACAGGCAGCACAGGCAAACGGAACGCCACTGAACACACAAGAAAAGACCGGAACATAAATTTCCGGTCTCTGGCGGCTTGAATTTTAAACTTGAATCTTGAAGTTAAAGAAGACGGTGCGGCCTAGTGGCTGCCACATCCGCTGCTGCCCTCGCCATCAGGAGACTGGCTGCTGTCGGTGCGGAAGGAATGGCCGCAGCCGCAGGAGCTGGTGGCGTTGGGATTGTTGACCGTGAAGCCGCCGCCCATCATGTTCTCCACGAAGTCCACCTCACTGCCTTGCAGCAGCGACAGGCTCATGTGGTCCACCAGGAGCTTGACGCCCCGGTCATGCACAATGGTATCGCCCTCTAATTCACGGTCGTCGATGGCCATGCCGTACTGGTAGCCGCTACAGCCACCGCTTTTGATGAACACGCGCACGCCTGCATTTTCCTTGCCGCTCTGGCCGATGATGCCCAGGGCCTTCTGCGCGCCATATTCGCTGATGGTCATGGGCTTTTCGGCCATGTCACCGTGGGTTTCAGAGTGAGAGATCGCGGTCATGCGTGAATCCTAACACCATTGGGCCAATAAAAAGGTGCCCGGAAGGCAAAGTGAGCAGGTCACAAGGCGAGGTCAGAAAGCGTGCTGCACCGCCCTGGCTCCTGGGATTCATCCTGTTCGATCCACCACACCGCTTACATTCCTTGAGTGTGGTCATGTTAAGATGGATCCCATGACGAACCCCTACGCCGAGTGGTTCGAGCAGCTCAGGGCCGAGTACAATGAGCAGCTCGGGGCCATGCCACTGCCCGAAGGCTTACCCGAACATCTGCGGCAACTGATCCAGAACCATGACGAGGAAGCCATCCAATTCATGATCAAACTGGCCTGGCAGTTCGGCGCGCAGGTGGGTTATGCCGCTGGCAGCCGTGAGGGCGGCGAGCAGCCCGCCGTGGTCAGGCCGAGCAACCGAGTTCAGGCCTAAACACCTCTTCTCAGTTTCCAGCTCCCCTTAATTTCCAGCCGCCTCCGATTGGGGCGGTTTTTTCATGGCTCCATAAGGATTCCGCCCGTTTCGTCAACAAACTGGCATCCAGAATTTGTTCTGACCCTTCTCGCTCTGTTTCGCAGCTTTGTAAATCGGCTCATATGTCCGTCGGTTTTGCAGACGATTCAACTGGAGTCCGCATCAGTGCCCGTTCGGACGTGGCGCTGCCCAGCAGCCGATTTCCGCGCTGCCCCGGATCAGGCCCAGGGCAGCCAGTTCAATCAGAACAGCCTGGGCAAAAGCCTGAACGACTTCGGGATGCGCGTCTTGCAGGTCTGACGATTCAAGGCCGAGGCGGCGGGCCTGCTGGGCCAGATGGTGGGCGAGTGATTCCATCTGGACAGCATAAACACGCAAGACAGAAAAACACACAGCATAAAAGAAACCGCCCCGGCATAGGGCCGGAGCGGTGTTCAGGAGGCGTGAATCAGTCGTCGGCAGCGGCAGCGTGGGCCATCGACTCGCGCTCGTCGGCTTCACGCAGGGAGCGGATACCGCGCACGATGCCGATGGTGGCGAAGTAGGTCACCGCAGGCACCAGGAAGATCAGGATCCACAGCACGGTGTTGGCGTTGGCGGTGGTCAGAACGCCCGCGCTGATCAGGTCTGGCTTGTACCCGGCAACCGACATGACCATCAGCAGCATCATGAACGAGGTACCAATCGCCAGCCGCACCGGGTGGTTGGTGGGGTTCTCGGCGTAGTAGTTGTTGTCCTTGCTGCGGTCCAGCATGGGGACGGCGAACATCGCGGCGATCACCACGGTGGGCAGCAGGATCGCGCCCACGAACTCGGCACCGATGATGCCGCCGAACAGCACGATCTCGAAGCTGGGGATGATCGCCAGCGCCCCGAAGACCCACAGCAGGTACCAGTCGGGCTTGATGTTCTCAATCGGAGTGGTGCTGGGCGGCCCGAAGAATTCGACGGGGTGAACCGGAATAAACGCGCTGAACAGCAGGATGATCCCGGCAAACAGCAGGGTCAGCATCAGCATGATCGGGGTCTGCTGGGTCAGCAGCGGCACACCGACGATCTTCTTGTAGGCGATGCGCTTGGCGTACTGCGGCTGGGTGTGCTTCTGCTTGATCATGATCAGCATGTGCGCGCCGGTCAGGGCCAGCAGGATGCCGGGCAGCAGCATGATGTGGTAGCCGTAGATGCGCGGGATGATGCCGTCGCCGGGGAAGTTCCCTGCAAAGGCGGCCTGTGCCAGCCAGCTTCCGACCCACGGGACCGACGCCGCGATGCCGTAGACCACCTTGACGGTGTTGTAGGCGTAGTTGTCATAGGGCAGGATGTAGCCGGTTACGGCGGTCAGGGCCGTGAAGATCAGCAGCAACATGCCGATCCACCAGTTGATCTCGCGGGGCTTCTTGAACGCGCCCGTGAAGTAGATCCGCATCATGTGGATCACGGCGGCGGCCACCATGATGTTGGCGGTCCAGTGGTGGATTCGCCGGAGCATGTCGCCGAAGGGCATGGCATTGATCTTGAGGGCCGAGTGGTAGGCCGCCGGAATCAGGTTCTGCTTGTCGGCGGTGCCGGGATCGAACGAGTTGATCACCAGGCTGTTGCTGGGTTCGTAGGACAGCGCCAGCACGATACCGGTAATGATCAGGATGATCAGGCTGAACAACGTGATTTCACCCAGGAAGAAGCTGTGGTGAACGGGGAATGCTTTGCGCAGAAACTTGTCGTTCAGGCGCGAGATGTGCAGGCGTTCGTCGAGCCACTGGTTCATGCGCGGTTCTCCTTGTGCTGCTCAGAGGGGCTGGGCTTCATGCGAGCTGCGCCTTGACGGCTTCCTTGCGGGCTTCCCATTCGGTTTCGGTGAAGGGATAGGGGTTTTCGAGGAAAAATCCTGCCACGACCAGATTGTCGCCGTCCTGCCTGATCGGCAACTGTGCCAATGCACGCGGAGGTGGGCCGCCCACCACGATGCAGCCGCGCTTGGGGTCGTACTGCCCGGAGTGACAGGGGCATTTCATCTGGCCCTCGGTCTGATCGTCGTCAGACACCGAGCAGCCCGCGTGGGTGCAGATATCACTGTAGGCCACGATCTCGCCGTCGATGGTGGCATCCAGGTGGGTCGGCTCCACAAGCTCGCCCTTGGCGAAGCGGTACAGGGCCACCACATTGTTGGGGTCACCCTTGCGGATCAGGTTATTGCCTTCCTTGTCCTTGCCCATCGGCCAGGCGCGAATTAACTGCTCGCTGAGTTCGCTGGCCTTGATGATCTCGCCTTCCTTGCTGGCCGAGGCGTGGACCAGAATGTCTCCCTCAACGGGGGGCATCTTGTCGCGGGTCAGGCGGAACACCGGGTTAGCAGTGCCCAGCACGCCCACCAGACTGACAATGCCCACGGTGGCGGTGGTGCCCATGGCCGCGTTGATAAAGCGGCGGCGGGTCAATTCGGGATCTTGTTTGCGGTAACGGGTCATGGTTCAAACCTCACTGGAAAAAATGATTGGGGGCAATTTGACGTGGCCTTACCAGGGGAATTCGCCGCTGGCGTCTTCTACCAGCACCTCGCCGTCCATGAAGAACTTCTTGTACAGGCCGATGGCCACGGCCAGCAGCAGCAGGATCATGGCCGCGTAGAACCCTTCAGCAGTCACGTTGGGCATCACGGGTTCACTGGCTCCCCAGCCCGCGTAATCGATGACCATCTGACGGGCGAACAGCACACTGAACAGCAGGGTCAGGCCCAGGGTTGTGACCATGCTGAGCATGGCAATCGGCGTGGAACGCACCTTGTGAATGCCGGGGTGCAACTCGGTGCCCTCGGTCCACACGCTGTACAGCCCGATCAGGCCGTAGGTCAGCAGCACCATGATGAAGGTGGCCAGGAAGATTTCCGGGAGCTTGATGTCCTCGGGAACAAAGCGGCTGCGGTTCTTGAGGACCGCCGGGTCGATCTTGGTCTGGCCCTCGGCCACGGTGGCCGGGGTCAGCAGTTCGGGAATCTTGTTGCCCCAACTGTTCAGGACATAGTTGGCGACGGCGTAGATCTCGTTTTCCTTGAGCTGCTCACCGTAAGCGGGCATGGCACCCTTGCCGTTGACCAGGATGTTATGAACGTAGGCGGGGTCTTGCAAGATCTTCTCGTCGCCGGCCAGCGCCGGTCCCACGCCGCCCTGACCCTGAGCACCGTGACAGCCCACGCAACCCGCCGAGGCATAGAGCGATTTGCCGATGGTGGGGTATTCCTTGCTGATGTTCGCCACGATGGCCGGATCAACGGTAACGGGTTCCGGGGCAGTTTCCTTGTTGAACAGGAACAGCAATAGAATCCACATGATGGCCGCACATACGATGGCGACCCAGGGCATTACAGCGTCGTTTCTCTCCACGTTCCCTCTCCCTCACACACGAAATGGTCTGCTTGCCTTCTGCTGGGCTGGGGCGCAACCATTTGGGGGCTTGTGCCGAAATTCCTGAAAATGAGCGTATCGGCGGCCAGCATAGCATGTGCGCCGAGACCGTCTCAGCAGCACTCCATACCGTCTACAGCGTACTTTAGCGCTGGTCGCCTGCGACACTTCGGCAATGCTTATCATGCGCCTGACCGGGCGGTTAAATGTCCCCGTCACTGTGGACTTTTCCAAGCGCCGAGAGCAGCGGCCACAGCGCCCTAGAGAGCAGATTCACGTCATGGTTGCCGGGCAGTTCGCGGCGGTCCATACCGCCCTCTGAAAGCAGAGCGATCACCAACGGGCGCGGGGTATACAACACGCCCACGTCATGATGCACGCCGCCGAGTTCGCCGCTCTTGCTGGCAAGGCGGTACAGGTGTTCGCCGTTTTCCGCGCGCGGCAGTCCCCGCCCGATCAGGTCGCGGTATTGCTGACGCTCCAGAATGTCCAGCGCCAGCGCCGTGTGCGCCGCGTCCAGCAGGTCACCCCGCACCAGACGGCCCAGGATATCGGTCTGTTCCCTGGCCGTGGTGCGGTTGCGTTCGCCCCGGAGTTGCGCGGCATTGCGTTGCTCGGGCGGCAGTTGCAGTTTGCCCACTAGGCGCGTGTCGGTCCACCCGTGCGCGTTTAGCCAGCCATTGACCGCATCCATACCCAACTGTTCAATCACCAGATTGGTGGCGGTGTTGTCGCTGACAACGATCATCAGGGTCAGCACGTCGCGCCAGCTCAGCGCCAGCCCCGACCCCAGCTCGTGCAGCACGCCCGCGCCGGGTACGCGGTCCGCCGCCTGCAACGTCACCCGGCCTTCCAGATCCAGCCGCCCCGCCTGTGCCCACTCCAGCGCCAGGATCAGGAGCGGCACTTTGATGGTGCTGGCCGCCGGAAAGACACGCTCCGGGTTCAGGGCGAACAGTTCGCGGCCCAGTACATCACAGACGCGCAGGCCCACCTCTCCCACATAGCCCTGCGCGCGAAGATCGGAGAGGAAGGGAGACGTCATGACAATAAATTTAGCAGGGCCGGGGATCGCCGCTATTCCGGTAGATGCAGTCCGGCCAGCGCGGCAAACGGGTGGGGGGTACCCACCGGGCGCAGGGTGCAGAACGGCGGGCCACCCTCCGGTTCGACGCGGTGTGGGCAGGACAGGCATTCGGGAAACGCCTGTTCGGTGTAGGCCAGATCGGCTTCTGAACTGTTCAGCACCCATTCTCGCTTGCAGCCAGCGCGGAAGGTCACCGGGCCATCCCCTCCCCCATTCCCCCTACGTTCAGTCAAGGTTGGCGATACCCTCGCGGATGGCGTACAGGGCGGCCTGGGTGCGGTTGTTGAGTTGCAACTTGGTAAAGATCTCCGAGAGGCGGTTGCGGACCGTCTTCTCGCTGATGTCCAGACGCAGGGCAATGTCCTGGTTGGAAAAGCCCTGGGCCAGCAGTTTCAGGATCATGGTCTCGCGCTCGTTGAGGTCCGCGTGCTTCTCGCTGGGCAATTCCTCGCGCTTGTCGCGGAAGTCGTCGAGGACGTTCTGGGCCATGTCGGCGTCCAGCAGCGCCTCGCCCCCAGCCACCCGCTTGATGGCGTCCAGCAGCGTGGTGGCGTCGGCGTCCTTGAGGATGTAACCGCGCGCTCCAGCCTTGACCGCCTCAAACACATAACGGTCCTGACGGTACATGGTGATCATGATCACCTTGGCGTTGGGATCGATTTCCAAGATGCTCTGGGTGGCCTTGACGCCGTCCAGTTCGGGCATCTGAATGTCCATCAGGATCACGTCGGGGTGGGTGTCCGCCGCGTAACGAATGGCCTCGCGCCCGTTGGCGGCCTCTCCGATCACGCGCATGCCCTCAGACTCCAGCAGGCTGCGCAGGCCCTGGCGAAACAGCGCGTGGTCATCCACCAGCAGGACTCGGATCGTAGACATGGACGGCAGTTTAGAGCAGCCCGCAGGTCAGATGAGGAAGGGGGCCTACCTTTGGCCGCTGCCTGCTGTGGGTCAGGGAGAGCCAGACCGCGTGAAAGCAACGCCGCTCCGACAGCACTGGGCACGGCGGAAGTTGCGGGTTGCGCCCGATACCTGGGACCGCACTGCGCTCTGAAAACAATCTGTAAGGACTGCCCCGCTACACTGCTGGGCGTGATGACCTGGTTTGACGCCCTGCTGGTGACCCTGTTGGCCGTGATGACCGCGCTGGGGGCGCGGCGCGGCCTGGCCGGACTGGCCTGGGGAGGGCTGGGCGTGACCATCTGTTTTCTGGTGGCCTCGCTGGGCGGCCCCATCGTGACCACCGTTGCGGCGCTGCTGCTGAGCCTGGGCTGCGCCGTGATCATCGTGCGCCTGCTGCCCCACTCGGCAGAGCAGCCCTGGCACTTGCTGGCCGGGGGGGTGGGCGGTCTGGCGCTGGGCGGCGTGCTGATCGCCACCGTGGCACTGGGCTTTCCGCTGGACGTGCGGGTGACCCCTGCCGGGACCACGGGCGTCTATCCCTCGGCCAACATGCCCCCCGCGCTGTATGAGGCGGTGCGGAACTCGGCCCTCCAGAACAGTCTGCGCGGGGTGTGGGGCGGCAACGTGGCCCTGCGGACGCTGCTGATTCCTGATCAGACCCGGCGGCAATAGCCCTTTTTTGCACAGCGCTATTCCGCCAGCGGCGCGGGCGTTTCCGGGCGGGCCTCTCCCCCACTGCGCTGGCTGAGAACCGTGCTGCCCACCACCAGCAGTCCCCCCAGTGCGCCGCGCAGGCCCACCCGCTCGCCGATTAAGAGGAAGCTGAACAGGGTGGCCGTCACGGGTTCCAGGGCGTAGATCAGGCTGGCCTCGGCGGCGCTGACAGTTCGTTGGCCCACCGTTTGCAGCAAGGTGGTCAGGGCGGTGGCGACGATGCCCAGGTACAGCAGCGGCCCCCAGGCGGCGGCAGGGGGCCAGCCGATCCCACCGGACAGCGCGGCCCATCCCCACGCCAGCAGAGTCACTGCTGCAAGCTGCGCCAGCGTGAACGGCAACGCCGCGTGCCGGTTCGACAACCGCTCCAGCGTGATGATAAAGCCCGCGTAGGTCACGGCGCAGGCCAGCGCCCAGGCGTCGCCGGTGACCCACGCGCCGCCCTCCCAGGACAGCAGCCCCAGCCCCAGCACCGCCAGCGGCAGCGCGGCCAGCAGAGGCCACGGCATCCTGCGCCGCTGCGCGAAGACCAGCCACAGCGGCACCAGCACCACGCTCAGAGCCGTGAAAAAGGCTGCCCGGTTGGCGGTGGTCGTTTGCAGCGCGATGGTCTGGGTGCCGTAGCCCGCGATCAGCCACGCGCCCAGCAGCAGGCCGTCTCGCCACAGGCCGTCCTTCCACGAAAAACGCGGCAGGGCGGCGGGTACGGGTTGATCCGCCCGCCGTCGCCGCAGGCCCCAGCCCCGGATCAGCAGGGTGGGCAGCAGCGCCAGAAAACCGATCAGGAAACGCCACGCGATCAACTGGGCGGGGGGCAGCAGCTCGCCCAATGTTTTCACCACAGCGAAGGTGCTGCCCCACACCGCCGTGACCAAGATTAAGAGAAGAACGCCGCGCAAACGGGGAGACACGCCCGCGATTGTACGGGGATGGACAGGAAAATGCGCCGCCCCTGGGTTGAGTGGGCGGCGCAGATGCAGGGGATGTGGCTCTGGGTTAGGGCACCCTGGCCTGGAAGCAGACGGTGCCTTTGCTGTTGGCCGCCACAGTTGGCAACGTCAGGGTCATGACGCCGGGGCGCTGGGGGCTGCCGGTAGGATCGCCGGGATTCGTCACAGGCACAGTGCTGAGTGTCCCCACATCGTCACCGCTCTTGCTGGTTAGGGTTGGCGTCACGGTGTTGCTGTTGACATCATTTACAGCCAGCGCCACGCCCACCGCGTATTTCAGACCCAGTGGGTCACCCGTGCCACCTGTACCGCTCGTGCCGTAAGCGGGCAGTTGTGCCACCATTCCCACCGGCACGTAATCTGTGAGGCTAAAGTTGCTAGCCACGCCGCCCGTGTTGCTGTAAACGATGCAGTATTCCACTGTCTCACCGGGCTTCACGCCGATGCTACCCGCACTGCCGATGAACGGCTGAGATGGCGAGACGCTGATGTTGCGCCCCAGCTTCAGCAGGGTAATGCTGGGCGGCTTGTTATTCACGAAAGTGCAGGTGATGTCGCTTCCGGCTGCTGTGGCCGCCGCATTCAACGTCAGGACGTTGCCGCTCAGTGTGGCTGTGCCGCCGCTTCCCATACCGCTACAGGTGGCCGAGGCCAATACGTAGCCCGCCAACGGCGTTTCAGTGATGGTCGTGGCGGTGCTGGCTGCGCTCAGCGTCTGCTTTGTGCCTGCGCGGGCCGTTCCGTCAGTGGTGGTGGTAATGTTCTGACTTCCGAAGCCATTGCTTCCACTGAACGCAAAAGTCCCGACGCCGCCATTGCTGATTTTGCTGACCGTCAGGGTGGGTGCGGCGGGAAAAACGGTAATGGGTACTGTGGCCGTATCGCAGGCTGTACCGACGGCGCTGTCACACAACTGATAGGTAACGGTATAGGTGCCCGGAACTGTAGCAGGGGGGACGACAAGTTGCCCGTTGGCAACACTCAGGCCCGTGATGCCACCATTGCTGCTTACAGTCACAGCGCTGGTGGTGGTGGTGGCCGCCGCGCCGCCGTTGGTATCATTGCCAAGCACACTCACAGTGCCGCCGCTGCCAAAGGAAAAGGAAACAGCCAGATCGTTGATTGCGTTAATAATCCGGGTTTGAATGGCCGCACTGGTGTTGTTGCCTGTCGTGGCGTCAGTGATGCCATTCGGCACCGTCAGGCTGGCGGTGTTGCTCAACGTACCGTTGGCCGGAGCCGTGCCAGTAAGGGTATAGGTCAGGAAATTACCATCTGGTGTAGTGTTAGAGGGAGCAGTGTCTAATGCCAGATTGCCCGTGCCAACAGTGATGCTGGTGCCTGTAGAACTCTGAGTACCGCAAACGGCTGCACCTGTAGCTACACAGGTAATTCCAGTCACGGTAAATCCGCTGGGAATCACATCATCAACGCCTACACCGCTGACTGCGTTGGGTCCATTGTTCCAGACCCGAAGGATGTAGCTCATGGCCCTGGTAGAGCCAATGGCTACCGGGCCACTCTTGCTGATGGCAAGGTCGGCAACACACAGTGCCGTGGCCCGAACACCGGGCACATCACTTCCCGTGATCGTGAGCGTCTGCCCGCTCAAGCCTGGAGTGGATCCGAAAGCCGCTGGTGTTCCTGCCGTCGCTCCGTTTACACCTCCCGTCGCCGTAATGGTCGGCCCGGTGCCAGAAAGCGCCACGACACCGCCGCCGCCGCCGCCGCCAGGACCGTGCGGAACTGCGCCACCAGTATTGGTGCCGCCCTTGCCACCGTTCACATTGATGGTCAGGCTGGAGGGCAGCGCGCCCTGCGCCAACACCAGCACGCTGCCGCCCGCACCGCCGCCACCGCTACCGTCGTTGTCCACTGTATTGTTGGCGTCTGCGCCGCTGGCAGTAATGCTGCCGCTGCCACTGACCGTTCCCGCGCGGATCAGCACCAGACCACCGCCCACCGCACCACTGGACGCAAAGCCGCTGCCGGGCGTGCCGGTACCGTTATTCGTCGTGCCCGCGCCGCCACCGCCGCCCATGACCAGTCTGGTTGCGCTAGCTGTGACGGAAGCGCCGCCGTAGCCGCCACTGGCACGGTTGGTACTCCAGGTGTTGCCTCCGCGTCCGCCCGCGCCGCTGTTTGCGCCGCCCCCGCCGCCCGAGTTCTGGTCATTGGCCGCCGCATTGCCATCAGTCCCACCACCGCCTGCGTTACCGGGGGCACCCTGGCCACTGCTCCCTGACGGGTAGCCCTCCACGTTGGTGTTCAGCAGGCTTCCAGCGTTGTTGACAAAAGCGGGCGTACCCGCCACGCCTTCGCCCTTCTGAGCATGGGCATTGAGAGTAGACAGATTGCGGTAGTCGGTATTTGAGGCCGTGATCGCGCCCGCCAGTGACCGCCCTGCACCGCCCCGGAAGCCCAGGCCCGAAACGTTGATGACCCCGCCGCTCATGCCCAAGCTGCCCGAGACATCGATGGCCACGATGCCGCCCGTCGAACCGTTCCATGCAGATGCAGTCAGGGTGCCTCCCAGCGTGACACTGCTGTACTGCGGCACGCGAATAACCTGAAAGGTCTTCTGACCGTTGGTGTCAGAGTAGGGCGAGGCACTGTAACTATTGAGCAGGCCGCCGCCCGTGCCCAGGCCAGCCACCGTCACATTGCCTCCCGAAACGGCGGATTTGGCCACCACATACTCGTACTTGCCTGCGCCGATGCTGGTGATCCCTGAACCGTTCCCTGTGACGTTATTGGCCGTACCCGTTCCATCGCCGTAACGCTCGTCGTTACGGATATTCAAGGCGGCATCTTGCATCTGAATCACCAGCAGCAGATCACCTGTAGCAACGGCTGTCGAAGCCCCAGTAGGAGTACCAATGGAAATTGTGGTTGCTCCAGCACTCGCGTTGGCGCTGCCCGGATAGTAGGTGTTGACCACGCCGGTCAGGCCCGTCCCTACACCGTCCTTGCCTGGAGTGCCGCACAGGACACCCTGAGCCAGGGTACCCGACACGCCAGTCAGCAGCCCAAGCACCAGCCCATGTTGCAGAGGGCGGAGCCACTTCTTCAGGATGCGTGCTTCGAGCAGTCTCACTTCACGCCCCCAATCGTTTCATCCACAGTCAAATCCAGCCGCACGTAAGCTCCCTTTTTGGTGT
The DNA here is from genome assembly GCF_000701405.1 of Deinococcus marmoris DSM 12784. Taxonomy (GTDB): domain Bacteria; phylum Deinococcota; class Deinococci; order Deinococcales; family Deinococcaceae; genus Deinococcus; species Deinococcus marmoris. The sequence continues at coordinate 17,953 of NZ_JNIV01000089.1, forward strand.
ATTGATTGCCGATGCCCTCGAAGCCCGCCAGGTTGTAACCGGCGGTCAGCCAGGTGCCCGGCAGGGCGCGCACGCTGGCTTCTAGGCCGTAACCTGCCTGCGTGGTCCCGGTGCTGGGCTGCGTCAGCACGCGGCCCCACGCGCCCACGCCGAAGCGCTCGCCGATGTACGCCGTGCCGCCAAGTGCGGCCTGCGCGGTGAAGCTGCCCGGATCGCTGAGCAGGGTGCGGGTATCCACACCGCCGCGCACGGCCCAGACGGGCTGGCGGTACTCGGCGCTCAGGTTGCCGCTCAGTTCTGGTTTATTGCCCGCCAGACTGCCGTTCACGTAGCGCAGGGTGCCCAGGCTGTTGAAGGCGCTGCCCCGGTAGGCGTAGCCCACGGCGGCGCGCAGGCCACCCTTGCCCGCACCGAATTCGGCCAGACTGTCGGCGCTGAGAGCGCGTTTATAAAGGGTCAGACCCGGTGGCAAGCTTGAGGTGTGAAACGCAAGCCTTACTCGTCGGACCTGACCCAAGCCCAGTTTAAGCGGCTCGAACCACTCCTCCCCTCTGCCAAGCCAGGAGGGCGGCCACGCACGGTCGATCTCTACGAGGTGCTGTGCGCGATCATGTACGTCTTGCAGGGCGGCATTGCCTGGAGAAACCTGCCGCATGACTTTCCAGCGTGGCAGACGGTGTATTCGTACTTTCGCCGTTTTGAAGCTGACGGTTCATGGGAGGCGATCAATCGCGT
>NZ_JNIV01000090.1 GCF_000701405.1 Deinococcus marmoris DSM 12784
GCGTGCTGTTTGTGCGGGCAGGTCAACTTCTGGAAGACCTGCGCAAAGCGCAGGCCATCCACCGACTCGAACAGCGTCTGCGGTGGTACGCCAAGCCCAAATTGCTGGTCATCGACGAGTTCGGGGTCTGGCCGTATGACCGCCTGGCGGCGAACGCGCTGTTTGGATTGATCGCCGCTCGGTACGAGCGGGGCAGCGTGATCCTGACCTCAAATAAAGGGTTTACCGACTGGGGCGACGTACTGGGTGACGCGGTGGTGGCCAGCGCCATTCTGGATCGACTGCTGCACCACAGCCATGTCTTGAACATCAAGGGCGAGTCATACCGCCTGCGTGAGAAGCGGAAATCGGGCCTGTTTCCCAGCTCGCTGATCGGGATGAGCGAGACCAATCAGGAGGTGAAACGCCGTTGAACGGACGTGAGGTGGTCAAATCCAAGTCGCCGAAACTGGTCAGTTTTAGGGTGCCATTGACAGTGGAAGCCAGCCGCTTGGAAAGCGGCCTAGCCATGATGAAATTGGGGATCATGAGTCTCTGGAGTGCGGCAAAACTGACGGAACTGGTCAAACGTCGGGATGACGAGGTGACCCAGGCCAGCGTGTTCTTTGGCGAAGACGAGCTGCTCTGTCTTCACCAGGTGTTGCCGAGATGCGAGGGCAACATGCGGATCGGCGAGGCGCTGGGGTTGCACCGGAGTGATCTGGACCTAACCCGGGGTGACGAACACCTGACCGTGCTGGGCAAGGGCGGGCGCAGGCGGACGGTGCTGCTGGACGATCCGGCCCTGGTGGCGCGGCTGCGGCGTTACCTGAAGACGCTGGCCTTCACGCATGGACCGCTGTTCCAGGCCACCAAGAATGGGCGGGGCGGCCCACTACGCTACCAGAGTGTGCAGGCCCGCTGGCAGGGGTACGCGGCTCAGGCGGAAGTCCGCTGCACCTTGCATCAGCTCCGGCACAGCCACGCGACGGAACTGGTGAACGGCGGCGTGAGTCTGGCCACCATCCGCAAACGGCTGGGCCACCAGCACATCCAGACGACCCTGCGTTACGCAGAAATCAGCGATGGGGCCGCAGACCAGGAACTGCGGCAGTGGCGGCGGCAGCGCCACTGAAACACGGGTGACCTTCACAGACGGCGGCGCGGCCACAGCGCTCTTCCCAGCAGCAACAGCCCGATCAACATGAACGGCACGGCCAGCCAGCCGGTCAACAGGCTCAGCACCCCGCCCAGACTGCCCACCACCAGACCCGTCACCAACAGGGTGTTGGAGACGCAGCACACCGCAGCGGCCAGCACCGCCGCGCTTCCCAGCAGTACCGTCTTTCGTTCAGCCCTGACCGGGCGATTCGGGGCTGCGGACAGGTGGAATGGCTCTCGTGGCTCCGGCATTCAGATTCCTTCCTCGGCGTGGACGCCCAAGGCGCTCGACAATCCCTCGGCGAGGGTGGGGTGAATATGCAGCATGTCCCGCAAGTCGGTGTACTTCGCCGCCAGGTGCATCGCCGTGATCAGCTCATGGATGATCTCCGCCCCCTCGGCCAGCAGCACCGCCGCGCCCAGCAAGCGGTCCGTGTCCGCATCCGCCACGATCTTGATGAACCCGGCGGTCTCCCCCATGGCCCGCGCCCTGGCGATCTTGTGCCCGTCGTAGCGCCCCACCTTGACCCGGTAACCGAGTCGCCGGGCCTCGCCTTCGGTGAGGCCCACCCGTCCGAGTTGCGGATCACTGAACACGGCGTAGGGCACCACCCGGTCACGGATGGACAGCCCCGCGTTTTTCGTGACGTTCTCGTACACCACCCGCGCGTCGTCCCGCGCCGTGTGGGTGAACATCGGGCCACCCCGCACGTCGCCCAGCGCCCAGATTCCCGCCACGTTCGTTTCCAGGCGGTCATTGACCGGGATGAAACCCTGATCATCCACGTTGATGCCCGCCGCCGTGAGGTTCAGCGCGTCCGTATTCGGCCGCCGGCCCCCTGCGATCAACAGATGTGAACCTTCCAGAACGCGCTCCGCACCGCCTACCCGGACCGTCAGTCGAAGCTGACCTGCCACGTCTGTGATAGCCGTCGCGGTGGCTCCCGTCAGGATGGTGATGCCTTCCTGCGTGAGCGCGTGTTCCAGGGCGCGCGCGATGTCCTCGTCCTCGTCGCTCAGAAGATGCGGGCCGCGCTGCACGAGGGTCACCTCCGATCCGAAGCGGCGGTACATCTGCGCGTACTCCACGCCGATATAGCCCCCGCCCACGACCAGGAGGTGACCAGGCAGTTCCGTCAACTGCAAGGCGCTGGTGGAATCGAGAAAGGGCACGTCCTCCAATCCGGCGATGCCTGGCATCGCCGGACGGGTCCCGGTGTTGATGAAGACTTGCGGTGCTTCGATACTTTCCCCATTCACGTCCAGGGCGTGCGGTCCGGTGAAGCGGGCCTCCCCCCGGATCAGGGTGACGTTCGAGTTCCTGTCTACGTTGGCTTCCGCGCCCTGCCGCACACTGGTGACCAGATCGTCCTTGCGCCGCATCACCTCGGGCAGACTCACCCGGACGGGTCCGGCATGAATTCCCCACTGGGCGGCTTCCCGCGCCAGGTGGGCCACGCGGGCACTGGCGATCAGGGTCTTGGTGGGAATGCACCCCCGGTTAAGGCAGGTGCCGCCTAGTTGGTCCCGCTCGATCAGCGCGACGGAGCGTCCCTTGAAGCCCAGCTTGAGCGCCAGTGGCAGACCAGCCATCCCCCCGCCGATCACCACGGCGTCGTAGCGCGTCATGCCTGCTCCTGGCGGCCCAGACCCCGCAGGACAGTCACGACATTGCCCAGGCAGCAACCGCCCTGCGGATTGTTGACCTCACACCCGCAGCGTCCGGCTTGGACATGGGCGCGGACCGACGCTTCCAGGGCCTGACCCGTACCTGAGGCCGCTGCCGCGCTGAGGTCAGCTCGCGTGTGTCCGAAGCAAGAGCAGACCGGAACCCCAGGAGCCTGATCCTTCTGGAAGACCGGAACCTTGAGGTCTCCCGTGCGGTAGGTCTGGGCAGCGTTGAAGTACACCACGTCGCAGGTGGGGTCCGGGCAGAACCGGAAGGCGTCTTCCGGCGTCAGTCGGACCAGGGCGGGCGGGGACAGGAGGGCCTTGAGGGTAATCAGTGGCACCGCTTTTCCACGGGTGCCACTGACCGGGCAGGACGTCACGTTCTGCCCGTGGGTGTCGGAGGCGCAGCAGTTGGGGTCCATGCCCAAAGCTAGAGTCTCCCCTCAGGGGGAGAGTCAAGGGGCTGGTGAATTCAGGTACACGCAGCCTGCCGTATTACACTCGGGGTCAGGGTGCGTCTGGGCATACGCCAGCCGCCCGGCGAGTTCGGCTTCCAACGCCTGGAGCTGGGTCAGGTGCTGGCGCACGGTCTGGAGATGCGCTCGCAGTTCTTCCTGGACCTCCGCACACGGCTTGTGGCCCTCCGCCCGCAGGCGGAGGATGCCGGCGATCTCGCTGAGGGTAAATCCAACGTGCTGTGCAGACCGGATGAACTGCACGCGCGCCACACTCTCGGCGGTGTATGTCCGGTAGCCGCTCTCTTTGCGGCGGTGCTCAAGGAGGCCGAGATCCGTCCAGTAGCGCAGGGCCTTGACCCCTTCACCGGTTTCGGCGGCCAGGTGTCCGATGGAAAGCGGCGCGGGATGAGGAATCATGTCCCGAGTGTCGCAATTTCGTGGGCAGGGCATCGTGGGATGGATCTCTCAGCACAGGCCCGATCCGATCCTCGGCTCATCGGACAATGACCCTGAGACAGGCGGGGACTGGCCATGCGTGCTATCCCGGGGGACGGCACGACGGCACGGAGGTATGGACGAGGCAGACCGAGACTGGCGTCCGGAGCCAGCGTGGGCCAAGTGCCTGTACTGGAGTTGGGATGGTGACTGGCGCTAAGCGGCAACTCTGGCCGTGCCAATTGCCATGACAGGTCACGCTCTCCCCCAGCAGGCTGGGTGATGCACGTAAGTCTCTCATGATTGCTTTTGCTCTAAATACCGACAGGCTGCTGTTTCGTTCTGACCGCGCTGGGAGGGCGTTTGCGTTTCCCCCCTCCCAGCCTCCCCCACAAGGGGGGAGGAGCAAAAAACACTGTGTTTATCGGCCTCGTTTCGTTTATGAGAGAGATACGTGCATCACTCAGCCCCCAGCAGGACATCTGGTTAAGACCCCGCCCCTTCATACCGCGCAAGTCCCTGGTGCCATACCAGCAGGCCCACACCGAAGACCACCAGCCCCACGGGTAAGGTCAACCACCCAAACAGCACGTATTCCGCCCGCAGGATGCCCGCCAACTGCTCCTCGACGGCCATTGGGCTGGTCGCCAGCGGTGCGGCTGATTTAGGCGCACCGGCCACGCATCGCTACGCCTTTGATCAGACGCCTGAGGCTTTCGAGTTCGCTGATCACGAGAAGAAGCCCAGCATAAAGGTGATGATCGACGTGAGCTGATTCCTGTTGTGGTGAAGGGAGGCAGGGCCGTTCAGAATGGTCCCGCTTCCCTTCAGCGTTTCTTGAAACAACGCCGCCGCGTAGCGCAGTAGACACACGTGGCGGGCCGTCCGTCACAGCATGGACCCCATTCAAGGAGGAGCCCATGCCCAACAGACCCACGTCCGAAGATTTTAAGAACGCTGAAACTCTGCCCTACCCGGCCAAGCAGTCCGAGATGGGTATTCAGCCGCAGACCGATCTAAAAGAGTACAAGGCCGCCGATAAACTGAAAGGCAAGATCGCCGTGATCACTGGCGCAGATTCCGGCATTGGCCGTGCGGTGGCGCTGGCCTTCGCCCTGGAGGGCGCTCAAGTTGCCATCCTGTACAACGAGAACGACGGCGACGCTCAGAAGACCAAAGAGATGGTAGAGGAGCGCGGCGGCGAATGTCTGGTCATCAAGGCCGACGTGCGCCAGAAAGCCGCCTGCATGGACGCCGTGAAGCAGACCGTGGACAGATACGGCGGCCTGAACGTGCTGGTTAACAACGCCGCGTTCCAGGCGACGCAGGACAGCATTCTGGACATCAGCGAGGAACAACTGCGGCGCACGCTGGAGACCAACCTTTTCGGCTACGTGTTCATGATCCAGGCGGCGCTGCCCCACCTGAAGGAAGGCGACGCCATCGTCAACACAGGCTCCATCGTAGGCGAGACTGGCAATCCCATGCTGGTGGACTACACCGCCTCCAAGGGCGGTATCCACGCACTCACCAAGTCGCTGGCGCTGCAATTTGGCAAGCTGGGCAACGGCGTGCGCGTCAATGCCGTGCTGCCCGGCCCGGTCTGGACGCCCAACATTCCCGGCACCATGCCGCTCGACGAGGTGCAGAAGTTCGGCCACGAGGTGGCGCTAGGCCGCCCCGGACAGCCCGAGGAACTGGCCCCGGCCTACGTGTACCTGGCTTGCCAGGATAGCTCCTTTACCACCGGCTCGCTGCTGCATGTGACCGGCGGCAAACTCTCCTCGTGAGGCCGCGTCCATGAGCAAGGGTTTCCTCGACATCATCAAGGAGGAGCTGGGCGACGGAAATTACAACGGCGACGAATTTGGCGGCGCGGGCGGCAGCAGCGGCGCGGGCATGCCCACCGGTACGCCCAGCAACTTCATGTTCGCCACCGGCATCGAGTGTTCCTACCCCACCATCGAGCATGGCAAGGTGCGGCGCGACGAGCTGGAAGAGTGCCACCACTACGAGCGCTGGGAGGAGGACCTGCATCTGGTCAAGGATCTGGGCCTCAAGTACCTGCGGTACGGTCTCCCCTATTACCGCGTTCACCAGGCACCGGGCAAGTACGACTGGGAATTTTCCGATGGGGTGATGGCTGAGATGAAACGGCTGGAGATCACGCCGATCCTCGACCTGATGCATTTCGGGGTGCCGGACTGGCTGGGCAATTTCCAGAACCCGGAGTTGCCCGTCCACTTTGCCGAGTACGCCGAGGCGGTGGCACGGCGCTACCCCTGGGTGCGGCACTACACGCCCGTCAATGAGATCTACGTCACGGCCAAGGCCAGCGCGCAGGATGGGCTGTGGAACGAGCAGCTCAAGTCCGAACGTGGCTTCGTGACCGCCCTCAAGCATGGGGTGGCCGCCAACATTCTGGCCTGCCAGTCGATCGCCCGCGTGCACTCCAACGCCATCATTGTGCTGGCCGAAAGCGCCGAGTACATGCACGACGCCAGCCCGAGGCCCCGCCGCGAGATCTCGATGCAAAATCGGCTGCGGTTTCTCTCGCTGGACCTGAACTACGCGGTGACGCCCGACGCGGATATCCTGCTGTACCTGATGGACAACGGCCTGTCCCGCGAGGAGTACGACTGGTTCATGGCCGGAGAGCCGCCGGGCCACCAGATCATGGGCAGCGACTACTACGGTCACAACGAGAAGATCATCAAGCCCGACGGCAGCACCATGATCGCCGAGGACGTCTTCGGCTGGTACCAGATCGTCAAAGGCTACTACCAGCGCTACAAGAAGCCGGTGTTCCACAGTGAAACCAACGTCGCTGACCTCGAGCAGGCGCCGATCTGGTTGTGGAAACAGTGGCTGAACGTCCTGCGCATGCGCCAGGAGGGGACGCCAGTTGTGGGCTTTACCTGGTACAGCCTGACTGACCAGATCGACTGGGACATCGAGCTTGCTGAGAAGAAAGGGACCGTCAACACCAACGGCCTGTATACCCTGGACCGCAAGCCCAACCCGGTGGCTCACGCCTACCGCGAATTGCTGGAAAACTATGGGCAGATCACGGTCTCGCCGCACAGCGAACTGTTCGAGATCACGGATCAGGCCGCCCGGCTGAAGATTGAAGTGTAGCTCAACTGACCTCCTGCCTTGCTTTTCTCGCAAGCAGCACCGGGAATATTTCGAGGTCTTCCTCGATCTGCTGCTCAATGGTTCTGACAGGTCTCTGCCGCAACGGGCGGCTGTCAAATCCCCCTCAGTGCTGAGCCGCTTCCTCAATCATGCCACCTGGAGTACCCGTCAGCTCTGCCGGGCGATGCGTCGACACGCTCTCCACACATTGCAGGATCGGTGGCGATAGCGACCCCACCGGCGCCACAGGCTGGAACTCCTGGTCGACCTCACAAGTTTGGAAATGACTGGCAAGTTCGCTGAACTTGCTGCCTGGGCTCACACCTTCAACAGCGTCCACGGTGTCCACTTGGTGGTGGTGGAGGGCACCAAATTCCGGGGGCGAGGAGCGCAGTGATTCAGGGAACATCGGCGGCGAAGTCGACGCATCGCATCATGTTCCCCAATCGCCTTGGGACGGTGTTGCCCCCGGAATTTGGTGCCCTCAGCATGCTGGGGTAGCGACAAGATCGATACTGGTGGCGAAGTCAGAATTATCCCACTAGCGCGGCAAATCTAGAGATACGCGTCGTTTCCCTCGGTCTCCCTGTCAACCAGGCCACCAGGCGTTCCACATTGATCGCTGTCGCGAGACAGCCCGCTTGAAGTTGAGTCTTCCGCTCACCACGGTACCGTGCCTGACGGAGGCCATAGGCCCTGACCCCTTGCGAAATCGTCCCCTCAATCCCAGCACGGCAGCGATAGCGCGTCAGCCACGGTTGGCCGTGTTGGGTAGCGCGCTGTGCATTTCTGGCCTCAAATAACTCCTGAGGCATCAGAGTCAGCTCGCGGGCGTGACCGCTGACGTTCCGGGTGCAGCGCTGGCGTACGGGGCAGTGCAAGCAATCTCGGCGCGCGAAGCGCACCGAGATCACGGTTCGTTTCGGACGTTCCCTGACCAGCCATTTACGTGAGACATGACCTTGTGGACAGGTCACTGCCCTGGCTTCCCAGTCGATTTGAAAAGCCTGGAGAGAGAAGGCATCTGGTTCTCGACTCTGCCAGTGCGCATCAGCCCGGATCGGCCCAACCACCTCAATCCCCTCAGGATTTGCACCGTTCACCAGCGACGCTGTGCTGACGTAGGCTGAATCGACGAAATGTTCGGCTGGCGTGACCTGTTTTCGACTCAACGCGGTGTGGACGGGTGTCATCGCGTCAATGTCCGCCTGAAATGCGGGGACCGTGTGGACATGGGTGATCAGGTGCGGCAAGTCGTCGTCGCACGCCTCCGTGAGATGCACCTTATAGCCGTACCACCGTCGATTCTTTTTCTGCGCGAACCGCGCCTCTGGGTCATACGGGGAGTTGAAGCGCTCACTGTGCGGCCCCAACTCTTCAGGATCTCGCAGCCGGACACCGTCCGGCTGGCGCGCAAAGTGATGGTGCCACGCCGCATGCAAAAGGTGAATGGCAGGGAGGGACCGGAGCTGAACGAGGTCTTCGTCCTGTTCCAAGGCGTCGAGCAGACGAAAGCCATCCTGACCCAGTTGCTGAAGATAGACCGTCCGGTTCGCCTTGCTTTTGGGTAAGCGAAACTCTTCCATGCGCCGCCCATACCGTTCAAACCACGCCTCGGGTACCCAGGGCTTCAGCCAGAAGGGATCGACCGTCGCCAGCGTGTTAAGGGCAGCCCGGAAGGTCTCGGCGAGATGTTCGTGACGCGTCAGTACACGGACGCTGGTCAGAACATGGGTGGAGTCCGTGCGTTGTTTTCCACGCGACTTCAGCAGGCCGCTCTCCCGAAACCGGGAGAGCATCTGATCCAGCAACAACAGTTCCGCATTGCCATTCACCAGACGGGTTCGGAACTCACTCAGCACCGTATGGTCAAAGCCGGAATCATCCAGTTCCAGACTCAGGGCGTATTTCCAGTCCAACCTGCCCCGAACGGCGTCCGCAGCACTCCGGTCGCTGAGTTGTTCCAGAAATTGATAGACGGTGATCAGTGCCAATCGCCACGGAGACCAGGCGGGCTGGCCGTGGCGCGGAAACAGGGCCGCGAAGTCCTCATCCTGGTACAGCGCGCCGAACTCGTCGCGGAGTCGCATGATCGTGTTGCCTTTTGGGAATGAGGCACGCGCGACCCGGGCAGTTTCTTCGGGGACGTCACCCCACGGCTGAGGATGCAGGCTCATGGCCCAGTGTGCGCTTTCTTTGCTGCATCCAGCCATAGCTCGAATTTTGCCGTGCCAGTTGGACAATTCTGACTTCGCCACCAGTATCAAGATCCAGAACTTTTACACCGCTAAGCGAAATCTGCCCTCCAGTACGTCAGGTATTCCCTGTGTGCAACGCCCCTGAAGGGCAATCCTCAACTGCTTTCTAATTCATCGCGCACACTCACAGCAGCAGTCCGCCCACCAGAGCAGAAAGTGCCACGACCAGCCACGGCGGCAACTTCGCGTATTCCAGCAAGGCGAACGCGCCCAGAACCAGCGCGAAATCAAGCGGTGTCGCCACGGCGACGGTAAACACTGGCGTGTACAGCGCCGCCAGCAGGATGCCGACCACACCCGCATTCACGCCGCGCAGGGCCGACTGCACGGCAGGCCGGGCACGCAGGGCGTTCCAGAACGGCAGGGCACCCGCCACCAGCAGAAACGACGGCAGGAAGATCGCCACCAGGGCCACGGCTGCCGCGACGAGGCGGTCCAACCCCACCTGGCTGACCGCACCCAGATAGGCGCTGAAGGCAAAGAGTGGGCCGGGCACCGCTTGCGTGGCACCGTACCCGGCGAGGAAGGCGTCGCGGGTGACCCAGCCGGGCGGAACCACTTCCGCTTCAAGGAGTGGCAGCACGACATGTCCGCCCCCAAAGACCAGTGAACCCGCGCGATAGAAACTATCGAAGAGACTGAGCGCCGGCCCACCCACGGTCTCCCGCAGCAGTGGCAAACCCACCAGCAACAAGCCGAACAGCCCCAGGAAGACCCCACCGAGGCGGCGGGACAGGGCGAGCGGCAGTTCTGCGCCTGCGACAGGCCCCGCACCGGGCAGGAAGCGCCAGCCGATCAGCCCCGCTGCCAGAATGACCAGGACCTGAATGAAGGCGGTGGGCAGCAGCAAAACGGTGATGGCGGCACCCAGGGCCAGCGCGGCACGCGCGCGGTCTGGTGTCAGGGTCTTCGCCATGCCCAGCACGGCCTGCGCGACCACCGCAACGGCCACGATCTTCAGGCCCTGGAGCCAGCCCGCGTTGCCGAGGTCACCCACGGCGGTCACACCCAGGGCAAACACCACCAGGACGAGGGCGCTGGGCAGGGTGAAGCCCAGCCAGGCGGCCAGCGCGCCCCATAGCCCTGCCCGGCTGATCCCGAGGGCCATCCCCACCTGACTGCTGGCGGGTCCAGGCAGGAACTGACACAGGGCGACCAGATCGGCGTAATCGTGTTCATCAAGCCAGCGGCGGCGGTGAACAAATTCCTCGCGGAAGTACCCCAGATGCGCGACTGGACCGCCAAAACTGGTCAGGCCCAGGCGGGTGAAAATCAGCAGAACCTCCAGGAAGTGCGGGCGGGGAGGCTGCGGTTGAGCGGTGCCAGGTTCAAGCGGGGGGTGGGGGGAGTCCGTCACGTGTGCTCCTCAGGAGCGCCCAGAGGGCGGGAAGGGTCTTGCTCAAGCGCTTCGCGGGTCAAACGATTTGATGTCGAGCTTCTCGGAGCGAGTCCCGGCACTGCGTGGTGAGCATGTCATTCTTGTGGACTTTTGATGAAAAGGCGGGGTTTTGACTTCGCCACCAGTGTCGAGATTCAAGAATTTTAAACCGCTAAAGAAAAAAGCACGCGCCAGCACGGCATTCCCAGCTTCTCGCCACTATGGCCCCAGCTCCAGCCGCTTGACCGCCTGCTGATAGGCGTTGTCCACTGCTTCCAGCGACAGATGCTAATAGACCTCCAAACTCTTCTTGCTGGCATGACCACTGAGAAGCTGAATTTGCGCGTCCGACAGCTTTTCCCCTGTCAGGAAGGTCAGCATCTGATGGCGGAACAGATGGGGATGCACTGCGTCACCCAGACCTGCTTTCACCCGGTAGCCCTGAACGATCTGCTGGACGCGCCGAACGGTATACGGGCCGCACCGCTGGGTCTCGAACAGATAACGATTCTTCGGATGGGCCGACAGATGGGCGCGCAACACCAGTGCGAACGCCTGCGGAAACAGCAAGTAACGATCCTTGCTGCCCTTGCCCTGGTCAATAAAAATCTTGCAGGCCGAGAGATTCACGTCGCTGACCTTGATGTTGACGAGTTCCCCGACGCGAACGGCAGTGAACAGCAGCAGCTTGAGCATGATCTCGTGCTGAACATCGCCGCCACCCCGGACCGCTTTGAAAAAGCGGTTCAGCTCCTCACCTGTCAGGAGCTGTGGCAACCGATGCTCGCGTTTCGGCTTCTCCAGCTTGAGTTTCCGACGCGCCTGCTGGCAGACATAGGCGAACTCGTCGTAACTCAGCCGTTCCTTGCGGGCGAGGCGGACGAGCTGGGCCACGACTTCGGATTTCGCCTTGTGGTCTGACATGCTGCAATGTAGGGGGTTTGGGGGCGGATTGTTGGCTCAGCAACCCGCTTTTGAGGCAAAACATTTCGTGTTGTGTTCTGGCCAAGACGCCGCTTGGCTTCGTCGGCGTTGGTATCCCCGTACTTCTTCTTCCAGGTGTAGTACGACGCGGGGCTGCACCCGAAGTCGCGGCACAGGTCTTCAATAGGCTTTTCGCCCTTTTTACCTTCCTGGAGAAGCTTGATGATCTGGTCTTCGGTGAACTGACGGGTTTTCATACGGTGGCCTCGCTTTCCAGCCTAAGGCTGGGGGCGAGCCTGCGTCTCTACTTCATACCGTCCAGTTCTCGGGGAGCAGACCAGTGCTTCAAGCCCCCGGAATTTGGTGGCCTCCATCGAGCCGGCGCAGCCGCCGCTTGAGGACGTTCGAGGCTGACCGATCCGTCCACCAGATCACCGAATGTCATTCGTCCCGTCCGGTGGGGAGGCCGTCCCCTGGCCAGCGCCAGTTCTTCACGTCCGGTAAGTCGTCTCCGGTCTCCTGCACGTACGTGCGGTGTTCATCGAGCTTGGCCAGCAGCTGCCGCCTCACGCCCGCGCCCACGTCCCTCAGCCGGGGCACGCGGGCGATCACGTCGAGGGCCAGGTGAAAGCGGTCGAGCTCATTGAGCACCGTCATGTCGAAGGGCGTGGTGGTGGTGCCCTCCTCCTTGAAGCCGCGCACGTGCAGGTGGGGGTGGCCCGCCCGGCGGTAGGTCAGGCGGTGGATCAGCCAGGGATAGCCGTGGTACGCGAAGATGATCGGTGCGCCAGTGGTGAAGATCTGATCGAAGACCGCGTCCGGCAGGCCGTGGGGGTGCTCGGCCTGCGGCTGGAGGGTCATCAGGTCCACCACGTTCACCACCCGGATCAACAGGTCGGGGAAGAAGCCGCGCAGCAGGCTCACCGCCGCCAGGGTCTCCAGCGTCGGCACGTCGCCTGCGCAGGCCATCACCACGTCGGGCTCGGCCCCCCCGTCGCTGCTGGCCCAGGCCCAGACCCCCAGTCCGGCCGCGCAGTGCGCCGCGGCCTCCTCCATGCCCAGCCACTGCGGCGCAGGCTGCTTGCCGGCCACGATCACGTTCACGTACTGGCGGCTGCGCAGGCAGTGATCCGTGACCGACAGCAGCGTGTTGGCGTCGGGCGGCAGGTACACGCGCACCACGTCGGCCGTCTTGTTCATCATCAGGTCGATGAAACCGGGATCCTGGTGTGAGAAGCCGTTGTGATCCTGACGCCAGACGTGCGAGGTGAGCAGGATGTTCAGCGAGGCCACCGGACGCCGCCAAGGGATGTCCCGGCTGGTGTCCAGCCACTTGGCGTGCTGCCCCACCATGGAGTCCACGACATGGATAAACGCCTCGTAGCACGAGAACAGGCCGTGTCGGCCGCTTAGGGTGTAGCCCTCCAGCCAGCCCTCGCACAGGTGCTCGCTCAGCACCTCCATCACTCGGCCGTCCGGCGAGAGGTGCTCGTCGGTGGGCAAAGTGGGCTCCAACCAGGTCTTGCCACTGGCCGCGTACACGCCGTCCAGGCGGTTGGACGCGGTCTCGTCGGGGCCGAACAGCCGGAAGGTGGTCATGTTCTGCCCGATCACGTCACGCAGGAAGCTGCCCAACACCCGCGTGGCCTCGCCGTCCACCGCGCCAGGCTCCGGCACGGCCACGCCGTACTCGCGGAAGTCGGGCAGGGCGAGTTCACGCCGCAGCAGGCCACCGTTCGCCACCGGGTTCATGCCCATGCGCCGCTCGCCGGTCGGGGCCAGCGCCGCCAGTTCCGGACGCAGCACGCCGGCCTCGTCAAAGAGTTCTTCAGGGCGGTAGCTGAGCAGCCATTCCTGCAACTGGCGAAGGTGTTCCGGGTGGTCACTCAGACCGGCGAGCGGCACCTGATGGGCGCGCCAGGTGCCTTCCACCGGTTTGCCATCCACCACCTTCGGGCCGGTCCAGCCCTTGGGACTGCGCAGCACGATCATCGGCCAGGCGGGGCGCTCCTGTACGCCTTCCACCCGTGCCCGGCGCTGAATGGCCGCGATGTCGGCGTACACCTGTTCCAGCGTGTGGGCCATCTGCTGGTGCATCAGGGCCGGATCATCGCCCTCCACGTAGTACGGCGTGTGGCCGTAGCCGCGCAGCAGGGCGTCCAACTCCTCGTGACCCAGGCGGGCCAGCACAGTCGGACTGGCAATCTTGTAGCCGTTCAGGTGCAGGATCGGCAGCACCGCGCCGTCCGTGCGGGCGTTCAGGAACTTGTTGCCGTGCCAGCTGGCCGCCAGTGGTCCGGTCTCGGCCTCGCCGTCGCCGATCACGCAGGCCACCAGCAGTTCCGGGTGGTCAAAGGCGGCGCCGTAGGCGTGGGCCAGGCTGTAGCCCAGCTCGCCGCCCTCGTGGATGGACCCCGGCGTTTGGGGCGCGGCGTGGCTGGGGATGCCGCCGGGGAACGAGAACTGTTTGAACAGGCGGCGCAGGCCGTCCTGTCCAATCCCGATGTCCGGATACAGCTCACTGTAGCTGCACTCCAGGTAGGTGTTCGCCACCAGGCCTGGTCCGCCGTGGCCGGGGCCAGCCACGTACAGCACGCTGAGGTCATGCTCGCGGATCAACCGGTTGAGGTGCACGTAGATGAAGTTCAGGCCCGGCGTGGTGCCCCAGTGGCCCAGCAGCCGGGGCTTGACGTGCGCCAGGGTCAGCGGCTCCCGGAGCAGCGGGTTGGCCAGCAGGTAGATCTGCCCCACCGACAGGTAGTTGGCCGCCCGCCAGTAGGCGTGGGTGAGGCGCAGCTCTTCGGCCGACAGGGGAATGGTCTCGGGGCGTGCAGTCATGGCGAACCTCCTGGGAACGTTGATCCGGTCATCCCGTGGGCGCCGGAAGACGTGGGGCGGGCGCTGCGGCATGGGTGAAGCGCACCCGGTTGAGCAGCAGGGCATTGACGGTCACGATGATGGTCGAGGCGCTCATCAGCAGGGCGGCCCACTCCGGGCGCAACAGGATGCCGTAGGCCGGGTACAGCACCCCCGCCGCGAAGGGAATCGCCAGGACGTTGTAGGCAGCGGCCCAGAAGAGGTTCTGCTTGATCTTGCTGCGCACCTGCCGGGCCAGGTGGATGCTGCCCGCGACATCGGCCGGGTTGCTCCGCACCAGGATCACATCGGCCGTTTCCACCGCCACGTCGGTGCCCGCGCCGATGGCGATGCCCACGTCGGCCTGGGCCAGGGCCGGTGCGTCGTTCACGCCGTCGCCGACCATCGCCACGGTGCGGCCCTCGGCCTGCAACTGCTTGATCTTCTCCGCCTTGTCCCCGGCAGCACATCGGCGATCACCGTGTCCAGGCCCAGCTCGCGGGCCACGGCCTCGGCCGTCCTGGCATTGTCACCGGTCAGCATCACGGTCTGCACGCCCGCCGCGTGCAGGGACAGTACCGCCTGCCGCGCCGACTCGCGCACCGTATCGGCCACCGCGATCACGCCCAGCGCCCGGCCATCCGCCGCCGCGTACATGGCGGTCTTGCCGTTGGCCGCAAGCCGCTCGGCGCTGGCGGGCAGGTCGCCCACGTCTATGCCCTGGCGCTTCATCAGCTTGAGATTGCCCAGCAGCACCCGCCGTCCCTTCACCGTGGCAGTCACGCCATACCCGGGGACTGAATCGAACGCCTCGGGAGGCTGCACGCCCTGGCCCCGCTGCTTTGCCCCGGCGACGATGGCCTGCGCCAGCGGGTGCTGCGAGGGCTGATCGGCCCCGGCCGCGAGCTGCAGGAGGTCGGCTTCGTCGATCCCAGGGGCCGGCACCAGATCCGTCAGGGCAGGTTTGCCTTCGGTCAGTGTGCCGGTCTTGTCGAACACGACGGTGTCCACGCCGGCCGTGGCCTCCAGCGCCGTGGCGTTCTTGAACAGCACGCCCTCCCGCGCGCCCTTGCCCACGCCCACCGTGATGGCCGTCGGGGTGGCCAGCGCCAGGGCGTCCGGGCAGGCGATCACAATGGCGGAGACCGCTGCCGTCAGGGCGAACACCACACTCTGGCCCAGCAGCATCCAGACCAGAAAGGCGGTCAATCCCGAACCCAGCGCCACGAACACCAGGTATTTGCCGGCGGTGTCGGCCAGACGCTGCGCGGGAGCCTTGCTGGCTTGCGCGTTCTGCACCAGCTGCACGATGCGCGACAGGGCAGTGTCGCGGCCGACCGCCGTGGCCCGGAAGGTGAAGGCCCCGGTCTGGTTGACGGTGCCGCCCGTGACCCGGTCCCCCTTATTTTTCGATACCGGAATCGGTTCCCCGGTGATCATGCTCTCGTCCACGAAGGAGCTGCCGGCGACCACCTCGCCGTCCACCGGTACCCGGTCGCCGGGCCGCACTGCGAGCACGTCCGTGACCACGACCTGATCGAGCGGCACTTCCGATTCCTGCCCGGCCCGCCCGGTGGCGAAGCGGGAGCGCATCTCCAGCCAGTGCCCCAGCAGCGAGAGGCTGGTCAGCATGGCCGCCGCCTCGAAGAAGACGTCGCTGCCGGGCAGGAAGAAGGTGGCGTACACCGAGAACAGCCAGGAGACCAGGATGCCGGTGGCGATCAACGTCATCATGTTCGCCTCGCCCTGACGCAGTGCCCGCCAGGCCGCCGAAATAAAGATCCAGCCGCCCCACCACACCACCGGGGTCGCCAGCAGCAGCCCGAACCACGCCATCGACAGCCCAAAGGACGGCGTGGCCGTAAAGCCGAAGGTGGCCCCGATGGGCGAGTACAGCACCACCGGCACGGTCAGGATCACGCTGACCACGAAGCGCCGCAACATGTCGCCAACCATCGCCGCGCCGTGGCCCGTGTGTTCGTCCTCGCCCATGTCTGCGTGCGTGTCGTGAGTCCCGGCTGCCACTGTGGCGGGGTCGTGTCCGGCGTGATCTGCTGGCCCCACCGTTGGATGACCAGGCTGAGCGGTAGAGGGCGCGCAGTCCTGACAGACGCAGTCGTACCCGGCCGCGTGAAGCCGTCGGCGCAGTTCAGTCTCCGAGACCTGGGCCGGGGCATAGCCGAGATGGGCCACCGCCCGCGTGCGGTCGATGTGCACGCTCTGCACCCCTGCAATCTTCGCAAGATGTCGTTCCAGATCCGCGAACTCCGAGCCGTCGTGGCAGTTGCGGAACGCGACCTCCAGGATCCGGGAACCCTGCGCTTCGTGATCGTGGTGTTGGGTCATTCTCGCCATCCTTTGCAGACAAAAACCGCCTGCCGTTCCACTACCGTAGTCGCTGATCGTTCAGGGCGTGTAAGCCAGGGGAACGTGAACGGTGGGGCTGGGCATCGGCGGAGCCTGGAGCGTGCGGCTGTGGTTGGGCTTCGCGCCGGTTGTCGGGCGTGGCGGGCGGGGTGGGGTCAATTCAGCCACTAGGCTGCTCAGGGAAGGTGATACCAGCGTGGACGCGGGTGCACTCTCCGTCTTACCGCGTTGAGGGTCAGGTGCAGAACAACGACAATCAGTGAGGGTATGCCTCCAGGGCTGCTGTGGGTCCTGGGGACATGCTGTGTACCCCTCTGGATCGCCGCTTTGCAATGATGGGAACGCCTGACCAAGAACGCGAACTGCCCGACTGCCAGCAGAGTGAGAGCCGGACAGCACCAGTCCAGTGTCCGATTCATCTCAGCCCAGAGTTGCCAGATCGCCCAGTAGACGCAACATCAGCACCGGTATAGATGTGTCCGCTGCGGGGGCGCAGGACACCCAGAAGGCGCTTTCGTCGTCAGTCCTCCTGAGAAGACTGCTCAGCCTCCACCTCTCGTTCACTCTCAAGCCCGATAGGATTGGTGTGCGTGACGGGGTCGGCGATGGTAATCAGGATGGCGCTGTCCTCTAGCGCCATCACCTCATGCGGAACACGGGCGGGCAGAGTGACCAGTTCATGCGGGCTGAGGTCACACCGTTCGCCCTTGGAAGTGAAGGCGACGCGGCCATCAAGCACGAGAACGCTGATCGGGCCAGGGGCCGTGTGGTTCGGCAGACCTGTTCCCGCTTTCAGGGCCACCAGCAGGAGCGTGAAGCTCGAGTCACGGACCAGCGTGAGTGAATCGCGTCCATATTTGGCAAGAGGCGCGTCATCGCGCAGGCGGGCGAGTTGACCCTTCAGGTCATACCGGTTGAGGGCGATGTGTTGTGGTCGATCCGGGCGTCCTTCAGACATAATGGCCCCCCTGGCTCCGCCGTACCTCAGTGGGTCGCGGTTTCACTCTGGCCGGACCCTATCACCCCTGCCAGAGCCAGCAAGAATGCTCGGACTCGCTGCGCTCGGCAAAGTTCTGATCGTCAGGGGAGGAAATCAGCGTGTGCCCATTTTTGCAGGATGAAATGACTGGTCGTGAGCGCCGACGCCAGAGACGTGGACCTGAACCAGTACCTCCCCGCTGCTGAACTGACGCGCAGTGTTGCGATGACGGCATTTATGCGTCCCAGAAGGCATCCCGTAGAAATCAGCGTTCTTGGGTTGCGTATCTCTATTGCAGAATGTAGAGCAATGGCGAGAGGTTTATGCAATCCGGTCCGTCCACGACGTAAATGACGAAATGCGTGTCAGACAGCAAAACCTAACCTTTCATCCGAGTTGGATAAAAATCGGCCCTTCGCCAGGCTAAGCCCTGCAGGGTAGGTAAATCAGCGGCCACGCCCCCCGCCAGGATCAAGCCACTGATCAGGGTGCCGATGGTGAGCGGCAATTTGAAGAAGCGGCTGTTAATGAAAGACAGCGCTGCCAGCAACATCACGAAGATTCCGAAGATCTCGCTGGAGGACATAGGACCAAGTATGCCGCCCATATTGGGGCGACCTGAGACTAGTGGGTCACTTGGCGTGAATGTTCGGTTTCGGATCCCTGAATGATGAGAGTGTTGGAATGCATCCTGGACGGGTTCCCTCCAGATAGTCCCCACCCTGGGAAACCGCCCTTATAGGGCAAGTGACCCACTAGTGGGTCACTTGCTACAACAGTACGGTTTCATCGAACCACCTGATGCGTGCAGGCACCAGACCCTCCGAGCCGATGCTGTCTGGCGCGAGCCCGCTGTCGGCGGGCTCGCCGTTTACCACCCCAGACGAAGGGGGTCGGCGCTCGATTCCACCCCGTCGCGGTCGCTTCGAGCCACTCGATGATTTGCGCCGCGCTGGATGGATGGTGCCCGCTCAGCGCCCG
>NZ_JNIV01000091.1 GCF_000701405.1 Deinococcus marmoris DSM 12784
ATGTATATCGCCGCTCTTAAAACTTCATACGAGGAATTACAAAGGCTGAGGCAGCAATCCGAGAATTTTCAAAACTCTGCCGCGTAAGGTCAGCTAAGCTCTCATTGCATAAAGGAGCCATAGCTGTACCCGGTGCAAGAAAACCACCTTTCCGAGGGGTGGTTTTTTTCTTTGATATGAACTGTAGCACTCGCTATTCACTTAATGCAAGAGACCCGGCGCTCAAAAAACAAAGTTTGTAATTTCAGGGCGGCGTAGTTTTGCTTTAGCTACTCACTTGTGAATTGATGTTTGCCATTATTGGGAAGCGTGCGTCGTTTATAGCGTGTCAGTCGAGATATTTACCTGGTTTTTTCTGCTAAAAAAATTTAATATGGATGCAAAATCACATAGTGAGTCAAAAAGATAAAGAATTGAATATTTTTTAAAAAATGCGGGATAATCAGAAGAATCCTAGTCTAATAGATTATTAAACCTGACAATTTAAAAATTTTCCAATTATGTAGAGAGTCACAATTCGATCTTTGCTTGGATCTACGCCCACCAAATGTTGCAGCAGGATGTTCTCTAGGGTACAAAAGCGGCAAGGAGCTGGATAAAACTCGGCCCAGACGTTCTCTGTCAAAATCCCAGATCCCGCAATGCCCGCTGTAGCGCATCCAGGCCCCGACGGAACAGGCTCTTGGGTGGATAGCAATGCGCCAACTTCTCTGCCGGTTCGCGGTCTTCCTCCTGTTCCCCCGTCAGACAGCACCACACAAAGGCCAGCACCACCACACCGAACAGAATGGTCATCCGTTGGGTGTCCATGACATGGCTGTCTTCCAAATGAAATCCTCTGGATTTCATCGCCTGGTGCATTTTCACACCCCCACCGCAGGGCATAGCGCTTGATGGCCTTCTCAGCCCGCCCATGATAGGCCAGATACAGAATATCGCCCTTGTGGTTTTTGCAAGCCAGCACGCGCATACTCAGCCTGCGCGCCCCTGCGCACACCCGCTTGGAACGTCGATCCGGGCCGCGTGCGCTTCAAGCCGCTGTTCCGCCGGATGTACGGCATAACTGCGGCGCAAGTGCAGAAGAGCCTGACCACCGTGAAATGGTTCGGTCAACCTCTGAAAGTCACCCGGATCAACGGGGTAGACCGCAGTCTGCGGGCTATGGCGGCTGAACTGGAGCGGTCACCGGAATTCCAGCCGTTCGTGTCCCCGAGCGCAGGAACGTTCCTGTGGCGGACGATTGCGGGTACCCCGCGCCTGAGTGTTCACTCTTTTGGGGGGGCAATTGATCTGAACGTGGCCCGGTCGTCGTACTGGGCGTGGAATGGATGTCAGGAAGGACAGCGGGGCATCGTGTACCGCAACGCGTTCCCGTTGGCTCTCGTGCAGGTCTTTGAGCGGCATGGGTGGATCTGGGGCGGACGCTGGTACTACCACGACACCATGCATTTCGAGTACCGCCCCGAACTGACTGGAGCGGAGGCCTGCCAGCAGAGACCCTGAGCGCAAACGAGATGGGATGGCGAGCCGCTGGAGCGTACTCTGTGCATATGCGGGTGTTCGTCGGGGTCACGGATGACCAATGGTTCGATTTTCTTGCCCGGCAGTCCAGGTGCGAAGAGGTGAACTTCTGGCGTCCCAGCGGTACGGGCTTTCAGGCCCTGGGTGAAGGCGAGCTGTTTCTCTTCAAGCTGCATGCGCCCCATCACTTCATCGTGGGCGGCGGTTTCTTCGCGCGGGCGCTGCAGTTGCCGATAAGCCTGGCCTGGGACTCTTTCGGCACTGCCAACGGCGTGGCTAACCTCTCCGAGATGCGCCGCAAGATCGGGAAGTATCGTCGTGAACCGGAGGCGACGCTGGGCAATCCGCCCATTACCTGCCTGATGCTGGCCGAGCCGTTTTTCTTTCCCCGCGACGAGTGGATCCCCGTTCCAGCGAGCTTCAAGTCCAACATCGTGGTGGGCAAGGGCTATACCACAACAGACGAGGAGGGGCGCAGGTTATTCGACGCCGTCACGGCACGTTTACAGTCCAGGGCGCAGCCCTTAGCAGAGCAGGGGCCTGCCACGGTGGCGGCCGTGGAGACGCCCCGGTTCGGCGCACCGCAGATCGTACGGCCCCGACTGGGGCAGGGCACCTTCCGTGCCCTGGTGACCGAGGCCTACGGCCGCCGCTGCGCCGTCACCGGGGAGAAGACCCTTCCGGTGCTGGAAGCGGCGCACGTCCAGCCCTATGCCAGCGGCGGTCCCCATGAGGTCAGCAATGGGCTGCTGCTGCGCAGTGATCTGCACCGCCTGTACGATCAGGGCTACATCACGGTTGAGCCGGACGAGCGCCGCCTTCTGGTCAGCCCCCGCATCCGCGAGGAATTCCAGAACGGACGGCACTACTACGCCCTGGAAGGACAGCGCATCGCGGACCCGCAGGAGAAATTTGCGCCTGTGACCCATCAGCGGCTGCTCTACCACGCCGAACACGTCTACCGTGCATGAGGGCCGCGAGGTGCTGGCCACGCTGCTGCGGCACGAGGCGAAATCCAACACCTACAAGTTCGCCCTGATCCGCGCCCTGAATGATCTCGCTCTGGACCATCCCTGGTTGCCGGAAGGAGACGTCGTCGTGCCGCTCCGCCGCGTGGCGGAGCGGTGGCTGGTCTCCTACTGGCCGTTCGTGGGTGAGCGGGAGATCCAGCAAGGGGCCAGATCCCGGCGAGACGGGGTCCTGCGTCAGGACATCAGCTTCCGGGCCGCCCTGACGCAGGTGCGTCTGGCCTGGGAAACCCTGCCCTATGCGCGCAGCCATCCGGCGGACGGCGCACTCCTGCTGGCGGAGTATCAGGCGGGTCGTGGGCGACTCAGTCCGGAACTGCGCACCCTGACGCAGCAGGCCCTCGTTGCCATCGCGCAGGCGGTGAAACAACCCGTCAAGTTCGCTGGGACGGGGGGCGTCCACAAAGTGTTTGGCCCCCTTGCTCCAGTGGCCACCTTGCCGGGGGTACCGCTCCCCGGCGCGCAGCCCGGCGAACTCGCCTTTGCCGTGCCTGCCACCCTGTGGCAGGCGCTGCAGGCGCTGTCCCTGTGGGTCGAGGCGCTGTGCCTTCAGCAGTGGAGTCTGTTCATTGAGCGCGTCGATCAGAGGCCCAGGGTCACCCGTGGAGAAACCTTCACCCTGCTGACGGCCACGCCAGACGCTCGGGTGCCGCTGACCTGGGAGCGCAACCAGGTGCGGTTGCTGCTGCTGGAGGGGACGCCACTCGCCTGTCCCTGGACAGGACACGTTCTCTGTGCCGACGCGTTCAATCTCGACCACCTGATCCCGGTTTCCGTCCATCCCATCAATGAACTGTGGAACCTGGTGCCGAGTGATCCCCGGCACAACCAGCACGTCAAACGCGCCCGCATTCCCGGAGAGGAGCGGCTGCGCCGGGCCTTGCCCATCCTGACGCAGACCTACGCGGCTTATACGGCTGCGCCGGGAATGGCCGTCAGTTTCCAGGAGGATGTGCGGCAGCGGTTCGGAAGCGTTCTGCCCGCGCCGCACCTCGCTCAGGAAGTCATTCGGATCAGTGACGCTGTTGCCCAGGCCCGCAATGTTCCCCGCTACTGATTGAGGCTAAGTGATGGTTGCTGATCTGGCCTGCAATGGGTACAGGTGCCGATTCAAGGCGCTTGGCGAACTGTTCAGCATTTCCAGTAAGGCGACCGATAAATGGGCGCTCACTGCTACGGTCAGCCTGTCCTGAGTGGTGCATTTTCCCCTACAGACGCGTGTTGACACGGCGCTGTTCTTCCGCACGAACAGCGAGTGATTGATGGATTGGTGCTCCTTGGATTGTGCGTGTTAGACACAGTCTGGCGCAGTCTGGAAGTGTTCAGGAATGAAGCGGGACCAGGATAACCTCGCTTGCCTTAGTTCGACTTTGTCCATTTTGCATAGTGAGCCTGTTGGCTGGGCATCACCAGGTTCAGAGATGTGTCGCGGCTTGAAGAGAGGGATGTCCGCCTGGAGGCGCAGAACCAGGCTTCTGTTCGCGGCTGTCGGCGCAGTGTCCAGACGGAGAGAAGACGCCGCCGACTTTTGCGATGTGCTGGTCAGATGGAGACATGGCAAAAGTCACCCAGTAAAATCTCCCCTGCCTCCTGAACGCACTTTCTCGTGTTCCCCCAATCTTAAAATTTCTCTAGGGTACAAAAGTTGAGGGTAGACAGGAAAAGTCTGCTCCAGTACGGTGTTTTCTGCAATGAAAGCCACCCAGAGCCGACGCCCACAGGATAACCTGTTTGACCTCCTCCGCCCTCACTTTGGCCTTGATCCCCGTAGGCTGACTGTCTTGAGCGCCCTGATCCTTGCCCTCGTCGAAGCTCGAACCGTCGTCCTGTGGAAACTGCTGCCGATCATTCACTTGGACGGGAGCGAAAACACTGTCTATAAGAGGCTCAAACGCTTTCTTCAGTTTGAGCTGGATCAGCTCCTGATCGCTCGCTTTGTCCTGTCCTTTCTCCAGGATCAGAAGCAGTTGCTTCTGATCCTGGATCGCACGAATTGGAAATGGGGCAAGCAACATCTGAACATTTTGATTTTGAGTGTCTCCTGGCGCACGTTTGCGCTCCCTCTCGCGTGGGTGTTGCTGCCGCACGGCGGCAATAGCAACACCACCACCCGAATTGCACTGGTCAAAAGTGTTCTTCCCCTTCTAGATGGCAAAAAACTGTCCTTGCTGGCAGACCGTGAATTCATCGGGCAGGACTGGTTTCAGACCTTGAAACGGTTGAACATCGCCCCATGTATTCGCCTGAAAGCGGACACACTGGTTGATGGGATACCCGTATGGGCGCTGTTCAAAAACCTTGAACCTAGCGAATATCGCTGCTGGTACAAACGCATGAAGATTTACGGCGTGAAGTTGCGCGTGCTGGCCCGCAAAAATCACAAGGGCGACATCCTGTATCTGGCCTATCACGGGCGGGCCGAGAAGGCCGTCAAGCGATACGCCCAAAGGTGGGGCTGTGAGACGGGCCAACACGACTACGGTGATACATCTCGAACCTCCAGTGTGTCCATCATCGAAGTGGCCTTGTCGATCCACCGACGGTGGCATCGAGCGCCTACAGGTTCAGCTCTCAAGGCTTGGAGTCGACGAACCTCAGCATCGTCCGCCCAGATGCGCCAGGTTCCACCACGTTCCAGTTGCTCGCCCTTCACGACGGCCCGGCGGAGCCAGGTGTACAACGTCACGACTGGCATCTTCAGCGCCTGGGCGAGCCCATCGAGCGTCCACCAGTCCCCCGCTCGCGGGGGACGCCTTGCAGGGACGGCACGTCCGTCCGTCCCCTTTGAAAACTGTAGTCCTAAACGTTGAGCGAGACTCCGAACCTGAGACACATTCCAGGTGGTCCGTCGCTTCGGTGGCCGCAACCCGGCCGCATTCAGTTCGTCAGTGACCTCCAGTACGGTTTTTCCTTGTGTCACCCCGGCACCCACCCGTTGACACACCTCCGCGTAGGTGCTGACCTGATCGAGCCGGGCCACTGGGCGGATCACCTGGCCTTCGGTCACGTGATCACCCTGCCATTCGATGCGCACATCCAACCGCTCATCGTTGGCATCTCCCCACAGGGTGATCCGCTGGATCACCAACCGCAGGATCTCCTTGCGGTCCTGCATGGTCGTGGTCGACGCCGACCATAACGCCGGCAAGGCCGTCGAAAGCGTTTGTACCTGACAGATCTCGTCGGTGGTCAGCTGCCGAGGTCGCAGCTGAACGTGGCGCTCGTACTCCTCCTTCAAGGTTCTTTCTGCCTCCAGAGCCTGCTCCCAGGCGCGTTCCAGGGAACGCGCGACGAGACGGTGCTCCGGTTCCACCCCCTGATACTGCCGGGCCGCACGCGCAGCCTCATACTGCGCCCGCTCCAGGCGGGCGTGCCAGTGCCGATCCAGTGCTTCGCGGTCCTGGTTCAAGGTCCTTTGCGCTTCCAACGAGAGCGCCACGCTGGCGGGCGTGAGGGCATCAAGCAGTTGAGTTGTGACCCAGCGGTCCACGGCTGCACCCGTGCAGCTGAAGCAGGGTGGGCCAGCGTAATCTGTGACGTGTCGCATGCAGCTGTAACGCACGGCTGATCCCGTGGGCGCGTTCGGGTAGGAAATCACCATCCGGTGTCCGCAGTGCCCACAGATCAGCAGTCCGCTGAGCAGCCCGGTGCCCCGTTTCGGGGCACCCGACAACGACGCGACATTGCGATTGGCAGCCATACGAGCGACATGTTCCTGGTACTGCTCCCAGCTGATGTAGGCAGGAACATGATCTCTCAGCAGGACATGCCACTGGTTCGGCGGAAGCGTGACCCGTCCCGTCGAGCTTCGCCCAGCGAGCTTTTTCCGGGGGTCGGTCTGCCGCCGGCCATACGCATACACTCCAGCGTACATCGGGTTGTGCAGCAGATTCTGCAGGGTCATTCGGTTCGGTCGGCGCCACGTCAACAGGCCACCACCGGCGCGCGTCCGCTCGCGGACGCCCAGCTGAACCTGATGTTCGACCAGATACTGGAGCAGCGCATGCAGCGTCCCCAACTCCTCGAATTTCCGGAAGATCAGCCGAATCACCTGCTGCACCTGCTCGTCCGGATCCATCTGAATCTGACCGTAAGCGTCACGAATGTAGCCAGTCGGCGTGGGTGCACCCAGCGCCCCTCGGCGGGCTTTGTTGAGTTTGCCTTGGTGCATCCGGTTCTTGAGAATGTGCAGTTCCGCTTCGCTCATGGTGCCTTTCAGGCCGAGAAGCAGACGGTCGTTGTAATCAGCCGGGTTGTAGATCCCATCCGCATCCCCGATCAGCGTCTGGAACAGGGCGCACACCTCCAGAAGATGGTGCCAGTCGCGGTTAGAGCGGGCCAGACGGCTCATCTCGATGCCAAGGATCAAACCGACGTGACCGAGGCTCACCTCGGTCACCAGACGGGTGAAGCCTGGACGACCAGTCGCTGTCGTTCCAGATTTGCCCTGGTCATCGTCGATGACCAGCACGCGGTCGGGGGCCCAGCCCAAGTCAGCGGCGTGGTGGACGAGCGCGTACTGCAACCGAGTGGATTCCTGATGGTGCTGAAGTTGGGCCAGCGTGGATTGGCGCACATAAACGATGGCGAGCCGATCGAGGTGGTTCACCTCGATCTTGTGATGGCGCCGCAGGTCAGTGAGCGCGGTCATGAGGTTCCTGCGTCTTGTCCAGGTCGGTCAGGTCGGTCGACCGAAGTTGCCGTTCCAGCAGCCGAACCAGCGCTTGTAAGAGGCGCTGTTGACGTGCTGGGGACAAGCTCAGCCAGAGGGTCGGCGGGGGGGGAGATTGGGTCCGGGCATAAGTGACCGTCCTGTATAGGAGCCGCAGCTCCGCTGCGGTGGAGGAAGCGAGCGAGCCGAACGAGGCTGTCCACCCCAATGATAGGCCGTGTAGCTTCCATCTTTACAGCTGTACTGGTGTTGGGACGTGGAAACGATGCATCAAGCGATGAAATCCAGAGGATTTCATCTAGAAGACAGCCATGTCACGGACACCGGGCGAATGACCACCTTGTTCGGCGTGGTAGTGCTTGCCTTTGTGTGGTGCTGCCTGACCGGGGAACAGGAAGAGAGCCGCGAACCGACAGAGAAGTTGGCGCATGGCTACCCCCCCAAAAGTCTCTTCCGCCGGGGTCTAGATGCGTTACAGCGAGCTTTGCGAGACTTTGGATTCGGACAAAGAACGTCTGGGCCGAGCTTTACTCAGCTCCTGACTGCTTTTGTACCCTAGAGAATCTTAAAATGGACAAAGTCGAGCTTAGGCCACCTGGCCCATGCGTCTGCTGCGGCCTGGCAGGTACGGTGGCCTCATGCTGCCCGCCATCGCACGCAAATCGGTCACAGGCGTGTTGCCCTCCCTGCTGGCCCGCTTTGATATGCCGGGCGCACAGGCGCTGGGTGGCTTCGAGAGCGCCGTGTTCGCTACCCCGCAGCGGATCCTCAAGTTGACCCACACCCTGCGCCGTGAGGGGGCGTTCATCGAGTCCGAACTCCATTTCACGCGCTATCTGGCCGAACACGGTCTTCCCGTCGCCCACCCCCTGCCGTCATCGGCTGGACGCTGGATCGAGCTGTCCCCTGACCCGGAGGGCGGAAGCTGGCTAGCCTACGCGTTCACCCGGCTTCCCGGTCATCCGTTACAGGCCGAGCACCTGACGCCCACCGTGATCAGCGCCTGGGGACGGCTCACGGGACAACTGCATGTGCTGGCCCGCCGCTACATCCCAGATCCACACCTGCCCCGCCGTCGGCCCTGGCACACCGAACCCATGCTGGACCTGCGGCGGTTGCCTCCTGGCCTGGACGAACAGCGGCGGCGTGGTCAGACGCTGATTGAGCGGGTGAAAGCGTGGACGCGCACACCCGAGAACTATGGTCTGATTCAATCTGACCTGCACGGCGACAACCTGCACTGGGACGGTCAAACGCTGTACGCCTTTGATTTCGACGACTGCGAGTTCCACTTCTTTCTGAATGACCTGGCGGTGAGCCTCCACAGTGTGGCCCAGCTGGTCCCCCCTGGAGAGGACGCGGCGGCCTTCTGTCAGCGTTTTCTGGAGATCTATCTGCCCGCCTACCAGGAGGTCTGTCCATTGCCCCCGGAGTGGCGGGAGGTGATGGCCAATCTGCTGCGCCTGCGCGACGTGCTCATGTTGGGGGTACTGGCCGAGGCGTGGGGCATTGGTACCCCGCATGAAACGTTTGAAGAGGAGGGGGACCTGGACATCTTCTGGCGCTATGCCCGGCGGGTGGGCCGGGGCGAAGCCATCTGCAACATCGACTGGGCAGGTCTATAAACCGCACCGGGGCGTGCGTCAACACCTGGCCAAAGCAACCTGAACGGCTTCGGGCCTGAACTCCTCCGTGTGCCGCTTGCGCTGCCCCTCGGAGGCCCGGTCTCAGCCGGGTGAATCCAATCGGCATCGCGGCGCGTATCTTTGAGTGGAAGCCCATGATGGCCCAACCATGACGGATGAACCCACGCTGATGCTGCGGCTGAGTCACGGAGACGAGGATGCGCTGGCCGAGCTGTACGCCCGGCTGGGCGGCCATGTTCACGCCCTGGCCTGGCGACTGCTGGGGGACCGCGAGGAGGCACAAGAGGTGCTCCAGGACACGTTCGAGCGCCTTTTCCGGCGTGCCCACCAGTACCGTCCCGAACTGGGATCGCCGCGCGCTTTTGTGTACACGGTGGCCCGCAACGAGGCCCTCAGCCGCCTGCGGGCGCGGGGGGCGCGTCCTGTCCTGGCAGGCGATGAGGGGCTGCTGGGCGAGATGCCGTCTCCCAGTTCCAGCCCGGATTTGGACACCCACATGGTGGTTCAGAATGCGCTGGTTCGCCTGTCCGAACACGATCAGGCGCTGATTCACGATTCTTTCTTCCTGGGCCTCAGCCACGGCGAAATTGCGAGTACGCGCGCCCTACCGCTCGGGACGGTCAAAACGCGCGTGCGCCGCGCCCTGGCAAGAATGCGACGCACCCTGGAGAGATCATGAACGCCCCGCACCCTGACGTGAATGTGCTGCGGGCTTACGCGGTGGGCGACTCGAATGGCCCAGCGCAGGCACAAACCGAGGCCCACCTGCTGAGCTGCGCGGCGTGCCGGGCGCAGGTGGTGATGTGGCGGGATGAACTCGCGGCTCAGGTGGAGGCGCTGCCACGGGCGGGCGAGTTACCGCCGCTACGCCGAACGCTTCGGCTGTCAGCGCGAGCCGCTCCGGGCCGGGCCGCTGGAAGGGGGCCACGTTCCTTCACGCGTCCATCTGCTTTCGCTCTGCCTGTCATTCTCGCGCTGCTGGGTGCGGGGGCCATCGGCTGGGGCGGCTGGCAGGGAAGCCAGGCCAACGCCCTGCGTGCCGAGCAACGTCAGGTGGCGGGCTGGCTGGCGCAACCGGGGGTGTCCGTGGTGGGTCTGCGGGCCAAAGACCAGCCCACCGCCAGACACCTGCTGCTGCTGCCCAGCCGCGAGGTGCTGTTCGTCTTGCCACCGCCCGCGCCGGGCAAGGTCTATCAGGTCTGGGTGGCGTCGAACTGGAAACGCGGCGATCCCCTGACCCCCACCACCCGCAGTGCCCGTGGTGTCCTGGCCGCCAGCATGGGCGGCGGCGATTACGTGTGCGTCAGCCTGGAGGACGCGGGGCGCGACATGACCGGGCAGACCAGGCCGACGCTGATTCTGGGGTGGGCCAGCCTCTAAAGTGAGGTCAAGGGTGAGATTGAATCCAAACAGACCTCCGCCGCGTTTCTAGAAGTGGAGGCTCCCCATGATCAAGACCAAGACTGTCCACACCGCCGCCCTCGCCCTGTTCGCCACCCTGGCCCTGGCCAGCCCCACGTTTGCCAGCGCGGCCACCTCGCAACTGGACTTGCGCCAGGACGCCAAACTGGGCACCATCCTGACGGGCGACAAGGGCATGACCCTGTACCTGTACACCAAGGACACGCCGAATGTGACCAACTGCTACGAGCAGTGCGCCGTGGCCTGGCCCCCGCTGCTGTCTGACGCGCTGCCCAAACTGCCTGCCGGGATGCCCGGCAAGCTGAGCCTAGTGAAGCGCAAGGACGGCGCGCAGCAGGTGGCCTACAACGGCTGGCCGTTGTATTACTGGGTGCGGGACCAGAAGGCGGGCGACACCACCGGGCAGGACGTGGGCAAGGTCTGGTACGCGATCAACCCTGGCCCCACGGTCAGCACCACCAAAGGCGGTGAACTGGGTGAATACCTGGTTGCCCCGGACGGCATGACCCTGTATCTGTTCACCAAGGACGAGAAGGGGGTCAGCACCTGTTATGATGGGTGTGCCACCGCCTGGCCCCCGCTGCTGACCTCTTACCTGCCCGCCGAGAAAGGCGGCAAACTGGGGACCACCGCCCGCAAGGACGGTGCACTTCAAGTGACGTATGACGGGAAACCGCTGTATTTCTGGGCCAAGGACAGCAAACCCGGTGATACCACCGGGCAGAACGTGGGCAAGGTCTGGTTCGTGGTCAAACCCTGAGACCCGGTCTCAGTTCAAAGGTGACGCACCATGTAATCCGTCCTCGCCTGGGAGTCCTGCGGCGAAAAAGCCTCCTGCAGAGCGGTGCGGATTACCCTCCTCTGACGTCTATCAGGGCAAGACACGATTTGATACTGATGACGAATCGTGTCTCTCCCCCTTCAAAGTAGCTGTCCTCTGAACGGGCCGTCCTGAGTCTTCCTCACCCAAACATTTTGAACCCGGTGCATAGATTTGACAGATCGCGAATACCGGGCTATGTTAGAGAAATCAAGGCGGCCTCTGGGCCGCTTTTTCCATTGACTGCATCCCCCTGGTGTCAGACAGGTCCAGATTGCCGGACGCCGTGTCAGAGAGGTTGATCGGACATTCTTTCGTGTTCGACTTCATTGTCTGTAGGACAGCGAACGACCATGCTGACGTTATGCCGACGACGGGTGAGCTGCTCAACCCCCTGGCCCTGTGCGGCAGAGTGGAAGACGCCGCGCGCCGCGAGGTGCTGATGCGCGGCGTGCTGGGCCACCTGTCCTCCGATGATCCTGGCCCCGAGTCTGAGGCCGATCCTGACTGGGAAGACGTGCAGGCCCTGCTGGTTCCCCGCACGCCACCTGCCCGCATCGGGGCACCGTGGGTCCGTCCGGCAGCCAAACCAGGCCTGTGGCTGTTCGCTGCCGATCAGAGTACAGATCTGGAATGCGGCGAGTTTGTGGAATGGGCCTGGCCGCTGGGCGGCACCGAGCAGCCGGTGCTGGGCGTGGTGGAATTGCAGGAACCGCTGATGATCCGGGTTCACCGCTCGTTCTACGCTGACGCGGGCCGCCCGGTCCCGGCTTTTCTGCGGGCTTACGACGGCCTGCTGGTGCTGGGCGTGAAGGAGAAGCGGGCCCGCTGTTTGGTGCAGCAGATGGACTCGCTTGCGCTGCTGGACCTCGTGGTATCGAGCTATCAGCGCCGCGGCGAGCTGCGCCACCCCGAGGCGTATGTCGAAGCCCGCCTCAAAGATCTGAAATTGGCAGAAGTGCCAGAGGCGCTGGCCTCGGCGGAGTGACGGAATGGTAAACCGGCCTGTTCCCTTTTGCTTGTCCCAGGGACCAAGTTGAGTTGGCTCTGTGCCTCCGGCGCTTTCAACAGGAAAAAGCGTCCGGCGTTGTGCCTGGATTACACGCTGAAGATGAGCCGCGCCGCCGCATGTACCGGGGCGTAGTCCTCTGGAGTCAGGAGGCCTAGGTAACGGGACACCCGCGAGGCATCGAGGGCACGCGTCTGGTCGATCAACACAACGCTGGGCACCCGCAGGCCACCGGCCCCGACCTGCAATACGGGATACAAGTCAGGAGCCGCCATCACCCAGGGTTGCCCCCGAAAGGTCGTTACCGGGGCGAGCGCCGCCCAGCGGCAGCCCCACCAGAACCGCAGGCTGTGGTCCCTCCTGTTCGTGCTCGCTGGGATCGTGTTCGGGAAAGCTGGCCACGAACACGGCCCCTGGTGTGAGGATAGCCGTTACTCGTCCCCGATGATGAGCTCGCCGTCTAGCCCCACCGCACTGGCTCGCCCAGGGTGTAGGGATCGGCACCGCCCCAGTCGTACGGCTCGAATTCGCCCAGGTGAGAGGCGTCCCCATCCATCCACGCCTGTGCCTCGTGGTCGGGTCCTGACACCGTGACCGCATTCGACAAGGTGCCCAGATAGTTCAGCTCGTTGGTCAGTTCTTTAACTGTATTCATGACGGTCCCCAGGGTGCCCAGATCCACGCGGCTGGTTGCGCCGCGCCCTAGGGACGTGGCCGATGTGCTCACTGACCCGGCCGCGCGCCGCCTGCGCTCCGTAGCCAAATCGGTTGCTTAGTTTCTCTGTGCATGTGTCAACGGTTTGATCGGGGAATTCGTCAGAATTCTGTTTTTATCTTTTTCGTATTTTACTCATTATTCGTTAATCCAATGAATGATTGGCTGCCATTCCGCTCCACGATCCGGTTCGCCTGAGGAGTCACCCATGACCGCCCCCGACCCACTGTCCCTCCCCCACGTTCCGTCCACGGGACCAACTTTCCATACCCAAACTGAAATAGACCTGCGTCGGCGCCTTGAACAGGAGGAACTCGCGAAACTCCAAGAAGAAACCATCCGCGCGGAAATCCGCGCCAGACTGCAGGCCCAGATAGTTACACCTATCACCGATGGAGTCGGCGGCGGTACAGAAGAAAATCAAACAAACACAGTTATTTCTACTGCCAATCCAAACGCTACAGATGATGTTCGCATCAAGCAGGAGGATCAAATCAGCCGCAAAGTTGAAGACCAACCCTGGTTTTTTATCATCATGGTTGGACTCATTGCACATGGCGTCGCCAGGGAAATCTCGATAGCCCTGATGGTGAATTTTGACCTTATCACGAATATGTGGGCTCTCTACATTTCCAATGGTCTCGTCGGTGCCATTACTGTCTTTGCAGCGATACAAGTCGTCAAAAAGCCCAAAGTTAAAACTGTCAAATACTTCGCTGTAGGTACCATTGTGTTTTATATGCTGAATGGCCTTATAGAGGCATTTAGCAATGGTACGCCATCACTGATGCATGGACTCACGCTTTCGGTCGGTGCCTATGCGGCACTCGGCAACTTTTTAGAAGACCACAGTAAAGACGGCGAGAAGGTTGGATAACGCTTTCCATGCAGCAGGAATGTGGATCTCTGCGCTGTATATAGCTGTTTTACAGAGTCCCCGTCAATATTCCATTGAAAAGATCTGCTCTGCTCTGCAGGTTCACCCTTCAGCACGATGCCAGGAGACCCAGATGACGACCCCCGACCTGATGGCCCTCACTCCCGTTCCCTCTGCTGCCCTCACACCTATGCCAGCCAATTCTGAAGCCGAACTGCGTCACCGGATAGAGCAGGAAGAACGCGCCAAATTGCAGCCCTTGACGGTGCCCATGGCACCCGCAGAATTGAGCCTCCGGGAGCGCATTGAACAGGAAGAACTCGCGAAATTCCAGGAAGAGCAGATGCGTGCAGAAATCCGCGCTCGCCTGACCGCCCAGCACTTCACTCCTGTCGCCCAGCTTGCTCCTGCCACCGCGCCCGCTCCGATCATCGTCAATGTCACCAATAGCAACGTTGCCACGGCAACCGCCAGTGCTACCGTCGGCAGCGCCGCCGCCAGCAAGCATCCCTCCACCATCATCCGTGTCCTCTACTTCTGCTTCTTCGGTTGGTGGATCGGGCCCACGTGGCTCCTAGTCGCTGTCCTCTTATGCTGCAGTGTCATCGGCCTGCCCATTGGCGTCCTTATGTTCAGCAAAACTGTCGACGCTTTTTTCCTCTGAACAGCCCAGACTCGGACTCACAGTCACGCGCCTCGTCGTACATACCTGAGACGTATTCCATGTGTTAGGGAGGTACCTCTGTTGGCCACGAGCCTTGATACCCCATGTTGCTCTTTGCGCTCGTCGTATTGATAGATGAGCTGAGGCAACAGAATCTTTGAGATAAAAAGAGATCACGCTCTGTTACGTTATAGACGTAACAGAGCGTGATCTGTCAAGATTTGGTCGGCGCTTCCCGGGCCGGCGCGGCATTACACGTATTCTGATGGCACCATGCGCCTGCCTGACCTGACCCCAACTGAGTTGGCTGACCTGCTGGCCCGCGCGTACGCTGCCGATCACGGCAATGGCGACGACGCTCCCAGCGCTATGGAACGCACCGCCCTGGCGGACTACCTGGGTTGCCGTGACGACGCGCGGGACGCCGCGTTTGCCGTATGGTGCTTGGAGCTGGACGGCGTGACCGAGGACGAAGCTGAATACTGGCTGGACGTGGAGTTCATTGAGCCGTGCCACGAGGAACGCGCTGTCTGAAGGTGGTGGCGATGGGTCACCTGAACCATTTGGGCAGCTTCTCACCGCTTTAGTTCAGCCCAGTTCCCAACATCCCAGGCAGCAGCATCCCAGATATCTCCACCAGGGTGATCCCAGCATCAACCTGCCCACATGCGACCGTAGGTGTGTGGAACCCTGGATTGAACAGAGCGTCACCGAATTGACCGAGCTGTACCGCCACCGTGGGTGATCTTCCCGAATACCCACCCCTACAGCTTGAGATGGCGCATAGGCGCAGGCGAGAGCCACGTCATGGTGTGGAGTGCCTGGTAGAAACAGCAGGCGCTGTCAGAAGTAGACCGGGTGGCCTACTTTCAGTGCTTCCCACCTCCACCTCGGTGGCTGCAATGGGTGCTGATTGCGATGTGGGAGTTGCAGCCCTGGGAAGCATAGGATTTCGACTACCAGCCGTATTTTGCGCGTGCGGATGATCTTGGATTCGGGACGCAGGAAGAATTTGAGGGTGACCTTGAGGACCCCGTCTGGCTGGAACGAGATTAGAAAGGGTCATCGTCTGAAACAGTGCAGCGCTGCCCCTGGTCCATTACGGAATGACGCTTTCGAACAGCGTGCCCCGGCGGTCCTCCGTGACGTCCCGAAACAGTTCAGGGAACAGGCTGGGCATGCCGCGCCGGGCGCAGCGCAGGTGGTACTCGATGTGGGCGTGGTAGCGCTGGGAAGGCAGCACCAGCAGGTTGGCGGGATCGTTGTTGGTGCTATCGCCG
Source organism: Deinococcus marmoris DSM 12784 (assembly GCF_000701405.1). Taxonomy (GTDB): domain Bacteria; phylum Deinococcota; class Deinococci; order Deinococcales; family Deinococcaceae; genus Deinococcus; species Deinococcus marmoris. The sequence continues at coordinate 15,655 of NZ_JNIV01000091.1, forward strand.
TCGCGGTGGTGGACGATCTCACCGGGGGCCAGGGGACGGGCCAGCATTTGCTCGGCCAGAACACGGTGCAGGGCGCGGACTTTGCCCGCCGTCTTGTCACGCACCTTGCGGTAAACCTTGCGCCGCTTCATCCCCTGGCCTCCCCGACGGTTAGGACACCTGTATGCCGAAGTTCGTGACGACTGCCTCCAGCCCCCCCTTGAAGCCCATGCCCAGGGCGCGAAACTTCCATGCACCATTGTGACGGTACAGCTCGCCGAACAACATGGCGGTGACCTGGGTGAAATCCCGCTGCAACTCGAAGCGGGCCAGTTCCTCGCCGTCCTCCAGGTTTTGCAAGCGGATATAGGCCCCATCCACCAAGCCGAAGTGCTTGTCTTCGGCGTCGTGAATGGTCACGCAGATGACCACCTTGGCGATCTCGGCGGGCACCCGGTCCAGCCGCACAGTCAGCCGCTCATCGTCCCCATCGCCCGCGCCGTCCTGATTGTCGCCGCCGTACCGCACGCTGAGGGCTGGGTCACTGGGATTGTTGTAGAACACCAGATCCTCTTCTCTTTGCAGTTTCCCATTGGCCTGCACCAGCAGGGCGCTGGCATCCAGATCAAATGGGGCGGTGCCTGCCGGAAAATTCCACCCCAATCCCACCCGGACCAGACTGAGGCCCGGACGGTCTGCCGTCAGGGAAACGTTTGCGCCGGGCGCCAGAGAAGCGCTCATGCGCGGCCCTTCTGCGCGGCCCCAGCACCCGAGCGCTCGAACAGCCAGGCGATATCGGCCAGGTCAATAAAGGACAGGTCCTCAGGCGTGGGCTTGTGGATGGTCATCAGGCGGGCAGCCTGATGCTTGAGGATGGTCTCGAAGACATTGCGGACATCGCGGGCATTGCCGAAGTTTGGCCCGCGCCCGGCGTACATCTGTTCGAAGTGGGCTTTGAGCTGGTAGTTCGCCATTGGGGTGGACGCATAGCCATTTTTCTCGCTCATGTATGTGAAGATATTGAGCAACTCGTCGCCCGTGTAGTCGTCGAAGTGGACGTAACGGTTGAAGCGGGAGCGTAGACCGGGATTGGTTTCCAGAAAGGCGTTCATCTGCTCGGTATAGCCCGCCACGATCACCACCAGATCGTCACGGTGGTCTTCCATGCTCTTAAGCAGGGTGTTGATGGCCTCCTGACCGTAGGAGTCCTTCTGATCCGCCTTGAGCGCGTACGCCTCGTCGATAAACAGCACGCCGCCGCGCGCCTCCTGCACCACGTCCTGAACCTTGAGGGCGGTCTGACCAACGTAGCCCCCCACCAATCCACTGCGGTCCACTTCAGTCAGGTGGCCTTGTTCCAGCAGGCCCAGTTCTCGGTAGATCTGCGCGATCAGCCGGGCCACGGTGGTCTTACCCGTCCCTGGATTGCCAGTGAAGACCATGTGCAGGGTCATCGGCATGGCGGGGAGTCCGGCCTCCTGACGCATCTGGCGGACGCGCACCAGATTGGTCGCCGCAGTGACTTCTTCCTTGGCGCGGTGCAGACCAATCATGGTGCGCAGCTCGGTGAGCAGCGTGTCGAGGTCGGGCTTCGATGTGTCCTGAACTGCCATGGCAGCCCTTGGCGCAGCCTGAACTTCTGGAACAGCTTGCTTCACAGCAGCTCCAAATTGCTGCCTGTGTAAGGCCCTGAATTTGTCCTCCAGACTCTTAAGCTTAGCCATCATCTTGCTGAGCTGGCGGACCTCAAATTCTCCCCTCATGCTGTCTGCCGCAATCACCAAATTGCCGAATTCCTCGAGGTCTTTAAAAATCCCTGCTGTTTCGTCCGTTCCCGACTTGAGATCGAGCGCGATGGAGGCTGCAAGCATCGGAAGGGCCTGATCTACACTATCAAGCTGGTCATAAGTTTTATCAAAATCGGTAATTAGATTCGAGATGAGTGCATTCTGAAAGTGAAGCCCATTAGGGAGTATTGATTTGATAAAATTGATCTCGCCATCGGTAATTCTACCGTCCGAACGCATGATCTTACTTGCGAAGATCATAAGATAGGTCGACAATGCTTCGGCAAAACCCGGGCTTTCATCCACATGATCCCAAATCCCCGAATCTTCGACAGATTGGAAATAGGTTCTAAGCTGACTTGCAATTTCCCTGGCACGCGCGGCAAGACTATTCACAGATAACGATTTTAGCGTCTGGAGACGGCATTGCGGTGGCAATGGAACGGAATATCGGGATCTGCTGTCCGTGATAAAGCCATAAGCCGTCCAGGAGCTGACTCCGAACGGTCCCCCTTCTCCGAAGGTCTGTTTAGGAAACCCTGCGATCCAGACGAGTCCAAACAGTAATCAACGCAGGTATGTTTCGGCTCTCTGTCTCGTTGATACCGCAATGCAGCAGCCTGTGATTCAGCAAAATTGTCGCCTAGAATTGCCTGTACTTCAGCGGTGGTGTGTGGCGGGCGTGATGACACTTACGTGTTGTGTGATTGCAGATGTCTACCGTCCGGCGAGAAAGAACGCGGCATAACTAGCATCGGACCGGGCTTGATAGCAGCTCACCAGCTCAGAAAGGAGGGAGTCTCCTGGGGACGCTGCTGATACTGAGTGGAAGCGCTCTTTTGATCAGCTATCCAAGTCTGCGCTACAATCGTGCTACCCCTAAGGCAAAAGACATTCGCCAAAGGGAAACCCCCCATGGGAGCCTGCAAGCTCGTAATCCACAGAGGGTCTCGGAAACAAGAATTTTTCCCGTGTCGAGCGGGAGGCCTTCGCCTATGTCCATGATACGCCTCATGGAGCATTCTGGTCAAT
>NZ_JNIV01000092.1 GCF_000701405.1 Deinococcus marmoris DSM 12784
CGTTCGACTTGCATGTCTTAAGCACGCCGCCAGCGTTCACCCTGAGCCAGGATCAAACTCTCCATAAAATGGTCTAGCACTGAAATCAGAGATTTCAGATGTTAGTGTGTTTGGTCCAAGCTTTCGCTTGGCTGCCCCCTTCCGTAGAAGCGGGTCTGCTTTGAAGTCCACAGGCCAAAGCCCGTGTCTTCTGTTTTCGTGAATCTGGAGCCACTTCCCATTGGAAGCGCCGTTCACCCGCCTCTGTCGAAGCGGTCCTGCTCTCTCTCTGCGTGTGTTGTCATGCGGCCCGCCTCACTCGGAGGCTCAGAAAAGATACAGGCCATTCCCTGTTCTGTCAACCTCTGCTGGATTACTATTTTGATAGGGCAGACCAGAAAGCTGAAAAACGAAGTCTCAAACACGGTGTCAGGTGACATTTACGCGGCCAGCTTCCCGTGCCTCGCGCAGCAATTCGGACAGGCGAGACAGGCAGCGGCTGTACTTCTTGGCGTACGCGCCGTGACGATACGTGTCGTCGAACAGCGTTCCCAGGGGCGCGCCTGTGAAGGCAGCGGGCAGACCCAGGTCATACAGCTTGTCGATGAAATGAACAAAACGCAGGGCGACGTTCTGATCGTCCATCGGGACCAGATTCAGGACGCCCACCGCGCCCACGCCAGACAGCAGCCCGGCAAAACGGCTGGGATGAATTTTCAGTAGGTGGCGGTTCAGGTCACGGTGACTCAGCGTGGCCAGGGTGGCGGGGTTTTGCATGGCTTCCCAGACCAGATATTCCGGCCCAGAAAACACGTCTTCAGGTTTCGTGCCGCGCTGGCGGAAATCGGGGCCGTCCAGACGGTGGGTCTCGAAGCGGCTGGCGATGCCCTGAATCTGGCGCTGGAAGTCGCCCGCATTGAAGCGCCCCTGGCCTAGCGCACCGGGTTCGGTGTTGCTGGTGGCGATCACGGAGGTTCCGCCGGGCATCAACTGGCCCAGAAACGTATTTGCCATGTGGGTGTTGCCGGGATCGTCCAGCTCGAATTCGTCGATGAGCAGCAGATCATGGCCCCGGAAGGCGTCTACCGCGCGGGTCATGCCCAGCGCGCCGATCAGGTACATCAGGTCCTGAAAGCTCATGATGGCGCGCACTCCGCTGGACGCGTGATAGGCGCTGGCGAGCAGGTGCGTCTTGCCCACGCCGAAGCCGCCGTCCAGATACAGGCCGCGTCCTTCCGGGGTACGGCGGCGAAACAGGCGCAGGCCGCCGGGCTTTTGCCGCGCGGTCTCCACAAACGTTTGAAGGTTGTCGCGCGCCGCCGCCTGACTGGGGTATTCAGGATTGGGCCGGTACGTCCCGAAGCGCACGTCCTGAAATCGGGCGCTGGGCAACAGCTCCGCCGTGAGCGCCAGCGGATCGGGGGCGGGATTGCGGGTCAGGAGATCAATCATGGTTTTTGATGGGTAATGGTTGAAAGTTGATGGAGAACAACCTGGGGAACTTGACGGTGGGAGCCTGCCCGGTGGCCCCCCCTCCCCACCCCTCTCGTGCCGAGCTGTACCAGTCCCCCACGAGGAGGGAGGGAGCCAGAAAACTTAGACCCACAGACCCTTTGACCCCTACCTATGGACTTCAAGTTCAACCTTGTAGTTGCCGCGCCGGGTTTCGTTGACCACACGCTTGAAGTCGATGCGGCCCAGGCCATCGGCACTGAGACTGTCGCCCTCACGGATGTCGCTGCTGGCGCGGGCGGGGCCGCCGTTGAGGCGCACCTTGCCGCCGTCGATACCCTGCTGGAAATACGCGCGGCTGACGCCGAAGCCCTTTGCGCCCACCACGTCCACGCGCATGGACGGCACCACCACCTCGCGGATCTTGCTGCCCCGGCCCGCCGTCTCGCCGATTTCCTCGACTTCAATGTCGCGGCCCCCCAGCACAGTCAGGGATTCCAGGGTCTGGGCGGCCTTGCCCGTGGCGGCGATCAGAAAGCTTCCGCGTTCCTCGCGTACGTCGCCCAGTTGGTCCTCGTTCAGTTCCAGGCGGCGCAGTTGCACCAGGAAATCCTGCTCATCCCACTCGGGGGCGGCCTGGGCAGGAGTCAGGCGCAACACAGTCACGCCAGCATCCACCTCTGGAATGTGGGCGGGATACAGCGTCAGCACCACGCGGCGCGCGTCGGGGAAGCCGCCAGCGATACGGTGGCGCAGGTCTTCGTCGTTCAGGAGGCGACGATCTATCTCGTCACCGTCCAGGAATCCGGTGCGGACCACGCGGCCTCCGCGCGCCTGGGCCACCAATGTGGAGAGTTTCTGCTTCATGCTCAGCAGGATAGTGCGTGGGGCAGAGGAGCGTGAGAGTCGGGCAAGCAGTTGTCTGAGAGCGCTACAACGGTTTAAACCCCTCAGTCCGCTTCGCGGCCAGCTCCCCTCAAAAGGGAGCCGAGAGGGGCGCAATTGCCTGCCAGAGGGGACATTCTTGCCAGGAATGCGCTTCCTCTAGATTCTGCAAAACACTAAACTCTAAAACCGATTCCGTTCTGAGCTAAATTACGCTAAGCTGTCCGTATGACCGAACCGTTCGACGCCGCCCTGCGTCCCAAGACGCTGACCGAATACGTGGGCCAGGAAAAGTTGAAGGACAAGCTGACCGTGTACCTCCAGGCTGCCAAGGGCCGCCGCGAGGCGCTGGACCACACGCTGCTGTTCGGGCCGCCAGGGCTGGGCAAGACCACGCTGGCGCACATCATCGCCGCCGAACTGGGCGTGAATATCCGCGTGACCTCTGGCCCGGCCATCGAGAAGCCCGGCGATCTGGCGGCCATCCTGACCAACAGTCTGGAGGAAGGCGACGTGCTGTTTATCGACGAGATTCACCGTCTGGGGCGCGTGGCAGAGGAACATCTGTATCCGGCGATGGAGGATTTCAAGCTGGACATCGTGCTGGGGCAGGGGCCAGCGGCGCGCACCATCGAGCTGCCGCTGCCGCGCTTCACGCTGGTGGGCGCGACGACGCGGCCTGGATTGATCAGCGCGCCGATGCGCTCGCGGTTTGGGATCATTGAACATCTGGAGTACTACACCCCCGAGGAAATCGCCACCAACCTGCTGCGCGACGCCCGGTTGCTGGGATTCGGGCTGGTGGAAGAGGCCGCGCTGGAAATCGGGGGGCGCTCGCGCGGGACCATGCGAATCGCCAAGCGGCTGCTGCGCCGGGTGCGCGATTACGCCGAGGTGGCCGGGGAAAACACCATTGAGCTGGAGCGGGCCTACAGCGCGCTGGACAAGCTGGGGCTGGACGCGGCGGGGCTGGATGACCGCGACAAGAAGTACCTGGAAACGCTGATCCACCGTTTCGCGGGTGGGCCGGTGGGCGTGGATACCCTGGCCACGGCCATCTCCGAGGACGCATTGACCCTGGAAGACGTGTACGAGCCGTACCTGATCCAACTGGGGTTTATCAAGCGCACGCCGCGCGGACGCGTGGCGACGGCCCACGCCTATGACCACCTGGGACTGCCCGTGGGCGGCTCGGACGGGGACCTGGGATTTTATACGAATTGAGGTTTTTCCCCTGTGACAGAACCGCTAATGGGACAGGGTTTCTGACGTAGACCGTCCTCAAAGCACCTACTGTCTCTGGCCCGCCGAACATTCTGGCCAGTTTGGCGGGGCTGCGCGGCTGGCCCTGAGGAAGCTGGCGCAGGACGACCCAGACGCGTCACTGAAAGTTGCTGAAACGAACTTCCGCATTCAGCATCCAGATCGGCCCGCGAGCGCTGGAGGTGGGCACGGCGCGGCATCTTCCGGCAATGTGACGGCGTGATACTCGGCACACAGCCTGGCGAGGGACGGTGGCAGGCGCACTCTGTTTCCCGCACCCGTGGGGGAGCCAGATCACGTCTGCACATCACTGCCGCCGTCCTCTAGACTTTCCTTCATGAGCGCCCCCCAGGTTCAGGTCTTCGGCACGAAAAAGAGCAAGGAAACCCGCGCCGCCGAGCGGTTTTTCAAGGAGCGGCAGGTCAAGATCCATTTCGTGGACCTGACGCAGCGCCCGATTGCCAGAGGGGAACTGACCCGCTTTGTCCAGAAATTTGGCCTGAATGAACTGCTGGATCTGGAGGGCAAAGCCTACGAGCGCAGCAATCTGGCGTATCTGCGAACCACCGAGGAAGGCGTGATCGCCAAGGTGATCGAGACACCCGAACTGCTGCGGCTGCCCCTGGTGCGCGGCGGCAAGGTGCTGAGCGTGGGCGAGGATCTGGACGGCTGGAAAGCCATGCTGGAGGAGGCGCAGTGACTGTTGTGGTAGGGGTGGGAACTGAGGCCGGGATAGAGACGCGGCGCTGGGGAACACTCCCGGACGGGCAGGACGTGCAGCTTTTCGTGTTGCGTGCCCCCAACGGCGTGACCGTCACGCTGGGCGAGTACGGCGCGCGGCTGCTGCGGGTGCAGATGCCGGACCGGGACGGCGTGCCCGGCGACGTGATGCTGGGCCACCCCGATCTGACGGCTTACTTGGAGCAGGAGGACGCGCTGTATTTCGGCGCGACGGTGGGCAGGGTTGCCAACCGGACGGCGCGTGGGCGTTTTGAATTGGGCGGGCAGGAGTACCAACTGGCCCTCAACAATCCGCCCAACCATCTGCACGGCGGTCCCGGCGGTTTTCATGCCGTGCGCTGGGAAGGGACGGCGCTGGAAGGCGACGAGAGCCTGAACGGCGTGGCCTTCCGGTATCACAGCCCAGACGGCGAGGAAGGCTATCCGGGTGCGGTGGACGTGACGGCCCGCTACACCCTCGGTGACGATGGCTGGCTGAGCCTGGACTGCTGGGCCAGCACCGACGCGTCCACGCCACTGAACCTGACCAACCACGCCTACTGGAATCTGGCAGACGGCGGCGCGGGCAGCGTGCTGGATCACACCCTTCTGCTTCCCGCCGCCCGGTTTCTAGCCGTGGACGACAACGCGATTCCAGTTGCAGTCACGCAAGTGGAGGGCACGCCCTTCGACTTCCGCACGGGCAAACCGCTGGGGCAGGATCTGGACGTGGACGACGCGCAGCTCTGGGGGGCAGGCGGTTACGATCATCATTTCGTTCTCCTGAACGGCGGCGAGGGTCTGAAGCAGGCGGCGGTCCTGGCTGACCCCGCCAGCGGACGCCGCATGGAAGTCTGGACCACCGAGAACGGCGTGCAGCTCTACAGTGGCAATTTCCTGGGCGGCAGCTCTCCGGGCGGCAGCGTCGTGGGGTGGAACGGAGAGCGCTACGGGAAGCACTCGGCGCTGTGCCTGGAAACCCAGCAGGCCCCCGATGCGCTGAACCAGCCCGAGCTGGACCGCCTGGGTGCAGGCTCGATCATCGTGCAGCCGGGTCAGACGTACCACACGCGCACCCGGTGGCACTTCTCGGTCACGCACTAGCTTCCCGCACTGGCTGACGGTGGCGGGTGGGACCAGGGCTGCAATGCACCTGACCGCCAGACCCTAGAATCCCTTCCACATGCGCCTGGCCATCATCGCGGACATTCACGGCAACCTGGACGCGCTGCTCGCCGTGCTGGCCGACGCGCAGGCGCAGGGCGCAGAGCGGTTGGTGGTCAACGGCGACGTGGTCAACCGGGGGCCAGACTCGGTGGCGGCGCTGGAAACGCTGCTGGCACGGGGGGACGTGAGCTTCACACTGGGCAACCACGACGACCTGCTGCGGCTGTGGGACGCCCGCAGCCCGGACCTGCCCGCCGAATGGTTCAATGACCCTTTCTGGGGGGCCACCGCTTGGAGCGCCGAACAACTGAACAGCGCCGGGCTGCTGCACATTCCCGCCGACTGGCCCATGACCCGGACAGTGGAGATTCCAGGGCTTCCCAGCGTGCTGATCGCCCACGGTTCGCCGCAGCATTACCGCGAGGGCCTCAGCGAAAGAACCAGCCCCGAACGCGTGCAGGAGCTGAGCGCCGGACACGGCGTCCTGATCGGGTCGCACATCCACCGCCCCGCGCAGGCGTGGGTGGGCGGCGTGCTGGTGCTGAACACGGGAGCGGTGGGCGCACCTGCAAACGGTGATCCGCGTGCCCAGTACCTGCTCCTGACAGCGGGGGCGGACGGCTGGCACACTGAATTCCGGGCCGTCCCCTATGACCGTACAGGTGTGCTGGCACGCTTCGGCAGCAGCGGTCTGCTGGACACCGGCCTCAGCGCGCAGATCTTCCGGGAGGAGATCATCAGCTCACGCAGTCTGTACACGCCGTACTGGTCCTGGACCGAGCACGAAAGGCTGCCGCGCGATACCCGGACCTGGGACACTTTTCTGCGCCGCCTCCCCGCCAGAAAGCCATAGAAAAACCCGCCCAATCAAGGGCGGGCGGAAAGCTCAGGAGAGGCTTTACTTGAAGGTGGGGGGAATCAGGACGCTGTCGATGGGATAGACGGCGCTGTTGCCCACGATGATCGGGGTGACGTTCACAGTCGCGCCGACGATGTCCTGATTGGTCAGCACGCCGATGCTCAGCACGCCGGCCTTGGTCTGGAGATCCAGGCTGCTGCCTTCCAGGCTGCGGAGCTGCGTGCCCTGGAGCATGGTGTCGTTCACGCGGCCCGTGACCACATGGAAGCTCAGAACCTGCTTGAGAAGGGCCTTATCGGCCATCAGGCGGTCCAGGGTGGCCTTGGGCACCTTGGCGAAGGCGTCGTTGGTGGGGGCAAACACCGTCACGTCGGTGGCCATCAGGGGAGTGGTCAGCTCAGCGGTCTGGAGCAGGCTCAGCAGGGTGCTGAACTGAGGCTCGGAGGCCAGACGCTGTTCCAGGGTCATGGCACCCGTGGCGGCTGCCGGGGTGGGCGAGACGGGCGCAGCCGGAGGGGTCATGACGGGCGCGGGAGCCGCAGGAGCGGGCGCAGCAGGTGCCGTTGCAGCGGGAGCGGCAGGCGCAGGCAGCTTCAGGGCAGGGGCGATCAGCACGGCGTTGATGGGATAGACGGCGCTGTTGCCCACGATGATCGGGGTGGTGTTCACGGTTGCGCCGGTGATGTCGCCGTTGGTCAGCACGCCGATCATCAACACGCCTGCCGTGTCCTTGAGGTCCAGGCTGCCGCCCTCCAGGCTACGCAGTTGCGTGCCCTTGAGGTCCGCTTCCATAACGCGGCCAGTCACGACGTGGAAGCTCAGGGCCTGCTTGAGCAGCGCCTTGTCGGCCATCAGGGCGTCCAGCGTGGCCTTGGGCACCTTGGCGAAGGCGTCGTTGGTGGGGGCAAACACCGTCACGTCGGTGGCCATCAGGGGGGTGGTCAGCTCAGCGGTCTGGAGCAGGCTCAGCAGGGTGCTGAACTGAGGCTCGGAGGCCAGACGCTGTTCCAGGGTCATGGCACCCGTGACGGCGGCTGGGGCGGGCGAGACCGGGGCTGCGGGCGGCACGGCCACCGGAGCGGGCGCAGCGGGGGCCGCAGCCGCAGGGGCCGCGACTGGAGCGGCAGTGCCCAGCACCAGCGTCGGGGGAATCAGGACGCTGTCGATGGGATAGACGGCGCTGTTGCCCACGATGATCGGGGTGACGTTCACGGTTGCGCCGACGATGTCCTGGTTATTCAGCACACCGATGCTCAGCACGCCCGCCTTGGTCTGGAGATCCAGGCTGCTGCCTTCCAGACTGCGGAGCTGGGTGCCCTGGAGCATGGTGTCGGTCACGCGGCCCGTGACCACGTGGAAGCTCAGAACCTGCTTGAGCTTGGCGTCGTCGGCCATCAGGGCGTCCAGGGTGGACTGGGGCACCTTGGCGAAGGCGTCGTTGGTGGGGGCGAACACCGTCACATCGGTGGCCATCAGGGCGTCAGCCAGTCCGGCCTTCTGAATAAGGCTCAGCAGGGTGCTGAACTGGGCTTCACCTTGCAGGCGCGAAACCAGCGTCTCGGCTCCGGTGGCCGTGGTGGTGGCCGGGGCCGTTACAACAGGCGCAGGGGCCGGGGCAGGCGCGGGCGTTGCAACCGGTGCAGGAGCAGGCGCGGGCGTCGCCACGGGCGCGGGGGCCGGTGCGGGCGCAGCAGCAGGGGCCGGGGCGGCGGGTGCCGGAGCAGCGGGAGCAGGCGCAGCGGCCACCGGAGCCTCAGCCGGGGTGGGCGGGGCAGGCAGCTTCAGGGTGGGGGGCAGCAGCACCTTATCGATGATGTAGATGATGCCGTTGTCAGCCGTGTCCACGGTGGCCGTGACGTTCGCGCCGGCGACCATCTGGGTGGTGCCGTCCTTCGTGAGCGCCAGGCTGCTGCCTTCCAGGCTGCTGATCTGGCTCTCGGCAGAAACCTGCTCCGCCGTCATCTTGCCGGTCACGATGTGATACAGCAGCACCTGTTGCAGCGTGTTGGGATCACTGGCGATCAGGGCCAGCGTCTCGGGATCGACGGCAGCGAACGCCTCGTTGGTGGGCGCGAAGATGGTGTACTCGTTGTCCATCAGGATGTCGGTGATGCCCGCATCGCTGAGCAGATCGCGCAGGGTGCTGAAGCGTTCATCGGCCACGATCACGTCGTACAGCGAGTTGGTGTTCATCTCGGCCATGTCGGCGTCTGTGGTATCGGTGGCGACCGTGTCGGTGGTCGTGACGGTATCCGTGGTGGTGGTGGTGTCGGTGGCCACGGGCGCTTCTACAACGGCTGGCGCTTCCACGACAGGGGCCGGAGCGGCAGACGTCGCGCCGCTCAGGGGCAGCGCAGGAATTTCGGTAATGCTGGTGGCCGCCTGGGCCATCGGCATTTCCGGTGCAGGCGCGGCCTCGGCCACCGGCTCGGCGGCTGGGGCGGCTTCGGCGACAGGCGCTTCAGCGGCAGGGGCCTCGGCGACAGGCTCGGCCATCTCTTCGGTCGCAGGCTCGGCTTCTGTCACAGGTTCGGCGGTGGCCGCCGGGGCAGGCATCAGCACGGTGTCGATGATGTGGACGATGCCGTTGCAGGCCACCACGTCGGCCTTGCTGACGGTGGCGTTGTCGATCATGACCTTGCCGTCACTCATCGTGACCAGGAAACTGGTTCCCTGGGCCGTCTTGCCGGAGGTCATGCCCATGACCTGCTGGGCCGTGACCTTACCAGGCACAACGTGATACAGCAGGATGTTCTTGAGGGCCTCGGGATCGTTCAGGACGGCGGCCAGCGTGTCGCTGGGCAGCTTGGCAAACGCGGCGTTGGTGGGCGCGAAGACCGTGTAACTGCCGCCTTGGAGCGTCTCGGTCAGTCCGGCAGCTTCCACGGCAGTGGCCAGCGTGCTGAAGTTAGCGTCGCTGGTCACGATCTGCGCGATGGACATGCAGGTGGGGGCGGGCTTGGCGACAGGCGCGCCTGCGCCGCCGGCCAGGGCGGGGGTGGCGAGCAACAGGCCGAGCGTAATGAGACTGGTTTGCTTCTTCATGAATTCACCTCTGACAGAAATGGGCTGATGATAGTCCGGCACTTAATCTTCACCACCCCACGATGAAAAGCAACTTATAGAAGAATTGGGACAGGTCATGTAAACGAAATGGCAGCAAGCGACGCCCTCTTCTCATTCTGGGCACATATGGCAAGCAGCTTCCCCTGTCATCCGCCCGCGTTTTCCCCATCGCAGGAGAGGCGCTCCTGCCCTCAGGCTCCAGATCAAGCACAACCGGGCAGCGGCGTTTTCATAAGGCGCTGTTTCAGACCGTGTCCCAGAAAGCCGAGAAGACCCCGACCTGATCTGTAGCTGAACGAGTTGTGGCTGAATGGGTTGTGTCTGGACCCAATGTGCCGTGCCAGACCTGCCCCTGCATTCATCTGCCACAGCCTCTCGGACGCTGTTCAGATCGAGCTTCCCGTCAGCCGGTAGCGCTCCCCTGAACTGGCCACCCTGTTCTCACCTGAGACATCAACATGCTGTCATTCGCAGTGGGCATGCATTCATGAGAGTAAGCTGACCAGGGCGTCTGCTCTTCAGACCAGCCCCCAGGCGCGGCTGAGAAACCAGCATGGCGGAAGCGATTGTTTAACGTGTGGTCGGTCAGATTGACTGGCAGCAAAGCGGTTTTCCCGCGCTACCCCCGATCAGGGGCAGGACTGAAAGAAATTTGAAATACCTCATATTCCAGAGTGACAAGCGTATATTTTCTCTCTTTCCTCTCTGTGTGGGAATTCGCAGCGTATTTCATGAAACTGCCAGCTTTTCGGTCACTTGATCCCCGTGCTACTTGACCCACGCGCCACTTGACCCCCGTGCCACTCGCCCCCTGTGCCCTGCCCGGAGTTCGCCAGATGTCCACCCACATGCCAATCCAGACCATCGCGCTGTACACCGAGGGCACCTATCCCCAGGCCCACGGCGGCGTCAGCGTGTGGGTGGACCAACTGGTGCGGGGTCTGGACGATCACCAGTTTGTGGTGCAGGCCATTTCCGGGATTCCCTTCGCCAGAGCGGCGGTGCAGATGCCCAGCAACGTGAGCTTCACGCAGGTGCCGCTGTGGGGTGCGCCGCCGTCCGCCCTGGTTCGTAACGACACCGCCCGCAGGCGAGGGGCCGAGGACGCCTACCTGACCCTGCTGGACGGGCTGTGTACGCTGGACCTGGACCTGTTCGCGGCAGGATTACAGGCGCTGAGTACGCTGGGCCAGGGCGGGGGCTTTACCGCACTGCTGGACACGCCACGGGTGGCCCGGCTGACGCTGGACACCTGGGCAGGCCATGCGGCGCAGCAGGCCAGTAGCCGCGTCCGTGGTGAACCCCGGCTGCCACTGCCCACCGTGGCCGACGCCCTGGACGCCCTGATGTGGCTGGAACACGCGCTGCGTCCGCTGGGCCACGCGGCCCCGCAGGCCCAGGTGGGGCATGCCGTCAGCAACGGCTTTGCCGGACTGCTGGCACTACACGGCCTGTGGTCCCACGGCACCCCCTTCGTGCTGACCGAACACGGCGTCTACCTGCGCGAGCGCTACATGGAATTTCGCCGCAGTTCCTACAGCCCCGGCTTCAAGGGGATGCTGCTGCGTTTCTACCGTCTGCTATGCAGTCTGGTCTACCGCGAGGCCACCCTGGTCCTGCCGGGTTCACACTACAACCGCCGCTGGGAAGAGCGTCTGGGAGCGCATCCCGACAAGATCCACTGCGTGTACAACGGCATCGACCCCGACGTCTTCCCGCACGCCGAGGAGGAACCCGCAGAGAGCGTGGTGAGCTGGGTGGGCCGCATCGATCCCCTGAAAGACATCGAAACGCTGATCCGCGCCTTCGATCTGGTGCGGCGGCGCAACGCGGGCGCGCAGCTTCGGCTGTTCGGCGGCACCCCGGCGGGCAACGAGGGCTACCTGTTCCAGTGCCAGAGCCTGACCCAGCAACTGAATCTGACCGAGAACGTGACCTTCGAGGGCCGTATCGACGACATCACCGACGCCTACCGCGCCGGGCAGGTGGTGGCCCTGACCAGCGTCAGCGAGGGCTTTCCGTACACCGTGATCGAGGCGATGGCGATGGGCCGCCCACCCGTGGCCACCCGCGTGGGCGGCGTGCCCGAGGCGGTGGGCGACGCCGGACTGATCGTGCGCCCGCGCGACGTGATGGGCGTGGCCAGCGCATTGACCCGCCTGCTGGACGACGCCCCGCTGCGCGCCCGCCTGGGCCGCGCCGCCCGCGAGCGCGTGATGGAACTGTTTACCCTGGACGGCTGCCTGGACGCCTACCGCCGGGCCTATCCGCTGGTGATCGCCGGGGGGAAAGGGCTGTGAACCGTGAAAGCAGCCGCGATACGGTGCGCGCCCGACTGCTCAGGGTGACGGGCGACAACAAGTTCAACCCGGTGCCCTCTGCCTCAGTCCAGGCCCCGACACCACCAGCTTCTGAGCCGGCTGCAGAACAGTCCGTGCAGTCCAGTCCCTTTCAGGACATAGGACTTCCTGACCCACACCTCCGGGATATTCAGGCCTGGGATGCACATTCCTGGAATACACAGCCTCAGGACACACGCTCCCTGAACACGCAGCTCCAGCGGACGGCCCCCGGCCACACGGGCACGCGGACCAGCGCCGCCCGCACCCGCCTGCAACTGCCCGGCGAACTGCCCGAGCGGCTGCGCGAGGTGGACCTGAAACTGGCCGCCGAACGCGCCAGCGCCGTGGACGCCGAGGAACTGGCCGCCTACCTGGAAGCCGACGGCCTGGGCGACGAGATCCTGAAAGACCGTTACGGCGCGGACGGGCTGTTCGACGCCGCCGAGATGCTGTACCGGCAGAAGGGAACGGGACGGGCGCTGGACCGCGTGCCTGCGCCCGTCACCCCCGCCTTTCCGTGGCACATGCTGCCGCGCGGGCCGCTGTACCTGCTGCCGGGTCTGGCGGGCCTGCTGATCGCGGGCGCGCTGGGCAAGGCCGCCGAGAGCGCCTTCATCCTGGCGGCGGCCTTCGGCTGGGGCTGGACCATGACTGTGGCCGGGGTGCGCTATGCCGAACCCTTCGCGGTGCCGGGCCGCGCCCTGCGAACCACGCTCCTGGTCAGCGCCGGGGCCGGACTGCTGGGCGGGGCGGGCGTCGCGGCAGCGCTGGGGGGCGACGTGCTGATCGGCGCGCTGGTGGGCGGCGCAGTGGCCCTGTCCAGCGGCGCGGCAGGCGTGCTGCTGTCGCTGGGGCAACTGGGGCAGTTTGCCGGGGCCTTTGCCAGCCCGCTGCTGGCCGCCGGAATCGTGATGTCGCTGCCCTCACGCGGGGCGGCGCTGTTCGCGCTGGGGCTGCTGGCCGCCGTGCCCACCTTGACTGCCCTGAACGTGACCCGCCCACGCGGCAGCCTGAGCGCCAGCCTATCCACGCTGCGCCCGCACCTGCCCCACGCCGTGTACGGCTGGGCGATGGCCGCCGCCTTCGTGGCCCTGAGTGCGCGGATCGGCACCTGGCCGCTGCTGCCGGTGATCCTGGGAGCCGGACTGCTGGAAGCGGGCGTGTGGCACGCGCAGGAACGCCTTCAGGTCGCGGCGCGGACCCTGCGGACCCTGATCCATCTGCGCCGGATAGGGCTGCCCACCGTGCTGCTGAGCGCCGCTGGCTACGGCCTGGCCCTGGGTGCGGGCCTGGCGCTGCTGTCCGTGCTGCGGGTGCCGGTCAACCTGAACCTCTCCCTGCTGACGGTGGCCCTGTACGGAGCGGCGTTGCTGCTCAGTTCCTGGCTGGCCAACCAGCGCCGCCTGGGCTTTTTAACGGCGATCTGGGCACTGGGTGCCGCCGCCCTGGTGCTGGGCCTGCCCCCTCCCCTGTTCGCCCTGCTCACGCTACTTGCTCTGCTGTTTCCCACCCTGCACACCCTCTCTGACCCCAGGAGTTACCGCTGATGACCCAGACCACCCTGCCTGCCCCCCACACCCCTACCTCTTCCCAGCGCCCGCTGGTGGCCGTGACCGGCGCGGACGGCTTTATCGGCTCGCACCTGACCGAGGAACTGGTCCGCGCGGGTTACCGCGTCAAGGCCATGGCCATCTACAACTCGCAGGGGTCCTACGGCTGGCTGGACACCGTCCCTGCCGAGACTATGCAGCATGTGGAGGTGCAACTGGGCGACGTGCGTGACGCCGGAAGCGTGCGCGAGCTGATGCGGGACGCCCAGACCGTGTACCACCTGGCCGCCCTGATCGCCATTCCCTACTCCTACGTCGCGCCGCGCTCCTACGTGGAAACCAACATCACTGGCACCCTGAACGTGCTGGAAGCCGCCCGCGATCTGGGCACCGGGCGCGTCGTCCATACCTCTACCAGCGAGGTCTACGGCACCGCCCGCACCGCGCCCATCCACGAGTCTCACCCCTTGCAGGGGCAGTCGCCGTACTCGGCCACCAAGATCGGCGCGGATAAGCTGGCCGAGAGCTATTACCTGAGCTTCGAGCTGCCGGTGGTGACCCTGCGCCCCTTCAACACCTACGGCCCGCGCCAGAGCGCCCGCGCGGTCATTCCCACCATCATTTCCCAGGTGGCGGCGGGACGGCGCGAGATCAAACTGGGTGACCTGCGCCCCACCCGCGACTTCAATTACGTGCTGGACACCGCCCGCGCCTTCCGGGCCGTGGGTGAGGCCGGGCCGGAGGTGCTGGGCCGGGTGCTGAATGCCGGATCGGGCCGCGAGATCACCGTGGGCGACACCGTGAAGCTGATCGGACAGGTGATGGGCGCGGACCTGGACGTGACCCAGGAAGACCAGAGACTGCGCCCCGAGGGCAGCGAGGTCATGCGCCTGCTGGCGGACCACTCCGAGCTGAGCAAGCTGACCGGCTGGCAGCCCAGCTTGACGCTGGAAGAGGGCCTCAGGCGCACCGCCGAGTGGTTCACCGATCCCGCCAATCTGGCCCGCTACCGCGTCGATCAATACACCGTTTGATTCGCCGTCTAAGAGTTATCTGAGCGTTAATTAACGGTCTGAAACTTCTCTGAAACGTGTCGGCTGCTTAACTGACCGCAGACGAGAAAGAGTCCTCACCGCGAACTCACCCCAGATTCATTCCTGCCCGTCCGCTGGCAGGAGAAGGAGGAACCCATGCACGCAGTTATCCTGGCCGGAGGAAAAGGCACCCGCCTGCGCCCCTACACCACCTGTGTTCCCAAACCACTGGTGCCCATCGGCGATACCTACTCGATCCTGGAAATCGTGCTACATCAGTTGCGCGCCCACGGCTTCGCTTCGGTGACGCTGGCGGTGGGGCACATGGGCCACCTGATCCGCGCCTTTGTGGGCGACGGCAGCCGCTACGGCCTGAAGGTGGAGTACACCGACGAGGAAACCCCGCTGGGCACCATCGGCCCGGTGCTGAACGTGCTGGACAGCCTGCCCGAGCAGTTCCTGGTCATGAACGGCGACGTGCTGACCAATCTGAACTACGGCACCTTCCTGCAACGGCATATCCAGTCGGAGCGCTCAGTGACCGTGGCCACCTACAACCGCGAGATCAAGAGCGAATTTGGCGTACTGGACGTCAACGAGGCCAGCAACCAGATCGTCGCCTTCCGCGAGAAGCCCACGGTGCATTTTCAGGTCAGCATGGGCGTCTACGCCGTTTCCCGCGAGTCGCTGCGCGGCTACACGCCGGGGCAGGTGCTGGGCTTCGACACCCTGATGCTGGACCTGCTGGCCGCCCAGGATTTCCCCGGCAGCGACCTGTTCGGCGGCTACTGGCTGGATATTGGCCGCCCCGAGGACTACGACATGGCCAACCGCGAGTGGCAGGAGATGTCCGCCATTCTGCTGCCCCACCTGACGCTGAGCGCCGCCGATTAGCATGCCCGGCGCTGATCCGCCCAGTTTCCCCCGGCCCAGTTCCTCGACTGGTCCGGTGCTGGTGCTGGGCGCACGCGGCTTTCTGGGCGCGCAGATCGTGGGTGCGTTGGAAGCGGCAGGCCAGTCGGTGCGTGTCACGCCGCCGAGCGATCTGACGGCGGCCCCGCGTGCCGACTGGGACGCCCTGCTGGACGGCGTTTCAGGCGTTATCAACGCCGCCGGACGCACGTTCGGCAGCCCCAGCGAACTGACCCGCGCCAACGCCCTGCTGCCCGCGCGGGTGCTGGAAGAGATGGCCCGTATGGACGCTGGGGGCGCAAAACTGGTCCATCTGGCCTCTGCCGCCGAGTACGGTTTTGCGGAGGAAGGCCACGCCTCGTGCGAGGACGGTCCGGCGCGGCCCCTATCGCCCTACGGCGCGTCCAAACTGGCCGGAACCGTGCTGACCGAAGAGGCCGTCCGCAGCGGGCGCATTCAGGCGGCAGTGTTGCGCCTGACCAACCCGCTGGGCGCGGGCATCGGTGCGGGCACCCTGCCGGGCCGCGCCGCCCGCGAACTGTCGGTGGCGGCGCAGGAAGGCCGGGATACGGTGCGCTTCGGGCCGCTGGGTGCGCGCCGTGATTTCGTGGACGCCCGTGACGTGGCCCGCGCCGCGCTGCACGCCCTGACCTCGGATCTGAGCGGCGTGGTCAATGTAGGCAGCGGTCAGGCGCGTCCAGTGCGCGATCTGGTGGACGGTCTGGTGGCCCTCACCGGCTTCCGGGGTCAGATTCTGGAAGACGCCCCCGGCAGCCCCCGCAGCGGCGACGTGCCGTATCAACGGGCCGATCTCTCGCGGCTGCTGGACAGCGGTTTTGCGCCGCAGTACAGCTTTCACGACTCGCTGGACGCGCTGTTGCGGGGACTGGACCCAGCCGCAGGCAGGACAGCCGTGCCGGGCTGAGAACCTGGCTTTCCACCAATCATTTCTGACTGCACCCAATCCCTTACTGACCGTGCCTCCTGGCCTTTTCAAAATCACCCCCTCCTGCTGGCAAGCTTCACACCCATTTTCCCCTGCGTCACCTTTGTGAAAGACCAGATCGTCCCCGAAATCGAGGAATCTGCCATGAGTAAAAAACTGCTGCTTTCGGCCCTGACCCTGTCTCTGCTGCTGGCTTCCTGCGCCGCTCCGCGCGAAGCCCAGGTCACACCCTCTGCGCCCGCTGTGGATTTCCCTGTGCCAGACGACGCCGCTGGACCCGACGGTTCGGGCCAGACCATCGTGCCGCGCAGCGATTACAACCGCGACCACAGCGAGGAACACAACGACGAGATCACGATCATTCCCCCCGATCCCAAGCCGGGCAACCTGCCCACCCGCGCCCGCCTGGGCGAGGCCACCGTTCTCAAAGGCAACCGGCTGAGCGCCCAGGCGCTGCCTGCCAACGCCCAGACCGACAGCGTGAACCTGCGGGTTCTGGTGATCAGCAGCGGGGCAGGGGATTTCGGGCTGGACAGCGCCACCGCCATGTTGCAGCAGGGCGGCGTGCCGTTCGACGTGCTGGACGCCAGTCAGGTTTCATTGGGGCAGGGCAACCTGATCAATACAGACGGCAGTGGCAAGTATCAGGGCGTGGTCCTGACCAGCAACGCGCTGGTGGCCGAGACTAGCCCCGGCGTGTACACCAGCGCCCTGGACAGCAGCGAATGGGACACCCTGTTCCAGTACGAGGCGGCCTACAAGGTGCGCCAACTGGCGCTGTACGGCTACCCTGGCGTCGCGCCGGAGGACTACGGCCTGCGGGCCGTGGCAGGCGCAGAGACCTCGACGACCTCGATGACGCCCAACGCGGCGGGTAAGGCGGTCTTTAAAGATTTGACCGGTGCAGCACTGCCCGTGCAGTACGCCTTCAGCTATCCGTCCACGACCGTCGATATTCCTGGCGTGACCACCACGCCGCTGCTCACGGACCCGCAGGGGCGTGTGCTGGCCGCCACCAGCACCGCCGCCGACGGGCGCGAGAGATTGCTGGTGACCGTGGCCGAGAATCCCTACCTGCGCCACACCCAACTGATGAGCTACGGACTGGTGCAGTGGTTGACCAGGGGGGTCCACCTGGGCGAACACCGCCGCTTTTTGCAGGTGGACATTGACGACCACTTCTCGGCTGGGGACCACCTGAACGCGCAGACCGGGCAGGTGTACCCACAGCCCTTCCGCCTGAGCGGCTCGGACATGCTGTCGGTGAGGGACCAGCAGACGGGCATCGGGCAGGCGTTTCCGGTGGCGCGCAACTTCCGGTATGCGATGGCCTTCAACGGCGGCGGCGCTTTCCCCAATGCTCCGGCCTCATGCAACCTGGGCATCAGCACGCCGGACCTGCTGACCAGCGTGAGCAAGTGCGTCAAGGGCAGCTTCGACTGGGTGAATCACACCCGCGACCACTTACGTATGGACGTGATGGACCTGGCGACGGCCAAGACCCAGCTCAACGGCAACATTACGATTGCCAACAAGCTGGGGCTGCCCGTCAGCAGGAAGGCGCTGGTGACCGGCGAACACAGCGGCCTGGGCAACATGGACCCCAATGACGACGGTACGCAAAACGACAACGGCACCAACCCAGTCAAGCAGGATCTGGGGCTGGGCCGCAGCAACCCCAATCTGCTCTCGGCTGCCGTCAGTGCCGGGATGCGGTATATCGCATCGGACCACAGCGTCGCCAGCCAGCGCGACGACTCGTGCGCTGGCTGCGGCGTCCAGCACCCGCTGAACGCCAACATCTTCCTGGTGCCGCGCTGGCCCACCAACGTGCATTACCACGTCACCACCCCGGACGAGGCGGCAGCCTCCTACAACAGCATCTACGCGCCCGGCGGCATCCGCCCGTACTGGGACCGCGCGCTGAGTTACGACGAGATCATGGACAAGGACAGCGACTTCACGCTGAACCACATTCTGGGCGGCCAAGCCTTCCCGCACTACATGCACCAGCCCAACCTGCGCCAGTACGCCGCTGGCAAGAGCCTGGCCAGCGACTGGGCACGCGCCGCGCTGGTCAAGTATAGCCAGTACAGCACCCTGCC
>NZ_JNIV01000093.1 GCF_000701405.1 Deinococcus marmoris DSM 12784
TGAGATGGCGTCCATCTATCCGGTGTTCCCAAGTCTGGGCGGGAACATTCACGGCTCCCCAACAGCCGTGAATCAGCAGCGTCGTGCGTCCATCCTTGCGCCACTCCGGGTCAGTCGGTTTGCTCTGAGGGGGAAAAATCCTGCTTCTGGCGCAGGTCAATGAGGGTCTGAAACAGTTCTCGCATGAGTGGACTCTGCTGGCGGAGTAGGGTCTGTTCCAGCTCAGCAACGCTGAGCTGCCCCTCAGACTCTTCTAAAAGCTGATCCAGATGACGTTCCATGACCTGACTCAGCATTTCCCGTTCTGTTGCCATGCACCATCATCCCATTTCAGCGGGATGCACCCTTCGGGCATGAAGGCCTTGCGGATGGCCGCCACGCCGCGCAGATCACGCAGCGGCGCGTAAGTCTCAATGTCCAGAATGAACCGCGCCGCCCCGAAATCGCGCAGGCCGCCCACATGATCGGCGTGCAGGTGGGACACGATGACCTCCCCCACCTCGTTTGCCGCGTAGCCCAGGCGGGCCAGTTGCGACAGCGCCGTCTCGCGGGGGTCCAGCCGCACCGGGGTCAGCAGGCCGTACAGCACGCCGGGCCAGCGCCGCATGGACGCCTGCACCCGCGCCGAATAGCCCGTGTCAAACAGCACCGGGCCAAGCAACGGATGCAGCAGCAGCGCGAACCCTGCCGGGTAGGTCTGCACCCGCCACGCCGCGCCGCGCTGGGTCAGCGCCGAGATGTTCAGGCACTCGCCCGCCGCCAGGGGAATCACGCGCAGGTGGGTCATGGGCGCACGCCTCTCAGCACTTCCGCCAGCCCTTTGTGTGGATGAATGACCGGGGCGTACCCCAGCCGCGCACGGGCGCGGGTCAGGTCCAGGGTCATCGGGCGGGTCAGAAGTCTCACGCCGCTGGCGGTCAGCGTCGGCTCAGGGCGTGCGGGATGCAGGCGGGCAGCCAGTTCAAGCACGCGCGCCGCGTTCTCAACCAGAGAGGCTGGGACGTACCGCTTCGGACGGGCCACCCCCAGCGCGTCGGCCAGCGCGTCCAGCGTGGCCCAGATCGGCACCGTTTCGCCGTCGGTGACGTTGTAGATGCCGGGGGCAGACCCCTCCAGCGCCAGCCGCGCGGCGTGGGCGACGTTGCGGACGTGGGTCAACTCGGTGTGGACCTCGCCCCGCACCAGACGCGGCAATCGGCCCGAACGCAGGGCACGGCTGAGGCGGGGAATGATGGACGTGTCCCCGACGCCGTAAATGCCGCGTGGGCGCAGAATGGTGGCCTCGGGATGGGCCGCCGTCACCTCCAGTTCGGCCAGAAACTTGCTGCGGGCATACAGGCTGTCAAAGCGCGGGCCAATCGGCGCAGATTCCGGCACACACTGGGACAGTCCGGTGGCGTTATAGACGCTGGGCGTGCTGATGTGAACCAGTCGCATTTCCCGCTCAGCGCAGGCACGCGCAACTTCCCCGCTCACGGTGATGTTGTCGGCCACGAAATCGTCCCACTGACCCCACAGCGTGGAACGGGCGGCAGCGTGCAGGACGGCGTCAGCGTCGGCCAAAGCGGGCAGCCAGTCGGCAGGGTTCCGCAGATCGGCACGCAGAAAATTAATTCCATCTGCCTGGAGTGCTGCGCCTTTTACCGCATCCCGGCCCAGCCCCGTGACCGTGTGGCCGCGCCGTGCCAGCTCACGGGCCGTGACGCCGCCCAGAAAGCCGGTTGCTCCCGTCACCAGGATTCGCATGGGGGCAGCTTAAAGGGTGCGCCGCTTCTCCCCGCCTGAATTGGAACGCCGTTCAAGTGGTCAGGTATCGTGGGGCCATGACCGCTCCCGAAACGCCGTTTGCCCCCGGCCAGCGCTGGGCCTACCGCACCCGCCCCGGCGAGGCCACCTCCACGCTGCTGATCCTGCGCGGCGGCGGGGACACCTGGCACATCACGGTGGACGGCCTGCACCTGAAAAACCCGTACACGGCAGGGGGCGTCCAGACCGATCTGCCGCACTCGCCCATTTCCGCAGGCGCGCTGCGGGCCAGCGTGAGCGAACTGCTGGAGGAAGGCGCGGCACTGCCCGAGGACCAGAGCGGCTACGAGCAGTGGCGTGGGGCGCACGAGCGGGGCGAGGCGGGCGTCTTCACGCTGGAAGTCGCGCAGATCGTGACGGCGCTGGAAGAGGCCGTGAACACGCCACGCCCATCGGGGGGCAATCCGCTGTTTCAGAAGAACAAACTCAAGTAGAGTCTGGCCCAGCCCGCATGGCCGCGTTATACGCTGCCGACTGCCCGCGCGCGATGCTCAGGGTCTGCCACCCTGGGCCGCGCAGGGTCTTGACCAGCAGAATGAGCTGATAGACATGCCCGCTGTAATGTGCCACCTGCCGCTGAACGGCTTCCAGCACGGTATGCACCTCGCCCCGGATGGTCAGCGGGCGGGTCAGGTCTTCAGGAGCCAGATGGTCCAGCGCGTCCAGAAAGACCTGCCAGCCAGCGTCCCAGCGGTCTATCAGGGCAGCCCCATCCTGCGTCCCTTCCTCAAATTCGGCGTCGCGGTTGCGGACGGCACTCTCGCCTTCCATTCCCGCGCTGTAGCCACCGCGCAAGCCTCCCCAGCGCGAGTGCATGTTGCCCGCCAGATGCTGCACCAGCACGGCGGCGGAGTTGCCGTCCGGGGCCAGCGGCGTGTGCCACTCGCCCTCCCCGAGCTGGGCCAGCGCCCCGTCCCCCAGTGCCTTGACGCCGCGCATCCGCCCGCGCACGTCCGAGAGGTAGAGCTTAGCCACGTCCATACCGCTCACTGAACCCGCCGCAGCGTCAGCGGGTAGCGAATGCCGTTGACGCGCAGGCTGCCGTCAAAGAGAGCGCCCCGCACCTGACCGCTCAGAAAGGCGTCGGACTTGAGGGCCACACCGCTGATGCCGAAGCCCAGGATGCCCGCGTTCAGGCGAGGCACGTTGCCCGGCGTGACCTGAACGCTCAATTCCGCCGCGTCTGCTCCGGGCAGCAGCGTGCCTGTCGCTTCAAATCGGTCCCCACTGCTGAGGTTGGCAAGCGTGCCACTCAGGGCGTAATTCACCGGATTGACAGTGAAGGTCAGGCGGTACTGCTGCACGGTCAATAGCACCCGCGCCGAACCCTCCCAGACCTGTACGGGCTGGGGCCGGACGGCGGGCGCGCAGGCCATCAGCAGCAGGGCAATGGGAAGCAGTCGCTTCAAGCCCCAGCCTCCCAGGCCAGTCCCAGGCCCAGCAGACGGTCATCCTCGCCGTGCCGTCCGACGAGTTGCACGCCAACATAAGGCGTGGCGGTAGGCAGCGAAATGGTGGGGACACCCAGCATGCTGAACGGCGCGGTCAGGCGCAGCACGACGCGGCGCAGGGGCAGCGTTCCTGCTTCAACCTCCACCTCATCCTGCCCGATCAGCGGGGGCGGGGTGGGAACGGCGGGGGCCAGCAGCACGTCAAAGGCGGTGAACAGCCCGTTCAGCAGCCACGCGTAGTCGGCGCGGCGGTCAAAGGCGTGCTGGACCTCCTCATCACTCAGCGCGGCCCCCTGACGCAGGGCAGCGAGCGTGAAGGGCTGAAAGCCGGGGTCATCCAGTTTCAGTGCCTGGGCGTGGACGGTGGCCGCCTCGCTGAGGACGATGGGCGAATAGGCGTCCAGCATCTCGGGCAGATGGACGGGCGTGACCGCCGCGCCGCGCCGTCCCAGATCGGCGGCGAAGGCCAGCGTCGCCTCGCGCACCGTGCCATCGGTCCAGCCGTCCGGCAGCCACAGGCCCACGCGCACGCCGTTCCAGTCCTGCGCCTCTATCTGCCGCCCAGTCAGCGCCTCCTGCACCCGCGCAATGATTGCCAGATCACGCGCCAGTAGCCCAGTGTGGTCACAGGTCCACGACAGCGGCAATACGCCCTGCGTACTCCAGTCCGGGTGGCCCTTCGTCGGCTTGTATCCCGCCACGCCGCACCACGCTGCCGGAACGCGAATGCTGCCGCCCGTGTCCGTTCCCAGGGCAAAATCGGCTTGACCCAGCGCCACCCCCACCGCCGCGCCTCCGCTGCTGCCGCCGGGAATGCGCGCCGGGTCATGCGGATGGGTGGTGCTGCCGTAACCATTCATGCCCGTGATGCCCAGCGCGATCTCGTGCAGGTGGGTCTTGCCCACGGCGGACGCGCCCAGCTCCAGCAGGCGGCGCACCAGCACGCTCTCGCCAGGATCAGGAACGGGCGCGCGGGTGCTGGCGGTCAGCGGCCAGCCGGGCACGCCGTACAGGTCCTTGACGCTGAAGGTCAACCCCGAGAGTGGTCCGCCCGCTGCACCGGAAAGCGGCTCGGCAGGGCGGTAAGCCCAGGCGCGTTGAGGATCGGGGAACTCTGGAGGGGTGGGCATGAGGACAGGGTACGGCGTTGAGACCGCGAGACGGCGTCAGAGTGCCTCTTCCACCGGACTGCCAAACGCCCGCCCTTGCATTGCTCACCTCAAAACGGAATGATCGGATTCTGCTTCCACTGTCCCTGACTCAGCGTGAAGGGGCCAAAGTTCTTCGGACCCAGTGGGCCAAAATCGGCGGTAAAGGTGCCGTCCAGGCGGTACGTGACGCCCTGACCGCGCGCCACCTTCAGGAACGAGGCGGCGGTGGACAGGGTGACGGGCAGGCTCACGTCGGCGTCTTGATCCGCCGAGCCGCGCGCCGGAACGTTCACGCGCGGAAATTCGGCCTGACCCACCAGCGCGCCGTCGATCACCAGCGTGGCCTCGATGTTGCTCATCTTCAGGGGCACGGCGTTGGGATTGGTCACGCGCAGTTTCAGCTTCAGGTCCGCAACGGGTGCGCCGCCCAGCCCACCCGGCAACGACAGGCGGGTCAGGCGCACGCTCTGGACTTCAATGGCGGGAACCTGCAAAGCCTGGGGAGCGGGCGCACAACCGGCCAGACCACAGGCGGCAAGGGCGGCGGGAACAAGAAGACGCATGCAGCTAGCCTACCTGCCCCGACTCTGAAAAAGCTGATGGTGTGCTGCTACCCTGCACCCATGAACAGCAGGTGGATGGCACTGGCACTGGCGGGAACCTTGACGGGAACGGCGGGCGCAACAACCCTGGACTTCGGCGTGTCCTATCACGGCGGCGGGCAGGCTGGGAATGGGCAGAGCGGCGGCTGGGCACGCGTGGGGATCTCAGATTTCCCGGCGCTGGGCGGACGCTTTTCAGCGGGCCTGTCCACCCGCGCCGCCGAGGTGGGCTACGCGCGCAGTCTGGCGCTGCCGCCGCTGGGCGTGGTCACCGCCCGCGCAGACGTGGCGGTGGCATTCGCGGGGGGCGTGCGGGCCTCCACGCGGCTGGGCGGCAGCGCGGGGCCAGTGGCGCTGAATCTGGGGGCGACTGTCTTCAGCACCTCGGCAGCGCGCGTTGATCCGCTCTCGATCTGGAATTTTAACGCCACCGACAGCCGGGAACGTGGCTTCGACGCCGACGTCAGCGCCCGCTACCGCGTCAGCCGCAACCTGATCGCCGTGGCAGGCGGCGAGTTTGGCGGGCAGAATATGGGCGTTCTGGGGGTGGAGGGCCGCCGCGAATTGACCCGCGCTCTGCCACTGGATGAAGCGGCGCAGCCCGGCGACGAACCGGAAACCGAAACCATCGGCACGTTGACGTGGCGCGCGGGCGTGCGGGCAGGCCAGAACATTTTGGGCGTCACCGGGGGCGTGTCCTACGCTGCCGAGTCGGGCCTGAATCTGGGGCTGGACGCGCTGGTGGGGCCAAAAGCGTTTGGCATCACGGGCAGCGTGGACGCCGGGGAACTGCTCGGCCCCGGCAGCAGCGTGCAGTTATACGCGGCCTACGAGCCGTG
This sequence comes from Deinococcus marmoris DSM 12784, assembly GCF_000701405.1. Lineage (GTDB taxonomy): Bacteria > Deinococcota > Deinococci > Deinococcales > Deinococcaceae > Deinococcus > Deinococcus marmoris. Next base: position 5,850 of record NZ_JNIV01000093.1, read on the forward strand.
GCGCACCGCCAGCACCCCGTTGCGCGCGGGCATCGCGGCCACCCGGCCCTTGGGAAGCGGCGAGGTGGGTCTGAATGTCAGCGGCGGGCGGGGCATGGACGGCAAGACCGGGTACGGCGCACGGCTGACCTACAGCCTGCCATTGGGCGCGAACAACCAGCCCTGAACCCCTCTACAGCGTGAACCCCACGTCAGCCGCTGCGCCGCCTTCTCATGAGAACGGACGCGATACTTCGGGCATGAGCAAAACTCTCAGATTGACCTTTCTCGCCGCCCTGAGCGGTGTGTTGCTGATCCCTTCCGCCAGCGCCCAGAGTGTCCAGGACATCATCTCTAAAGTGGACGCCGCACAGAAAGCCGCCAAGGACATTTCCTTTCGCCTGAGCGGCAGCGCCTCGCTGGAATCCAGCCCGCAGAAGATTGACTTCACCATCAAGAGCATCCCGGCGCAGGGTCTGGCCCGCCTGCAATTCAACGCCCCCGACGCGCTGGCCGACAACATCGTGGTGGCCGACAAGAACGAGATTCGCCAGTACCTGTTCCTGACCAATCAGGTCACCGTGACCTCTACCAAGAAGGCCGCAGACGGCGCAGGCTTTGGCGGGCTGGACTTCACTCAGCTCAGCAACACCGCCTCGCTGCTGTCTCAGTACGACGTGAAATTGCTGTCCACCACGGGCGCGGCAGGCAAGCGGCTGTTTCAGCTAGAGGCGCTTCCCAAGAAGGGCAACACCACCGACAGAACCCGCGTGTACATCACCGAGGCGGGCTGGCGGCCCACCCGCATCCAGATCGTCAGCAGCGCGGGCAAATCGCTGGCCGATCTGAACGTGGGCAACTACAAGGTCAATTCGGGCCTCAGCGTGGCCGGACTCAAGCAGTTGCCCAAAGACGCCGAGATCATCCGGCAATAAAAACTCAAGAAAACGGGGAGAGGCGACAACTTCGCACCTCCCCGTTTTCTTGGCATTTCCGAGGCGTCACCCGGAACCTGATGGCTCCCGGCCACGTTCTGAACGCCGTCAATAGGCGTGTGGCCCGCTGTCACGCAACTTCTGCCGTATAGACCGCGTATCTATGGGCATGACCAACCCTGGCAACAACAATGACCGTGGCTCCTCGCCCCTGCGGCCCAATCCGGTCAACAACCCCAGCGGCCCCCCGCCCGGTCCCCAGATTCGTTTCTCGCCCCGCCTGGGCTGGATTATCGGCGGCGTGGTGGCGGTGGGTCTGGTGGTCTCGCAGAGCATCCGCGTGATTCCGGCGGGGTTCGTGGGCGTGGTCTTCAGCGCCCTGAGCGGCGTCAAGCCCAATCCACTGGAGGCCGGGCTGCATTTCGTGCTGCCTTTCGTGGACCAGGTGACGCTGTACGACGCCCGCCTTCAGGAAGTGACGCTGGCGCGCGAAACGGCCCAGAGCGACGAGGGGTCCATCCGCGCCCGCAGCAAGGAAGGTCTGGACATCACGGCGGACGTGACCGTGCAGTTCCGCATCGACCGCAACAAGGCCGCTATTTTGCACAAGGAACTGGGCCGCAACTACATCAACACCGTCCTGCGCCCGCAGGTCCGCAGCAAGGTGCGCGATTCCATCGGGCAGTTCGGGGCCGCCGATCTGATCAGCAACCAGCGCACCCAACTGGAGGCCAGCATCACCAGTGAGCTGAACAAGGCGTTCACGCGCAACAACCTGATTCTGGACGCCATTTTGCTGCGCGAACTGAAGATTCCCGAGAGTGTGGCCCAGGCCATCGAGCAAAAGCAGACCGCAGAACAGCAGGTGGCCGTCGAAACCAACAGGCTGAGGCAGGCCGAGATCAGCGCCCAGCGCGACGTGGTGCAGGCGCAGGGCAAGGCCAAAGCTGCCGTCGAGACGGCCAAGGGCGAGGCCGAAGCCCTGTCTCTGCGGGGCCGCGCCCTCAAGGAAAACCCGCAACTGATTCAGCTCACGGTGGCCGAGCGCCTGGCCCCCGGCATCCAGACCGTGATGCTGCCCAGCGACGGCAACTTCCTGCTTGACCTGAAATCCTTCGGCACGCAAACTGCGCCCGCACGGACTCCGGCCACGCAGACTCCCGCAACGCCTGCACAGCCCGATAACTGAGCATGGGTGCCGTTCAGCATAGCGGCGCGTCCCACGCGGGCGTTAGACTACCGGGAATGAACCGAACGCCGTTTCAGCAGCCTGTCCGCAGGAGATTTTCCGCGTGATCGCCGTCCTGATCCTGCTGGTGATCTTCGGCGGCATCACCGCCATCGTTTACGTGGACAACGCGGGCAAGGCGGCCCGCAAGGCGATCCCCCAGTCCACCCAGGAGGCAGCCCAGCCGCTGCCTGCCGCCGCACAGGCCGCCCTGCCCCGCCCGCAGGCCGACGCCCCGGAATCGCTGGCGCTGCGCCTTCCCGAACCCGCGCGCACCCAGGCGTGGACGTTGCTGTGCATGGTCACCGACGCCCACAGGAACGGCGTGAACGGCGACACCCGCACCGCCTACCTGCTGGCCCAGACCCGCCAGTCGTACCTGCCCGATACCCTCCGCGCCTACCTGAGCCTCACCGACGGTGCGCGGCGCACGCTGGAAAGCCAGGGCCAGGACCCCGAAACCCTGCTGACCGAGCAACTGGGCCTGCTGGAAGACGGCGTACGAGAGGCATTGCGCCACGATCATGCCACCGCTGACCGCCTCCTGAGCCAGGGCCGTTTCCTGCGCGAACGCTTCGGCGCGGCGGAATCGGAATTGAGCCTGAAGCCGGGGCTGCGCAAGGGCTGACACAACCCAACCCCCAACCTAAACTACATGCCAAGCTGACCCCTCTACCCTCGCGGAAGAGGGGCGTTGCGTAGCAACGGGGTGAGAGGGCCACGGCGCGAACTCGACCAAAAATCCCCCGCTGCCTTGACGGAGCGGGGGATTTTCGTTGAACTGCTTTACTTGCGCATGCTGGGGTTCAGCACTTTTTTCCGCAACCGGATGTTGTGCGGGGTCAGTTCCACCAGTTCGTCGCTGCCGATGTATTCCAGGGCGTCTTCCAGGCTCATCTTGCGCGGCGGGGTCAGGGTCAGGGCGTCATCCGCGCCGCTGGAGCGTACGTTGGTCAGCTTCTTGTTCTTGCAGACGTTGACGTTCATGTCCTGCTCGCGGGCGTTTTCACCCACGATCATGCCCACGTACACTTCCGCGCCCGCGTCGATGAAGAACGCTCCCCGGTCCTGCAATTTCCAGATGGAGTACGCGAAGGCCGCGCCGTCTTCCATGCTGACCAGAGAACCGTTCTGGCGAATCTTGATGTCCCCGGCCCACGGCGCGTAGCCGTCGAAGACGTGGCTCATGATGCCCTCGCCCTGGGTCATGGACAGGAACTGGTTGCGGAAGCCGAACAGCGCGCGGGAAGGAATCTTGAATTCCACCCGGCTGCGCTTGCCCTGCGGCTCCATGTTGACCATCTGGCCCTTGCGCCCGCCCAGCACACCGATCACGGTGCTGGCGTGATGCTCGGGCACGTCGATGACCAGATGCTCCACCGGCTCATGCTTCTCGCCGTCGATCTCGCGGATGATCACCTGCGGGCTGCCGACCTGAACCTCGTAGCCCTCGCGGCGCATGGTTTCCAGCAGGATCGACAGGTGCAGTTCGCCGCGCCCGGAGACGATGAACTCGTCGGGGCGCACTTCCTCCACCTTCAGCGACACGTTGGTCATGACCTCGCGCTTGAGGCGGTCATTCAGGTGGCGGCTGGTGACGTACTTGCCGTCCTTGCCCGCAAACGGGCTGGTGTTGGGCTGGAAGGTCATGCTGACCGTCGGCTCGTCCACGGTGATGATCGGCAAGGCTTCGGGGTCCGCCAGATCGGCCACGGTTTCCCCGATCTGCGCGTCCTCGATGCCGGCCAGCGCAACGATGTCGCCCGCACTGACCTGATCGGCCTCGATGCGGCGCAGGCCCATGTGGGTGAAAGGCTGGACAATGCGCGATTTGGTCATCGTGCCGTCCTTGTGCATCAGTTGCACATATTCGCCCTTCTTGACCGTCCCGCGCTGCACCCGGCCCAGCACGATGCGGCCCAGGTACTCGGAGTAGTCCAGATTGGTCACCAGCATCTGGAAGGGGGCCTCCAGATCGGTGGGCGGCGCGGGGATATGCTCGAGGACCATCTCGAACAGCTCGTGCATATCTTCCTGGGGGTTGTCCAGATCCTTGAACGCCTTGCCTTCGCGGGCAATCGCGTACAGGATCGGGAAGTCGAGCTGATCGTCACTGGCACCCAGATCGGCCATCAGGTCGAAGGTCAGGTTGACCACTTCCTCGGGACGGGCGTCGATGCGGTCGATCTTGTTGATGACCACGATGGGCTTGAGGCCCAGTTCGATGGCCTTGCGCAGCACGAAGCGGGTCTGGGGCATCGGGCCTTCTGCCGCGTCCACCAGCACCAGGCAGCCGTTGACCATGCCCAGCACGCGCTCGACTTCCCCGCCGAAATCCGCGTGACCGGGGGTGTCCACGATGTTGATCTTGACGCCGTTGTATTCCACCGCCGTGTTCTTGGCGAGAATAGTGATGCCGCGTTCCTTTTCCAGATCGTTGCTGTCCATGGCCCGCTCGGCGATTTCCTCACCGTGGCCGAGCTTGAGGGTCTGACGGAGCAGGGCGTCCACCAGGGTGGTCTTGCCGTGGTCGACGTGCGCGATGATGGCGATATTCCGGTATTCCATATTTTTTCCTCTCTTCTGCCCGGCTCGGCCTGCCGGGAGACGCCCGACAAGGGTGGAGGACAGTTCTCTTGTTTGCGTGGTGCTGCCGGTCTGCGCCAGATGCCGAGAAAAACGCGCTGGGGAGCCAGGACCGACCTCAAAAAGCCCACCTCAACTGCCGCGCCTTGACGGCCACTCGCAGTGGGCGGGACACCCAAACGGAGATTTTAGCAGATTCGCGCCCCGACCATGTCAGGTCCAGGTCACGATAGCTGTCATGAAATCCGGGGAATAGGAGTTGGGGCCGTGCCATATTCGCAAATTTCACAAATGACCGGGAAGTCAAACCATCCAGATCATATGAACTCCACTTGAAGGTATTGAAAAAAACTGGAGATCCGAGCAGAGCGAGTAGGAGAAACGCGGATTCGGGATACAGACAGAGGGCCGGACAGCGATCACGCCTCCGGCCCCCTCTTGGATCGACTCGCCTGGATCAGTCGCTGCTGGCGGACATCCTTTCCTTGCTCAGCATGGCTTCAGCGCCCTTCTTAACCACACCGGGGTACTCGTAACCCAGGTCCGGGGTGTCGGCCTGACCGCGCTTGCCGAGGGCCGTGCCCCGGTCAATGGCCAGTTCAGTGGCCGTATCGAAGGCGTGCAGACGGGTCTGATCGATGACCAGTTCGATCTCGTCACCGGGTTGCACCAGCGCCTGACCTTCCACCTTGACCGTCACGTCCTGCCCGGCAACCTCGATGATCAGATCGGTCTGCGCGCCCAGCGGCTCGACGACCACGACCTTGCCGCGAATCACGTTGGTGCCCACTGGCGTCTCGGTCAGCCCGATCAACCCGATATGCTCGGGGCGGATCCCCATCAGAACTTCCTTGCCCTCGTAGGCTTTCAGGCTCTGCGCCAGCTTGCCCATCGCGGCCACAGGATCGTTGCCGATCATGAACTGGCCGTTCTGAACTTTGCCGCTGATCAGGTTCATGCTGGGGCTGCCGATAAAGCCCGCCACGAACTTGTTCTGCGGAAAGTCGTAGAGGTTCATGGGGGTATCCACCTGCATGATCAGGCCGTCACGCATGACCACGATGCGGTTGCCCAGCGTCATGGCTTCCACCTGATCGTGGGTCACGTAGACGATGGTTGCGCCCAGGCGGCGGTGGAGCTGGTTGATCTGCGAGCGCATTTCCACACGTAGCTTGGCGTCCAGGTTGGACAGCGGCTCATCCATCAGGAACACGGCGGGTTCGCGCACGATGGCGCGGCCCATCGCCACACGCTGGCGCTGACCGCCCGACAGTTCCTTAGGCTTGCGCCCCAGCAGATGCTCGATCTGGAGGATCTTGGCGGCGTCACGGACGCGGCGCTCGATCTCGTCCTTGGGCGTCTTGCGGAGTTTCAAGCCAAAGGCCATGTTCTCGTAGACGTTCATGTGCGGGTAGAGCGCGTAGTTCTGGAAGACCATCGCGATGTCGCGGTCCTTGGGCGGCACGTCGTTGACCACGCGGTCCCCGATCTTCAGGATGCCGTCGCTGATGTCTTCCAGGCCCGCGATCATCCGCAGGGTGGTGGACTTGCCACAGCCGGACGGCCCGACGAAGACCATGAACTCGCGGTCTTGAATATGAAGATTGAAATCTTTGACCGCGTGCTGCTTGCTGCCGTACATCTTTTGGATGTGTTCCAGGATGACTTCTGCCATGAGTGTGCCTACCTTTCGCCCCTACTCTTGTCCGCGAATGGGTACAGACACGCAAACCTGTCCTAAAGACAGCGTGACGGTACGGTTCGGACAACCGGGGTACGAGAACGAGAAACCCGTTGCTTACGCTTATGCCAATCTGACGCTCAGAGTGTAACACAGGGGCTGGGCCAGCCGGAAGAAATCTGGCGGGCAGGGGCAGGCATTCTGTATAGGTTTGGGCTGGAGTTTGGAAGAATGATGGGACGCTTCAGGCCACGGATCAGTACGCGTAGCCGCTGCGGGTCACCATCAGTTTCAGTTCGTGGGCGCTGGTGGCGGCGGCGGTGGCCTCGTCGATGCTGATCAGGTTGTGGCGGTAAAGCTGCGCCAAGTGCTGATCGAAGGTGTGCATCCCCCGGATGTCGTCTTCCATCAGGGCGTCCTTGATCAACGGGGTCTTGTCCTCATCCTTGATGTAATCCTGTATCAGCGGCGTATTCAGCATGATTTCCAGCCCCAGCACGCGGCCCACGCCGTCGGCACGCCGCAGCAGACGCTGGCTGACGATGCCCACCAGCGTCTCGGCCAGTTGCAACCGGACCTGATCGCGCTCGTAGGGAGCAAAGAAATCGATGATGCGGTTGACGCTGCGAACCGCGTCCTGCGTGTGCAGCGTGCTGAGGACCAGATGCCCGGTCTGGGCCGCGCTCAGCGCCGCTTCCACCGTTTCCTTGTCGCGCATCTCGCCGATCATGATCACGTCGGGGTCCTGGCGCATGGCGTATTTCAGGGCGGTGCGGAAGTCGCGGGTGTCGCTGCCGATCTCGCGCTGCACCACGATGCTCTTCTTGTTCTTGTGCAGGATCTCGATGGGGTCTTCCACCGTGATGACGTTGTAGGCAAAGGTCCGGTTGATGTGATCGACCAGACTGGCCAGTGTGGTGGTCTTGCCGCTGCCAGTGGGACCCGTGACCAGAATCAGGCCGCGCGGCGCGTCGGCCAGCCGTTGCAGGACCCCGGTGGGCAGGCCCAGTGACTCGAAGCCGGGAATGGCGTCGCTGACCACCCGCATCACGATGCCCACCGAGCCGCGCTGCCGGAAGATGTTGCAGCGGAATCTCCCCAGTCCCGAGACCCCGTAGGCGATGTCCAGCTCATTGCGGTAGGCGAAGTCGTCCCACTGCTCGGCGGACATCAGCGCCTGCGCCAGCAGTTCGGTATCAGGCGGCATCAGCGCCTGCGTGCCGAAAGGGACCAGTTGGCCGTCTACACGGCCCATCGGCGGGCTGCCTGCTTGCAGGTGGATGTCGGAGGCCCGGCGGCCCACCATCTCGCGCAGCAGCTCGTCGAGGGTCATGCGGACTGGGCTTCCCCGGAAACGAGGGGCATGTTGTCGATCAGCCGGACGCCGAACATACGGGCAGCCACCAGAACACGGGTCATGGGATCATTGTCCACAACTTCTCTGTCTGGGATGTCACGGCCTGGGATATCACGGTCCTGCATGTCACGGCCCACAACGCTCAGGTAATCCAGCGCCACCTCCGGGTCCTGGGCCAGCACGTCCAGCCCGGCCTGACGCAGCTCCAGGGCTGACCTCTCGCCACTGGCGTAGGCCGCCTGCACCGCCATCAGCGCCCGCGACAGCACGGCGGCGCGTGCCTGCTGCTCTGCGGTCAGGTAACTGTTGCGGCTGCTGAGGGCCAGTCCAGAAGCAGCGCGCACGGTGGGCAGACCCACCACCTCCACCGGCACATTCAGATCGCGGACCATCTGGCGCAGCACGGCCAGTTGCTGCCAGTCCTTCTCGCCAAAAAAGGCCACGTCCGGGCGCACCAGATTCAACAGCTTGAGGACCACGGTGGCGACCCCCACGAAATGACCGGGCCGCGAGGCACCGTCCAGCCCCTCGCTGACGCCGGAGACCACCACGCGGGTGTCGAAGCGGGGCGGGTACATCGTTTCCACACCCGGCATGAACACCACGTCCACCCCGGCCCCCGCCACCACACCCAGGTCACGCTCCAGATCGCGGGGGTAGGCGGCCAGATCCTCGCTGGGGCCGAATTGCAGCGGATTGACGAAGATGCTGACCACCAGCACGTCGCAGACCTCGCGGGCGCGGCGCATCAGGGTGGCGTGGCCGTCGTGCAGGTAGCCCATCGTCGGGACCAGCCCCACACGGCCCCGCCCGGCCAGCGCGGCGCGCAGGTCTTCTGGGGAGCTGACCACCTGCGGCCTGACCTGCGGGGCCGTCTCAGGCACGGTCAACTCAGTCACGTTTTCCGTCCAGACCCAGCACACCCACCAGCGAATCCAGCAGCCAGGAAATGACGGTCAGAATCAATGCGCCCACGATGGCCGCGCCGAAGCCCGCCGTATCCAGCGCCGTGACCGCCGCGACCAGCAGCAGCACCACGCCGTTGACCACCAGCGTGAACAACCCCAGCGTGAGCAGCGTCAGCGGCAGCGAGAGCAGCAGCAGGACGGGGCGGATCAACGCGTTGACGATGCCCATCACCAGCGCAGCGACCAGGACGCTGCCCACCTCTGCGCCGCCCTCGAAGAACACGCCCGAATACACCCGAGTCAGCAAGTACAGCGCCAATGCATTGACCAGAAGCCGAAGAATAAATCCCATGCGGGCAGCATAAAGGATGCAGGAATGTGACACCGCCGGAATGGGTCTGGCACTACGCTGGCACGGTGAAACGGATTTTCTTTATCCTCGGCGTAGGGCTGGTGGCCTGCGCCCCGGCTGCCACCTCACCCACCGCTCCTTTGCCGATCAGGGCCGGACAGCTCTGGGAGTACACGGCCACGCCAGAGGGCCAGCCACCGATCACCGGCACGATTTCCATCAAGACCGTCAAATTCACCACGCCCATCGACGCCCCGAAAGACGATTCCAGCGCGCTGATGGTCGGTGAAGTCACCAGGGGCGCAACCCTGCATTATTTTTCCACGAGTCGGACGATGCAACTGTCGCTGTACTCGGCGCTGAACCAGGAAACCGGGCGCTGCAAATTCGTGTTCGCAGATAAGAATCAGCGGGCGGCGATCTCTGACTACCACGCGGACTGGAAGACTTTGCGGAGCGCGGGAACGTGCGAGATTCGTCTGCTCAACTGAGTGTGATTTCGGCTCACATCCCAAAGCGCACGTAAATATCATCCACATGGCGCAGATACCACGCCAGATCGAAGGCCCCGTCCAGTTCGGCGTCGTTCAGGGGGCATTCGGGATCGGCGGCCAGCAGTTCGCGCAGGCCCTCGCCGGTTTCCCAGCTTTTCAGGGCGTGACGCTGGACCAGATCGTAGGCCGTTTCGCGGGTCATGCCCTTCTCGTCAATTAAAGCGTGCAGCACGCGCTGGCTGAAGACCAGACCGCCCAGATCGTTCATGTTCTTGAGCATCCGCTCCGGGAAGACCACCAGACCACGCAGCACCCCGGTCAGGCGGCGGGTGGCGTAGCTGGCGGCGGCGGTGGCGTCGGGCAGAATGACGCGCTCGGCGCTGGAGTGGCTGATGTCGCGCTCGTGCCACAGGGCCACGTTTTCCAGCCCGGTGGTCAGAAAGCCGCGCAGCAGGCGGGCAAAGCCGGTCACGTTCTCGGTCAGGATCGGGTTTTTCTTGTGCGGCATGGAGGAACTGCCCGTCTGCCCCTTGCCGAAGGGTTCCATTGCCTCGCGGACCTCCGAGCGCTGGAGGTGACGGATTTCGACGGAAATTTTTTCCAGCGTGGTGCCGAAGATCGCCAGCGCGGCCAGCACCTCGGCGTGGCGGTCACGGGCCAGGGTCTGGTTGGTGACTGGCGCGGCTTCCCAGCCCCAGGCGCGGGCCACTTCCACCTCTACCTGCGGCGAGACGTGGGCGTAGGTGCCCACCGAACCGGAGAGCATGACCACCTGAATACGCTTGCGGGCCGCCGTCAGCCGTTCCAGATCACGGTCCAGCGCGGCCATCCAGTTCAGGAACTTGAGGCCGAAGGTCATCGGCTCGGCGTGGATGCCGTGGGTGCGGCCCACCGTGGGCGTGTGCTTGTAGGCCAGTGCCTGCGTGCGGCAGACCTCGCGCAGCGCGGCAGCATCGGCCAGGATCAGGGTCAGCGCCTCGTCCAGCAGCAGGTTCTGGGCGGTGTCCACCACATCGGTGCTGGTCAGGCCGTGGTGGATAAAGCGGGCCTCGTCGCCGTAGCGCTCGCTGAGGGCGCGGGTAAAGGCCACGATGTCATGGCGGGTGACGGCCTCGATCTCGGCCACGCGGGCGGCGAAGGCGTCGTCAATCGGGTCTGCCCCCGTCTGCTCCAGCAGCGCCGTATGCGCCTCGCGCGGAACCTCACCCTGATCGGCTTGGGCGTCCATCGCCGCCAGTTCCACCCGCAGCCACGCGCGGTACTTGCTGGCCTCGGACCAGAGGGTCTTCATTTCAGGGGTCAGGTAACGTTCGATCACGGAGGGAGGCTAACACGGGGTTGAGGGGTGAAAAGGCTGGGCATCTTGACATGGAGATGGCTCTCTCAATCTCCCCCACAGGGTTGGACGAGACAGCCAAGTCTCTCATCTTCGGCTCCGCGCTGATTTCGGCAGGATGTTATTTTCTCAACTCGCGCTGGAAGGACGTTTGCGACTCCCCCCTCGCTTTGAGCCACTCCAGTACCAGACTCCCCTGCAAGGCGAGAGGAGCTAAAAAAACCGTCCCATGCGTCGCTTTCACAGTAGTCCGGAAACTTTCAAGCAGCCTTGACTCCCAGGAGCAGCAGGTTAGCGATCTGTGGGCGGATTTTTTCGCAAGTCAGATCGCCAGGCAACATGGACAATAATCGGTCGGCGAAAAATTCGTTATAGGCACGGCGTTTTTCGTCTTCCATGCTGAAGACCAGCGGGCTGACCCGCTGGTTCATCAACTGACTGGCTCTGGCTACAGAAACGCTGTGCAGCGCCATATTCCAGTGGAAGTGCAGCGCCTGAGCCTGACGGGACTGGCAATCATTGAGGCCCGCGAATTGCTTGCCGTCCCGGAACGGAAACTCCATCGCAAAACGAACGCGGTAGAGCCTGACAATGGTGGCCGCGTCCATCGTGGGATCCGTACTGAACAGCAATTCGAGGGTCGGCCCCGACTTGCCTGGCCACAGCAGGGCCACCACCCGGACCTCTCGCTTCAGTGCCACGGCATACACCACGGTGGTGTATGCCGTGCAGGTGTCCGTCCACGGCAGCACGTCCCAGCGAGAGAAATCGCTCAAACTTACCTTGCCATCGTATTTTTTGGGGCGCCCACGGCGGCCTGTTTTGGGGCCAGGATAGAGATGCTTGAGGGAGGCGTCCCGGCGGAGCTTTCCGACGAAGGGCAGTTGCCCTTCGTCCACTACAGGGTCAACAAACTTTTTCTTGGCGTAGTAGGCATCACTCACTACAGCCAGCACCTGTTCGCGCATGGCATGAGGCAATTGGGTCAAGGTGTTCAGCATGTCCTGGGCGTAGACATCCGTGCGCGTCTGCTTGCCAGGCAAGTTCGCAGGCGTCTGGCTGATGGACAGCGGGAATGGCTGCTGGGTTTCCAGATCGACCCACGTCACACAAGAGCCTTCCAATCCAGAGAGTGAACGCTGTTGACAGCCGCTCCAGAACTGAGCTATGCCAGGGGTACAGTGGCCATTTTTGTTGATGAAGACAGCGTCAATCCCAAGAATGGATGTTGAACCCAGGCACTCCTGATCTTGCAGCTGCAAGATCAGACGGGTATTCAACTCTACCCATGGCAGGGGTTTCTGGAACCAGGCACGATGGGTTCGCTCAGATGGCCCGCCATAGCGGGTCAGATTGGTGAAATTCAGTCGTCCAGGAACGACCAGCCACAGCACCAGAAGCACCTGAAGATAGGCAGCCTGGGTGGCACGCACTCTGGTTCCAGAAAGCAGAGTCGCTAGAATCTGGATGGGGGTCGTCCGTTGTGTTGCCACACATCAACATGGACGATCCCCACCCCATTCGTCAAAAACCTTCCGGACTACTGTTT
>NZ_JNIV01000094.1 GCF_000701405.1 Deinococcus marmoris DSM 12784
TCACACAGTCATCGACACTCAGCGTTCCGTCCTCCTGCTCGATCTGCCTGACCAACGGCTTTGCCAGTTTCCAGAGCGTACGGGAAAAAGCCTCTTCCTGACGCAAAAAACGAGTGACCTGATCGTGACTGACTTCCCCCAGCAGCAACTGGGCGAGCATGGTGGCACTCGTTTGACCGAACGAGGAGATCAAGAAATCGCTGTACAGTTCCATCATCCGGCGAGTCACCTCCCCAGTTTGCGTCGCCGCAGTGCGAAGCAAGAAATCCTGATGATTTCATGGAGTCTTCAAATCGTAGCGCGTAAGGTCAGTTAGATACATAAATTTTGAGATGGTGGATTTCCCCATACCAGCATAATCGGTAATAAGTATTTTATCATGCTCTTCTAAAAAAAAGAGACAGTTTGAATTAATTTCGGTCGAATCCACCTCGCCAAGAGCGATAACTTTTAAAGGATGGTACAAATCTAGGAGTGGAAATGACTTGTCTTGATATATAATTGTTTTTAAATAATAAAGTTTTTGATAAGTCCTGTTGCTATAGTCAGAAATACTAGCCGATATCTCAGACTTACGCTGTAAATTCAAGTTGACTTTATCAAGACTTGAATTGATATAAGACTCCAACTTGGCAGTAATAATTGGGGTCAAAGCAGCAACTATATCTATTGGAACCATAATTATTCTCTCCTAAGTCAGATTCAAAGATCTCGACTTTCCTATTGACTTCTTACAATTTTAAAATACACGATATCTTGTTTAAAACTTAACAGGTGACTACACACACCAATAAACTCATATTTATTGGCAATTTTCAGCTCGCCACACACCCCAAACCTCGCCAACCCCTCACGCCCCGCCGCCGTTCCCCCACCCTTCTCCAACCCGGCCAGCGACAGGAAGTACCAGCCGTCTGCCGCGCCATTGTCCACCACCAGCGAATACTCCCCGGCCCCCAGCGTGCGCGCCAGCGTCTGGCCTTTGCGGGCGCTCACGCCGTGACCGCTGTACGGGTTCTGCTGCATTGATGTCCCCAGTATGGCAGCGGCAGGGGGCCAGGAAACCGCAAAGCTGCACTCACCACCGCGTCTGGTGAATCGCGTGACAAACGCCTGTTGGAAGTGTTGAACGGGGTGGCCTAGACTGGCCCCATGACAAAACAGCCGCCCAACCGCCCGCCGCGTGCGGGACTTCCTCCGCAGGACCGCGATTCCCTCAACAGCGTGGAAACGCAGGAGTGGCTGGACTCACTGGCCTATGTGTTTGCCGACGCCGGGGACAACCGCGCGGCGGAACTGCTGACCGAACTCGATCACTACGCCTATTTTCAGGGCGCGCCGATTGAATTCAAGCAGAACACGCCGTACATCAACACCATTGATGTCGAGGCCCAGCCCGAATACCCCGGCAACGAGGCGCTGGAGCTGAAGTTCCGCAACGCGATCCGCTGGAACTCGGTGATCATGGTGCTGCGCGCCAACAAGGCCAGCGACGGTATCGGCGGCCACCTCGCCACCTACGCCAGCGCCGCCGAACTGCTGGAAGTCGGGTTTAACCACTTCTTCCGGGGGCCGGAAGCCGGGCAGGACCGCGATCTGGTGTTCTTCCAGGGCCACGCTTCTCCCGGCGTGTACGCCCGCAGCTTCCTGGAAGGCCGCTGGGACGAGGGCCGCATGAACCGTTTCCGCCGTGAACTGTCCCCGGACGGCCCCGGCCTCGCCAGCTACCCCCACCCCTGGCTGATGCCCGACTACTGGGAATTCCCCACCGTCAGCATGGGCCTCGGCCCGATCCAGGCGATCTATCAGGCGCGGTACATCAAGTACCTGGAAAACCGCAGCCTCAAGCCCAAGGGGGATGCAAAAGTCTGGGCCTTCCTGGGAGACGGCGAGATGGACGAGCCACAGAGCATCGGCGCGATCCGCTTTGCCTCCTACGAGAACCTGGACAACCTGATCTTCGTGCTGAACGCCAACCTTCAGCGCCTGGACGGCCCGGTGCGCGCCAACTCCAAGGTCATCCAGGAGTTCGAGGCATTGTTCCGGGGCGCAGGCTGGAATGTCATCAAGGTGATCTGGGACGGCAAGTGGGACGAGCTACTGCAAAAGGACTACAACGGCACCATCGTCAAGCGCTTCGAGCTGCTGGTGGACGGCGAATCTCAGCGGTACGCGGCCTTCGGCGGCAAGGAACTGCGCGAGAAGTTCTTCAACACCCCCGAACTCAAGCGCCTGATCGAGGGCTGGAGTGATGCCGATCTGGAACTGCTGAACCGGGGCGGCCACGACGTTCACAAGATCTACGCCGCCTACAAGGCCGCCACCGAACACAAGGGCAGCCCCACCATCATCATTCCGCGCACCGTCAAGGGCTACGGCCTGGGCGAGAGCGCGCAGGCCCGCAACGTGGCCCACAACGTCAAGAAGCTGGACACGGCCAGCCTGATCGCCCTGCGGAACCTGCTGGAACTGCCCCTGACCGACGAGCAGGTGGGGGCACTGGAGTACTACAACCCCGGCCCCGACAGCCCGGAAGTCAAGTACGCCCTGGAACGCCGCGCCGCGCTGGGCGGTCTGATTCCCTCGCGCAAGGTGGAGTACCCGCACCCCACCGTCCCCACCGGCGAGTTCTACGAGGAATTCGCGGGCGGCAGCAAGGGCCGTCCGGTCTCCACCACGATGGCCGCCGTCTCGATCATGAGCAAGCTGCTGCGCGACAAGGAAATCGGCAAACTGATCGTGCCCATCGTGCCCGACGAGGCCCGCACCTTCGGCATGGACGCGCTGGTGCCGCGCATCGGCATCTACAGCCCGCGCGGTCAGACCTACACCCCCGTTGATAGCGGCTCGTTGATGGTCTACAAGGAAAGCATCGACGGTCAGATGCTGGAAGAAGGTCTGACGGAAGACGGCGCGATGTCCTCGTGGATCGCCGCCGCCACCAGCTACGCCAACCACGGCGTGCCCACCATTCCCTTCTACGTCTTTTACTCCATGTTCGGGATGCAGCGCATCGGTGATCTGGTGTGGGCGGCGGCGGATCAGAAGGCGCGCGGCTTCCTGCTGGGCGCAACTGCCGGGCGCACCACCCTGAACGGCGAGGGCCTCCAGCACCAGGACGGCAACAGCCACTTGCAGGGCTACGTGGTGCCGAACCTCAAAACCTATGACCCGGCCTTCGCCTACGAACTGGCCGTGATCATCGAGGCCGGGATTCAGCGCATGTACGTGGACGGCATCGACGAGTTCTACTACATCACCGTGGACAACGAGAACGAGATTCAGCCCGCCATGCCCGACGACGGACGCACCCACGAGGAAATCCACGACGGCATTCTCAAGGGCATGTACCTGTTCCAGCGCAACGCCAATAAGAAGGCCAAGCTGCGCGCCCAGATTCTTGCCAGCGGACCCGCGATGGACGCCGCGCAGAAAGCCGTGGAGATGCTGGCGGGCTACGGCGTGGCGGCGGACCTGTGGAGCGTGACCAGCTACAAGGAACTGCATCAGGACGCCCTGCTGACCCAGCGCCACAACATGCTGCACCCCACCGACGAACCGAAAGTGAGCTACCTGTCCCAGCAACTGTCCACCGACAACGCCCCCGGCGTGCTGGTTTCGGTCACCGACTACGTCAAGCTGGGCGCGGACGGTCTGAACGGTCACCTGGACCGCAAGCTGTGGACCCTGGGCACCGACGGCTTTGGCCGCAGCGAGGGCCGCGCCGAACTGCGCGACTTCTTCGAGGTGGACGCCAAGCACGTCGTCGTGGCCACCCTGTACGCCCTCCAGCGTGACGGCAAGGTCAAGGGCGACGTGGTGGCGAAGGCGATTGCCGATCTGGGCATTGATCCAGAACGCGCCGCGCCCGTCCTGCGCTGACCCATCTTTTAGCTCCTCCCCCCTTGCGGGGGAGGCTGGGAGGGGGGTGAACGGCGCAGCCGTCCTACCAACACACAACTCAAATCAGAACCACAACCCAAGGAGCCTCCAAATGGCGACAGAACTGAAACTCCCCGACGTCGGGGACAACATCGAGAAGGGAACCGTCGTCACCGTGCTGGTCAAAGCGGGCGACACCATTGCCGAGGGCGATCCGATCATCGAGATCGAGACCGACAAGGCCGTCATTGAAGTCCCCGCCAGCGAGGGCGGCACCGTGGAAGCCGTGTCGGTCAACGTGGGCGACACCGTGAACGTGGGCGGCGTGATCCTGACCCTGAGCGGCGGCAGCGCAGCTCCAGCGGCTCCGGCAGCAGCAGCTCCAGCGCAGGGCGGCGGCGATCAGGCTGCGAACGTGGAATCCAGCGCCACCGCCTCTGACCCGGACACGGCCAACCGCGTGGCGCAGGCCCAGCAGGAATCCCAGAAGGCGCAGGCGGGCGAGCAGGCTCAGTCTGCCCCAGCCAGCTCCAGCGGCGGCGGCACGGTTGTTGCGCTGCCCGATGTGGGCGACAACATCGAGAAGGGAACCGTCGTGACCGTGCTGGTCAAGGTGGGCGACACCGTGAAAGAGGGCGATCCGGTCATCGAGATCGAGACCGACAAAGCCGTGATCGAGGTTCCCTCCAGCGCGGGCGGCACGGTGGAAAGCATCGGCGTGGCGGTGGGCGATACCGTGAACGTGGGCGGCACCATCCTCACGCTGTCGGGCGGTGCGGGCGGTTCTGCGGCCAGCGCCCCGGTCAGCCAGACTCCAGCAACCCAGGGCGGCGGCGATCAGGCGGCGAACGTGGAATCCAGCGCCACGGCCTCTGACCCAGCCACAGCCAACCGTGTGGCACAGGCGCAGCAGGAATCGCAGAAGGCGCAGGCCGCGCCGCAGGGTCAGCAGGCTCGCGCCGCTTCTGGCAATCACGACAAGCTGCCCGCCGCCGCAGGAGCCGTGACCCAGGCCCCCGGCGCGCAGCGTCCCTACAACACCCAGACCTACGACGGGCGCACGGTTGTTCCCGCCGCCCCCAGCGTGCGCCGCATGGCCCGCGAGATCGGCGTGGACATCCACGACGTTCACGGCACCGGGATCGCCGGACGTATCAGCGAGGAAGACGTGCGCCGCACCGCCGGAACGCCCAGCGTGCAGCCCGTCGCCGCCGCTACTCCTGCCGCCAGCAATGCGCCCGCCGCTCCAGCGCAGATTCAGGCCGCGCCACTGCCCAATTTCGAGAAGTGGGGCACGGTCAAGCGCGAGGACATGTCCGGCATCCGCAAGGCCACCGTGCGCTCCATGACCGCCTCGTGGACCACGGTGCCGATGGTCACCCATTTCGACAAGGCCGATGTCACCGCGATGGAAGAGACCCGCAAACGCTTCGGCGCGCGGGTGGAGAAAGCGGGCGGCAAGCTGACCATGACCCACATCCTGATGAAAGTCGTGGCGAACGCCCTGCGCCAGTTCCCCAAGTTCGGCGCGAGCCTGGATCTGGAAGCGCAGCAGGTGGTCTTCAAGGACTACGTGAACATCGGCGTGGCGGTGGATACCCCGGTGGGTCTGCTGGTCCCGGTGGTCAAGGACGCGGACCGCAAGAGCATCACCGAACTGGTGCTGGAGCTGGCCGAGCTGGCAGGCCGGGCGCGCGAACGCAAGCTCAAGCCCGATGAGATGTCGGGGGCCACGTTCACCATTTCCAACCTGGGTGGCATCGGCGGGCACGCCTTCACCCCGATTGTGAATAGCCCCGAAGTCGCCATTCTGGGCGTCTCGCGCGGCGGCCTGGAGCCGGTCTGGAACAAGGAAACAAACGCCTTCGAGCCGCGCAACATGCTGCCCCTGAGCCTGACTTACGATCACCGCCTGATCGACGGAGCAGATGCGGCCCGCTTTGTGCGATTCATTGCCGAGGCGCTGGAAGACCCGTTCCTGATCTCGCTGTAAACGAAGCTGTTTTTCGGCAAGGCTGAGCAGAGAATCCCCCGTCCGGTGTGACGGGGGTTTTTCTGTGGGTAGGCCAGATGACGCAATTCCAATTGTTGATGATCTGCCAGACTGTTTCTGAGGAGAAGCACATGCAAAAAATTCTGAGCCTATTTCAGCGCAACTACGAAACGGACCGTTTGGTCAGGGACGAGGTGGTACCGGGGGCCGAATGGGTCCTAACCGGAGAGGGCGTGGCAACCCGAAAATGGGACGGCACCAGTTGTCTGGTCCGTGATGGGCGACTGCTCAAACGCTATGACGCCAAGAAAGGCCGCACGCCGCCGTCCGGCTTCGAGGCTGCACAGGAACCCGATCCAGTCACCGGCCATCACCCGGGCTGGGTGCCCGTGGACGACGGGCCGAATGACGCCTTTCACCGCGAAGCCTGGGCCAGTGCCAGCGCTGCTTTGCCAGACGGCACCTATGAACTGATCGGGCCAAAAGTTCAGGGAAACCCCGAAGGGCTTGTACAACACGTTTTGATCCGACATGGCGAGGAACACCTAAATGATGCCCCACTTGATTTTGCTGGCCTGAAGACGTATCTGGAAGCACGTCCAGAGATGGAAGGCATTGTCTGGCATCACCCCGACGGGCGCATGGTCAAGATCAAGCGCAAGGATTTTTTCAAGTCTCAGCGCCGCTGAAGAGTGGCGAATGATCTCGCCAGGAAAGCCTCCGTGCGGGATGGCAGAAATGAGCGGAAAAGAGAATTGCGCCTCCACTCCCACCCATCCATACGTCCCGGCGCGCTAGCGTGGGCCATGTCTTCTCCTCGCCCTTCACGCTCTGGCCGCCGCTTACTTTTAACCGCTGCTAGCCTCGGCACGGCCCTGATCGTGCGCCGGGCCACGCGGCCCCCGCCCACTGCCCCCGAACTGCGCGCCGCCGCGCTGCACCTGCTGGGGGCCGTGCTGCCCAGCGGGCGTGCTTTTGAGGTGCGGCTGTGGGACGGCACGGTCATTCCCGCCACCCGGCCCAGCCGCGCCACCCTGACCGTGAACAGCGAACAGACCCTGGGCCGGATGCTGCGGCTGCCAGTGGATCTGGCGCTGGGCGAGGCGTACCTGCGCGGCGACTTTGAGATCGAGGGCGACATCGGCACCATCGCCGGAATTGCCGACGATTTTGATGCGGCCTTCAAGATGGCCCAGGCTCCGGCACTGCTGAGAACGGTTCAGACCCTGCGCCGCGCTTCCGGGCCAGCCGCCGCTCCCGTCACCGCCAGTTTGGAGGGAGAGCAGCACAGCCGGGGGCGCGATCAGCAGGCCGTGCAGTACCACTACGACGTGTCCAACGACTTTTACAAGCTGTGGCTGGACGAACGGATGGTCTATTCCTGCGCCTACTTTCCTAGCGGGACCGAGACGCTGGACGAGGCGCAGGCAGCCAAGCTGGACTACATCTGCCGCAAGCTACGGCTCAAGGCGGGGGAGCATCTGCTGGACATCGGCTGCGGCTGGGGTGGTCTGGCGATCTACGCCGCGCAAAACTACGGCGTGCGGGTTCACGGGGTCACGCTGTCCGAGGCGCAACTCGCGGAGGGCGTTGCCAGGGTGAAGGCGGCGGGGCTGGAACATCTGGTGACGCTGGAACTGCGCGATTACCGCGATGTGCTGGGGACTGGGCAGGCCCAGTACGACAAGATCAGCAGCGTCGGCATGGCCGAGCATGTGGGCCGCAAGAACATGCCCACCTACTTCCGCACCGCCTACGCGGCCCTGAAGCCCGGCGGGCTGATGCTGAACCACGCCATCAGCGACGGCATCGGGCAGGCACGGGTGCCGATGTGGCTGCAAAGCGGCAACTTTGCCCGCAAGTACGTCTTCCCGGACGGCGAACTGCTGCCCGTCTGGGAAACCCTGAAACACGCCAGCGAAGCCCTGTTTGAAGTGCGCGACGTGGAAAACCTGCGCGAACACTACGCCCTGACGCTGGGCCACTGGGCGGGCAATCTGGAAACGCACCGGGCCGAGGCACTGGCCGCGCTGGGCGAGCAACGCTTCCGGCTGTGGCGCATCTATCTGGGGGCCACGTCGTACTACTTCCAGAAGGGCCACCTGAGCATCTTTCAGAGCCTGCTGGCCAAGCCGGATGAGGAAAGGCAGGCGAGTGTGCCCCTGAGTCGGGCGGAGTTGTACCACTAGGTCTGGGCAGCGTCGCGTTCTTCTTACTGCCCTTCGCTCTCCTGACCTCGTACCGCTTCCGCCTGCGCCGCCTCCCCCTGCGCCGCCTGAATCGCCGTCAGCGCGATGGTGTACACGATGTCGTCCACCAGCGCCCCGCGCGACAGATCGTTCACGGGTTTGCGGAGGCCCTGAAGCATCGGCCCCACCGCCACCACGCCCGCCGCGCGCTGCACCGCTTTATACGTGGTGTTGCCCGTGTTCAGATCGGGGAAGATGAACACGGTGGCGCGGCCTGCCACCTCGCTGTCGGGGGCTTTCTGGCGGCCCACGCTCATCACACTGGCGGCGTCGTACTGCATTGGGCCGTCCACCAGCAGGTCAGGGCGGCGTTCTTTCACCAGACCGGTGGCCACGCGCACCTTTTCCACGTCCTCGCCGCTGCCGCTCTCCCCGGTGCTGTAGGACAGCATGGCGATGCGCGGCGTGATCCCGAAGGCCAGGGCGCTGTCGGCACTCTGGATGGCGATGTCGGCCAGTTCCTCGGCGTTGGGGTTGGGGTTGATGGCCGCGTCGCCGTAGACCAGCACCTGCTCGGGCATCAGCATGAAGAAGATAGACGAAATCAGCGCCGCGCCGGGAGCCGTCTTGATCAGTTGCATGGCCGGGCGCACGGTGTTGGCGGTGGTGTGGACCGCGCCGGACACCAGACCGTCCACCTCGCCCAGCGCCAGCATCATGGTGCCCAGCACCACAGTGTCTTCCAGTTGCGCCTCGGCCTGCGGGGCGGTCAGGCCCTTGCTCTTCCGCAATTCCACCATCGGGGCCACGTAATTGGAGCGGATGGTATCCGGGTCAATGATTTCCAGGCCCGGCGGCAGGATCAGGGCCAGTCCATCGGCCACCTGACGCACCTTTTCGGGCGAGGCCAGCAGCAGCGGGCGGGCAATGCCCTTTTCCACGCAGCGGATGGCGGCGCGGATGGTGCGGGGTTCGTCGCCCTCGGGCAGCACGATGCGCCTGTTGGCGGCGCGGGCGCGCTGGATCAGCTCGTAGCGGAAAGCGCTGGGGGGAAGACGGCGCTCGCCCACCACGTCCGGCGTGCGGATGCGGGTTTTCAGGGCGGCCAGATCCAGGCGGTCCGCGATGAAGTCCAGCGTGTGGTCCATGCGCTGGGTGTCGTCGTGCGGCACGCGGGCGTCCATGCGCGAGAGCCGCGAGGCGGTGTTGAAGGAATTGGTCTTCACGCGCATGACGGGCAGACTGGAGGTCAGGGATGCCCGGCACAGCCGCTCGATGCTGTCCTCCGGCCCACTGTCCGAGGTGTACATCAGGCCCGCCAGCGGCACGCCGCTCAGGTGCGCCAGCGACGCGGCCATGATCACGTCCTCGCGGTCTCCGGGGGTGACCACCAGCGCGCCGGGCACGAACAGATGGGCCATACGCGGCACCGTGCGGGCGGTGACCACGGTGCTGGTGACGCGCCTGAGCTGGGCCTCGCCCTCGTTCAGCACCTCGGCCTCCAGATAGCGGGCCACGTCCAGCGTGCGCGGGGCAGCCAGCGCGGGCGACTGCGCCACCACGCCCAGCAGCGGCAGTTCTCCGCTGGCAAGGAGAGGACTGCGCGCCCGCAGTTCGGACATCAGACCACCGAAGTCCAGGGTGGGCGGCGCAAAGTTCAGCACGTACCCGGAAAGCCCGGTGCCGTCGCTGCGGCGGTAATTCTGGGCGGCGATTTCCAGTTCGTCGGCCAGCGTTCCCGCCGTCACCCCCGCCAGACTGGAGACCAGAACGGTGCTGGCCTCCAGGTTGCGGGCCAGCGAGGCGTTCAACGCGCCCGCATAGACGTTGCGCTCGGTCAGGGCCAGCCCCTCGGCGATCAGCACGTCCGCGCCGCCGCCGTCGGTGGCCGCACGCGACAGGGCGATCACGTTCTCCATCAATTCCTCTTCCGCGCCGTGGCTGAGCTGGTCCTCGGCCCTGGACAGGGGAATCGGATCGGGGGTCTTCAGGTGCGCCAGCACGCGGGCAAAATGCACGCTGTCGTCGGTGGCACTTTCGTGCGTCTGGGCGATGGGCTTGAGAAAGGCGACTTTCAGGCCCTGCCGTTCCAGCGCGCGGGTCAGGCCCAGCGCCGTACTGGACAGGCCCACGGCGTTGCGGGTGGGGGCGATGAAGAGGGTTTTCATGGGTTCCTCCTTCGGAGGGGTCTAAAGGTCTGAGAGTGGAAGGTATTTCGTTCTGGTGGCGCTGGGAAGGCGTTTGCGTTTCCCCCCTCTCCTGCGGAGCTGTACCAGTCCCAGCCTCCCCCGCAGGTGGGGAGGGGCAAAAAGCTCTCGTTTCGGGCGTGGAAGAAATTTTAGAAGCGTGCGCTCAGCGGGCTGTTTCCGTCAGGACTTGCACCGTCTCGCGGGCGATCATCCATTCCTCGTTTGTGTTGACTACCAGCGCGGGGAGGCTGTCTGGGACGCTGATTGAGCCGCTCTGGCCGCGCACGGCTGCTGCGTTGGTGGCCTCATCCAGCCTGAACCCCATGAAAGGCAGGCGGGCCAGCGTCGCCGCGCGCACCGTGGCGCTGTTCTCCCCGATGCCTCCGGTGAAGACCAGACCGTCCACGCGGCCCAGAGCGACAGCCATTGCTGCAATGCCCTGCGCCAGCCGATAGACGAAGATTTCTACCGCCAGCCGCGCGCCATCATGTCCGCGCGCCGCCGCTTCCTCCAGTTCGCGCATGTCGTTGGTCAACCCCGAAAGGGCCAGCAACCCGCTCTCACGGTTCAGGGCCGCCGTGATCTGGGTCAGGGTCAGGCCCGAAACGCGCGCCAGATAATCGTGCAGGCCGGGGTCCACGTTGCCGCTGCGGGTGCCCATGACTAGACCCTCCAGCGGCGTCAGGCCCATGCTGCTGTCCACGCTGCGCCCGCTTGCCACCGCAGTGACGCTACAGCCGTTGCCCAGGTGGGCGGTGATCAGATTGAGGTCTGAAACTGGACGGTCCAGCACCCGCGCCGCCTCCCCGGCCACAAACGCGTGGCTGATGCCGTGAAAGCCGTAGCGCCGGACGCCGTGCTGCCGGTACCACTCCTCCGGCACGGCGTAGCGGTAGGCGACTTCGGGCAGGGTCTGATGAAAGGCGGTGTCAAAGACAGCCACTTGTGGCAGCCTCGGAAAGGCGTTCATGGCCGCCTCTATGCCCGCGATATTCGCCGGGTTGTGCAGCGGGGCCAGTGGCACGCAATCGCGGATGGCCTCCAGCACCTCGGGGGTAATGACGGCGGGGGCGCTGAATCGGCTGCCACCGTGAACGACGCGGTGGCCCACGGCCCGCACGTCCTGCCGCAGACCCAGCGCGTCCAGCTCGGCCAGCACCAGCCGCATGGCCTCGGCGTAGCTGCCGCCGTTCAGGAAATGGGTCTGCCGCACACCATCCGAGTCCAGCCGCATGGACGCCGCCTCCGCACCCAGCCGCTCGGCCAGCCCGGAGATGCGCGTTTCACCGGAGGCCGGATCGATCACGGCGAATTTGAGGCTGCTGCTGCCGCTGTTGAGAACCAGGGTCCACATATGGCGGCATTCTTTCAGACGCGGGGCGGGACACGCGGGAGCCGTCAGGTTTTCTTCAGGTGGGCTGGGATTTCAGGGGCTGGCGATGGGCCGATAGACGTGTGCCAGTCACGTTTTCCTATTCACCCTTCAAACACGCCTGCCGCTCGGCACTCGGGCGCTTGGCGCATTCAGCCGCTGCCTTGATGAATGCGGGGATATCGCCCCCGTTGCGCTCTAGCAGGGCCAGGAAGTCCGGCACCAATGTTGCGTAGGCGGCCACCGCGCCCAGCGAGGCGTTGTTGGCCCCACGCGCAAACCAGCCGTCGTAACCTGCGTAGCCGCCCCAGCCCGCTTTCAAGGTGGCGTAACGGTCATTCAGGGTCTGGATAACAGCAGCCTTGCGGGTCTGGACCTCGGCAGCGGGGAGCTTCTGGGCGTACAGGGCTTCCAGTTCGCCGCGTGTTTGCAGCAGCAGTTTCTCAAAGCCCGCCGCTCGTTCCTGCGCCAGCCGATCCGCATCGGCCAGTTCGGGAGTGCCGTACTCCTTCAGCCAGCGGCGCATGCCCGCCTCTTCAACGGCGGTGGCAAAGGACTCGTTGAACACGGTGTCGTCTTTCACGTACAGCGCCGGGTGCGCAAGTTCGTGAATAACGGTGCGGATCAGGTTGGCGTCGGAGGAACTGAGCATGGTGGACAGCACCGGGTCTTTCAGGTAACCCAGCGTGCTGTAGGCGCTGACGCCGCCCACGCTCACATCGTCCCCTGCCGCGCGGCGCTTGTCGGCGTAGGCCCGCGCGGCAGCCTCGCGGAAGTAGCCCCGGTAGGTCACGCAGCCCGCGATGGGAAAACAGGAGGTTCGCAGGTGAATGCTGTCGGGCGGCGCGGAAAACACGTTCCAGACCACGGCGGGCCGCCCCACGTCCACGTATTTCAGGAACGAGCCGTGATCAGGCAGGCCCAGCTCAGTCATCGCAAAGGCGCGCACCCGGCCCACCAGCTCCAGCTTGCGGCGCACCTCCGCGTCGGTGGCGGGGTCGGCCAGCACATCGGCAATGGGCCGCGCCCGCTGGAGCAGGTCCAGTTGTCCCCCCGCCGCCTGCGCCAGATAGCGCACGTCCGAGCAGGCGGAGAGTGCGGCCACCAGCGCCACGACTCCAACGGTGATCAGCGCAACCCTAGCGGGCCGCATGACCCACTTCCCGCACCTCGGCCACCAGCGCGGCAATCGCCCCCGGCCAGGCTGGGAATTCAAATTGGAAGCCCGCCTTTAACAACCTCTCCGGCACCGCATAGCGGCTCTTGAGCAGCAGTTCGGCCTCGGAGTTCATGACCCTTGCGCCCAGCCCGATCAGCCCGGCGGTGGACGGAATGCCCAGCGGCATTCCCCAGGCGTGGCGGTACGCCCGCAGAAAATCGCGGTTGGGCAAGGGATGGGGCGCACTGAGGTTGACGGGACCGCTCAGGTCATTCCCGATGAGAAACTCCACCGCACGGCAGAAATCGCGCTCGTGAATCCACGATACGTACTGAGCGCCCCCGGCCATCGGGCCGCCCAGGCCCAGGCGCATCAGCGGATCGGTGGTGGCCATCACGCCGTCCGCGCCGAGGCCGTAGACCATCGCGGTTCGCAGAGCCACGCGGCGGGTGTGGGGCAACTCCCCTTCCATCAGGGCCGCCTCCCAGCGCTGACCCACATCCACGCTGAAGCCGTCTCCGATCTCACCTACCGCCTCGGTCTGGGGGGTCTGGGCGCTGCGGTAGATGGTCCCGGTGCTGCTGTTCAGCCACACGGGCGGGGGCGTTGCGGCGTCCCGGATCGCCGTGCCCAGCGCCCGCGTGGTGTCCAGGCGCGAGGTGTAGATGTCCAGCATGTTCTGCGCGTTGTAGGGGCAGTTCACGGTGCGCCCGGCCAGATTCAGCACGGCGGCGGCCCCGTCAATCTCACGGCTCCACTCGCCCTGCCGGAGTCCGTCCCAGCGCTCCCAGCGCCCCGGCATGGGCACGGCGGACGGTGAGCGGGAAACCGTCAACACGTCCCAGCCAAGAGCCGCAAAATGCCGCGCCACCGCACGCCCCAGAAAGCCGGAACCGCCTGCGAGGACCAGCCGAGGTTGAGAGGTCATGCGGGCATAGTAGCGGGCAGGGCGTGGATAAAAAGGGGACAAAAAAAGCCCTCCCCACGCGGGAGAGGGCTGGAGTGGGGGGCCTGCGTTCAGTTCATCTCGCCCACGGGCACGGGTTTGGGCCGCAGGTCCTCGGTGTAATTGGCCAGCCACGCCCCCACTGCGCCGCCCAGAATCGGCCCCACGAAGTAAATCCACATGTTGGCCCAGGTGCCGCCTGCCACTGCCGCTCCCAGCGCGCGGGCCGGGTTCATGGTCGCGCCGCTGATGGGGCCGACGGCCAGAATACCCACCACGATGGTCAGACCCACCACCAGGCCGCCCAGCACGCTTTTCTGGTGAATGGCCACCTTCACGATCACCAGGACCAGGAACGCGGAGGTGATGAATTCGGCCAGCAGTCCGCCGCCCACGCTGACGCCGTTGCCCAGGGCCGCCGCGCCGTATCCACCCCTGACCATCGCCTCCTGTCCGGCCACCGCCACAGCCGCGAAAGCCCCCAGGATACCGCCGACGAACTGCGCCGGAATAAAGGCCAGCGTGTCGCTCCATTTCTGGTGTCCGGTCAGGCTCAGGCCAATGCTGACGGCGGGGTTAAATTGCCCGCCGCTGACCGTGCCCAGCGCCATCGCCATCACGGCAATCGCCAGCCCGTGCGCGAAGGCCACACCCAGCAACGTCGCGTCGTTGGCGATGGAGAGCATGCCCGCGAACAGCAGGGCAAAGGTGCCGATGGCCTCGGCGATGAGCTTCTTGGTCAGCATGGGAAAAGTTTAAGAGATTGTAGAATTCTCTACAAATGAATGCTTAGACGACTCACTAATTTGTCCCAGGCGGCTGGACGGGCGGTCAGCTCTGCCCTTCCTGCGGCACCCGTTCGCGCGAGTACGGTGTGTACCCCGGCGGCGTCCCGGTCTGATCGCTGAACAGCGCCGTGGTCAGGTAACGCGCCCCGGTGTCGCAGGCGATGGTGGCAACCCGTTTTCCCTCGCCCAGTTCACGGGCCACACTTAACGAGGCCCAGGCATTGGCCCCGCTGCTCATGCCCACAAAGATGCCTTCCTCCTGGGCCAGACGGCGGGCCAGCGGGTAGGCGTCCTCCTCCCAGACCGTAATCACGCGGTCAATGATGCCCCGGTCCAGATTATCGGGAATGAACCCCGGCCCCATGCCCTGAAAGCCGTGTTCGCCGCGCTCGCCGCCGCTCAGGACATTGCTGCGGGCGGGTTCCACGGCGATGATCTGAATGTCTGGATTCTGGGATTTGAGGAACCGCCCCACACCGCTGATGGTGCCGCCTGTGCCGCTGCCGTACACGAAGGCGTCAATGCGGCCTTCCATCTGCTGCCACAGTTCCGGGCCGGTGGTGCGCTCGTGGACAGCGGGGTTGGCGGGGTTGGTGAACTGGCCCATCACCACGGCCCCGGTTTCCTCCGAGATGCGCTCAGCTTCCTCGATGGCGGCCAGCATGCGGCGCGCGGGATCGGTCAGCACCAGTTCTGCGCCGTAGGCTCTGAGCGTTCGCTTGCGCTCCTCGCTCATCTGGGCGGGCATACACAGGATCAGTTTGTAGCCCTTGGCCGCCGCCACCTGCGCCAGCCCAATGCCGGTGTTGCCGCTGGTGGGTTCCACGATGGTGCCGCCGGGCCTCAGGCGTCCGCTGCGCTCGGCGTCCTCGATCAATCCCAGCGCCGTGCGGTCCTTGATGCTGCCGCCGGGGTTCTGGCCCTCCAGTTTCACGAACACGTCGGCCATGCCGCCTTCCGTCACGCGGCGCAGTTGCACCAGCGGCGTGTTGCCAATCAGCGTTTCAACCATGTCCGCCAGCATAGGCCCGGTCCGCAGCAGGCACGAGGGCCAGTCTCCCATTCGCCGCCGGGGGCCGCTGCCGGATTTCCCGATAGCAAAAACCCCCTCACCGTGGGGAGGGGGTTCCTGAGCGCGAGGGGTGTTTAGCTCTGCGTGCTGGGATCGCTGTCAGGCATGTTCTGTTTGCCCAGGTCCGTCTGACTCTCCAGCGCGCCCTTGCCGTGTTCGGCGGGACGGCTGTTCATCGGGTTGATGTCCGGCGTTTCCATGCTCACGCTGTCCAGCAGGATGTCCAGCACTTCGCCGTCTGTGGCAAGCTGCACGGCCTTGTGGGTCACGATCTCGCCCAGATTCAGGATGATGCTGTCGTCGGGGGCCAGGATCACGCGGTTGACCGGGCGGCCCAGGGCGTCCTTGATCTTCTGTTCGTGGGCGGCCTGCTGGCGCTCGTCCAGCGCGGTCTCGGCGTCCTCGCGGCGCTCGCCCAGCCAGCCCTTGGCGCGGTCAAACAGGTTGCTGGCCCCGCTGGACACGTTCTCCAGGCCACCGGCCAGGGCGGCGCGGGTGTCGGTGCCGCCTGCCTGTGCCGGGCGGCCCACGGTGGCGGCCAGCAGTTGCTCCTGAACGCCCAGATGCTGGGCACGCTCCAGAATCGCCGCCGTGACGATCTGGCCCTGTGCGGCCACCAGACTGCCGCTGGGACCGCGAACCTCGGTTTTGGCGCGGCGGCCAATGGCGGCCTCGGGGCTGCCGGGGTCCACTTCGTCCCCACGTCCACCCTGCATACCGCTGGAGATCGCGGCGGCAGTCAGTGCGCCCAGCTTGCCCGTCTGCTCGGCGCGCTCGGCCTGATACTCGGTGATCACGCCGCCCTTGTAGACGATGGTCTCGCCCGCGTCGGTGGACACGTCCTGGCTGGCGGTCTTGCCCACCACATAGGTCTTCTGACGCTCGGCAGTGGCGTTGCGCATGTCGTCGAAGCCGCCCTGCACGCGGTCACGGGCCTGACCCGCAGACGCGATAATGACGCCGCCCGTGGCGCTGGTGGCCAGCGTGGTCAGCTTGCCGTCCTGCTCGGCGCGGTCCGCCTGCTCGGCGGTGATGATCTGGCCCTTGGTCACGATGGTAGAGCCGTCCTCGGCCAGCAGATCGCTCCCGGCGGCCTTGCCGATCACGTACTCCTTCTGACGCTCCCTGGAAGCCTCGGCGATATTGCCGTAGGCGTCCGAGATCGAACCGCCCGTGGCAGTGGTCGCCAGCGCGCCCAGCTTGCCGTGCTGCTCGGCCAGATCGGCCTGCTCGGCGGTAATGGTGTCGCCCTTGGTCACGATCACGGTGCCGTCTTC
>NZ_JNIV01000095.1 GCF_000701405.1 Deinococcus marmoris DSM 12784
AGCCGCCTACTGCCGTTTCAGACTACGATCAAATGCCCAAACGGCAAAAATGCCGTTCAGAACACTGTCAACATCAAGTTGTCCAGTACTGAAGGGATAGTCATTTATTATCGCTTAAATTTCTTCATAACTTCTGTAGACTGTTCCCATCCAGTCTGCGTTCCCTCTATTTCAAGCCAGCGAGGCTTTTAATTTTATGCAGTCATTCGACAATTGCTGGTCCTCGGAGGTCCTATGAAACACCTATTATCCATCACCGGTCTGCTGATCGCGTCCGCTGCCCTGGCTGCTCCAGGCAACTGGACTGGCACCATCACCATGTACGCCCAGCACTACACCCCCAACAAAAAAGACGCCAAGACCCCGCTCAAGGCATTCCAGACCATTGCCGACGAGTACCAGAAAAAAAATCCGGGCATCAAGATCCAGTTCGTGACCACGGATGTTCCCGACACCAACGCCGCCATTCGGGCCAAAGCAGCGGCGCGGGAACTCTGGGACGTGTACTGGGTGCAGTACACCAGCCTCAACGGCGCGCTGCCCAAAGGCGTCGCTACCGATCTCACGCCCTTTTTGAAGCAGCCCAATCCCTACATCCCCGGCAACAAGGCGTGGCAAGACGCCATGAACAAACAGGTGCTGGCGGAGATCCGTGCACCGAACGGGGCCAACTACCAGCTCAACGGTGACTACGTGGCCTTCAGCTTCTTTTACAACAAGGAGTTGTTCAAGAAGGCGGGCATCACCAAAACGCCGAACAGTTGGGCCGAGCTGCTGGACGCCTCCAAGAAACTCAAGGCGGCGGGCGTCGGCGTGATGTCGGCAGTGCCGTCCTTCCCATGGTGGGAAAAGCACTTCCTGTCGGACTTCTACGCCAAGGATTACAACAAGCTCACCGCCTATGACGGCGAGCCGGGGCAATCGGCGCTGGACGAGGCCGTCGCCATCCAGAAAGGCATCCTCTCTCCCGAGGACCCCCGCTTCATGGCGTGGTGGCCGGTCTTCAAGCAGTTCACCGACTACTGGACCCCGGACTACATCGCCCAGAATCCCGACAAGAACTATGACGCCTTCCAAGACTTTGTGGCGGGCAAGGTGGCCATGATCTACGAGGGTAGCTACAAGCCGGGCGAGATGAAGGAAGCGGGCGTCAAGTTCGGCATCGGGGCCTTTAATTTCCCGGTGCTGGACCAGAAGGTCAGCAAATACGCCACCGGCACCAACACGGCCAACGCGGTGGGCGGGCTGGGCGCGGCTTTTCAGTACGCCACCAGTACGCCGGAGGCCAACAAGAGCATGACCCCGGCCAAGCAGCAGGCGGTGGTGGACTGGATGCGGTTTTTCGGGACGCCCAAGAACCTGCAACGCATCGTGGCCGAGGACGGCGCGTTCGTCCCCACCTGGCCAGGAACCCAGGCGAAGCTGGACTTTGATGCCCAGTCGCTGGACGCCCAGATCAACCTGCCGCGCCGTGCGCTCGGCGTGGGCAGCTCCGCGCCCAACCTGGGCTGGGGCGACATGCAGCGCATCTTCGGGCTGTACCTGAGCGGCAACCTCACCCTGGACAAAGCCAACGCGCAGGTCCAGAGTGCGCTGGACCGGGCCGCCAAGGACTACGCCACCAAGAACAAGGTGGACTACAGCAAGTACAAGTAAATTTGGGGTTCGCCCCGTCCATCCTAGTAAATTTCCAATTCAGATCAGTTTGAGGTCGCTGCCCACACCATCGGCGGCGGCCTCCTGCGCGTCACAGGAGCCTGTATGACCCCCATCCAACCCCTGCGTGGGCGTTCCCGGCCTGGCGTGCTGACCGGGGCGTGGCGTTCACGCGCCGCCTACCTGTTCATCCTGCCCACGTTTCTTTTCCTGGCCTATTTCGCGTATTACCCCGTCTATCTGGCCCTGACCGGGGCCTTTACCAACTGGGACGGCTTCCTGCAACGTGATTACGTGGGACTGGACAATTTCAAGCGGGCGCTCACCGATCCGGTGTCGGGCATCGCAGTCAAGAACAACCTGATCTGGATGGGCTTCGGCCTGATCCTGTCTATCGTCCCGGCCTTTTTTATCGCGGAACTGATCTTTCACCTGCGGCGGCCCAGCCACCAGCGCGGGTTCCGTACGCTGTTCATCGCCCCGATCATCATCCCGGCGCTGGTCAACATTCTGCTGTGGACCTACTTCTACCGGGGGGATGGTCTGATTAACCAGTTGCTGGATTCGGCGGGGCTGGACGGCTTCAAGCGGCTGTGGCTGGCCGATCCCAAGATCGCGCTGTACAGCCTGATCTTCATGGGCTTTCCGTGGATCAACGCCTTCAACATGCTGATCCTGTACACCGGCCTTCAGGGCATCTCCAGCGAGGTGCTGGAGGCCGCGCGTCTGGACGGGGCCACCGGCTTGAACCGAATCTGGCGGATTGACCTTCCGCTCATCACGCCGCAACTCACCCTGATCCTGCTGCTGGAGGTGGTGGCCTTCTTGCAAAACCTGCTCACGCCGCGCGTGATGACCAACGGCGGCCCTGGCTACTCGACCGTGGTTCCCGCCCTCCAGATGTACCAGGCGGCCATTGATTACGGCGAATTCGGGTACAGCATGGCGATCTCGGTGCTGCTGTTCATGGTGGTGGTCAGCCTGACCGTGCTGGCCCGCGTGATCGCCGCCCGGCGCGAGCGTGAGGCCAACCGTGCGTAGGTGGCCAGTGAGCGACTGGGCGCGGCAGGGCGTCTTGCTCTTGCTGGGACTGATGGCGCTGTTTCCGCTGTACTTCAGCGTGGTCAACTCGTTCAAGACGCCCGTGGAGTACGCCCGCAGTCCGCTGAATCTGCCGCCGGACCTGGCCCCTGGCGCGGCCAACTACGCGCGGGCCTGGTCACAGATCGGGCTGCCCACCCTGAATTCTTTGCTGATCACGCTGGTGGCGGTGATCCTGACGCTGCTGCTGGCGGCCCTGACCGCTTACGCCTTTGCCGTGATGACCTTTCCCGGCAAATCAGCGCTGTTCGCGGTGGTTTTTATCCTGCTGCTGGTCCCTGACTTTCTCACCCTGATTCCGCTGTACGTGCAGATCAAGAAGCTGACGCTGCCCAGCAATTACCTGGCGGTGATCTTGCCGTATGTCGCGGCAGGACAGGCGTTCAGCATTCTGGTACTCAGAACCTTTTTCGCGCAGATTCCCCGCGAATTGCTGGAGGCCGCGCGTATTGATGGGGCCGGACATGTTCAGATGTTCACGCGGATCGTGGTGCCGCTGAGCGTCCCGATTCTGGTCAGCGTTGGCATTATTCGTTATGTGCCGATTTGGAACGACTTCCTGCTGCCTAGCCTGCTGCTTGACGAACGCCACCGCACCCTGACCATGGCGCTTGTCAAATTTCAGGGCAGTGCCGAGAGCTACACGGCTCCCGACTTCGGGGCGCTGATGGCTGCCTATGTACTGGCCGCCCTGCCGCTGCTGGTGCTGTTCTCCTTCTTGATGCGTTACTACATCCAGGGTCTGACCAGCGGCGCGGTCAAGGCCTGAAATTGCTGGGCCGCTGACACCAGATCGGCTTTTCTGCCGCACCCGCCCAGTTGCCCAGCAGCAGTTCAGTGAGCCGCCAAGTCTTCAACGTCACGCTCCATCTGCCTCGCCCTAAGCGGTCAGCGCCCGCGCATCAACCCAGACGCAGCAACAGTTCGTTCCGCTGTCGTTGCTAGGCATCAGGGTGCTGGCGCTCGCCCTGCTGGCTGGCCTGCGCCTCAAGTTACGGACGTGAGGGGCAACCACAACCCTGATTGCCCTGTGGAGACCTTGGGGGCCAGCCCACGCCAGAATGCCTCCGTTCCGGTCACGCTGAGCGAGGTGGGCCTGCTGGACCTGAACAGCGGCCAACGGGTCCAGCACTACCGCGCCCAGTCCACCGAATCTGTTCAGGCTGCCCCCTCCGGCTTCCTGGCGGTGACCCGGCCCACAAACGGCACACCCGCTGCGCCCGCAGGGGAAAACTGGCGGTTCCAGACCTGGGCAGGGGCGAAGTGGAACGTTCCCACCGTGGACTACACCCTGAAGCTCGATCTGACCACCACGCGCGTCAGCGACACCGAGGCGAGGACGGCGGGGACGGCCAGCCTGAATGGCCGCACCCTGACCGTCAGCGGCAAGGTCACCACCTTTGACCTGAAGCTCAAGGCCCAGGCCCGGCGCTTCTCACCGTATCTGGAGGCCACCCTGGAGTTGTCGGATGGCCAGACGACGGTGGGGCGGCTGGGCCTGTTCAACGAGCTGGGGGTCAAGAGTGTCGAACCGCCGATCCACGACGCCTCGAAGACTCCGGTCTACCGTGTGGGCTACACGCAGGACGACGGGAGCGTGATCACGGGCGAGGTGAAACGGCCTTAGCGGCGGCCATGCAAGTGACTCCCTGAGCGGAGGGGCAGAGCAGTCACTGGTCTCTGGGGTTGATGTCGGCAGTTGATGTTGGCGTGGCCGCCAAGCGCTGCACTGCCCTGCCAGCGGACGAACTGACCATCTTGACCTCACGGTGAAGACGTGAGAAAAACCGATTGAGCGTCGTGGAGGACAGGGCATGAAGACCAACAAACGCAAGGCGATTTGGACGATGCCACTTCTGGGAGTCAGCCTGCTGGCAACGCTGACGGTCGGCTGCACCGAGCGGGCCACCCCGCCGGGCTTTAGCAGCGCCAGCATTCACCTGAATGCTGGTGAGACCACCGCTTATGACATTGATCTGTCCACGGTCCAACTCCTGACCCTAAACCTCCATCCCCGCAATCCCGTGCTGACGGCCACCGCAACGGGGGGGACGGTTACGGTCAACGGTCAGACCGTCAAGGCCACGGTGCCGCTCTACGATGCCGGGCCGTCGCATGCGGGAGACCTGACAGCCAACTTTCAGCCGTGTCCCCAGCTCAAGCCGGGCCGGGATGTAGAGGTCCGCTACGCCTTCACAGACGCCAGCGGCCAGACCCTGGAGCAGGATTCGGCGGTGCTGGGCAACGTGACCCGCACCTGCTCACCGTACCGTTAGCCTTCATCTCAAGACCAACCACGATCGTCCAGCTTGCTCTCACCCCAGGAGTCCCTATGCGTCATCTGTCTGTCGGTCTCGTCGCCATCGCCTCGCTCAGTCTGGCCTCGTGTGGCAAGCTCGGGTTCCCCGTCACCACCGGCGGCCTGAAGTTGATCCTCGCCCCGGCCACGGTGACCGGGTGCCAGTCCGTCGTTCTCGAAGATCCTTATCTCAAGAACACCAGTCTGAAGGGCCGGTCTTCCGTCGAAGTCAGGAACAATGCGGTCTCAGGAACGGGGGTGGTGGGGCGGTACCCCAATCCCACCGACAAGACGGTGGTGCTGGACAGCGCGGGCGAATACACGTTCTATTACGTCATTCAATACCCGAAATACCCGGAAAAACTGAGCCTGACCTTCCGCTGCACGAAGAGTGGCGCACAGTCCACCCAGGACTTCACCATCACCGGGACGAGTGGCGAACAGACAGTGAACCTCAGCTTCTAGCAGGGGCACCCCTGGTCAGCAGCGTCGCTTCGGCCAAAGCCAGGGCGACGGGTCAGGGGAAAGTGGCCCGTCACTCTCAAACTCAAAAAATTCTTGTGTTCCCAGGAGAGAAATGAAACTCAACGCTTTGATCGGCTTGATGGCCCTGACGCTATTCTCGTGCGGCAAGTTCCCCGTCGCCAATGACCTGTACCTGTCTTTCAGCTCCCCCGCCGAGTCGTTCTCCACGGCGCTCAACACCAGTGCCGATGGACGGTTCAACGTGCTGGTCCGCACAGACGCCCTGCCTGCCAACGTGGTGGCCCAGGCGGTCTCGGCCAAATTGTTCGTGGGCACCCAGACATTCCAGGGATCGTCTTACCCGGTGGAGCCGGACAACACGTATTACCAGTTCAATGTCGGGAACCGGTGCGGCCCTACGCTCAAGGGGACCGATATCACCTTCAAGTACGAGGTCTACGGTGGGGCGGGCGTTGTTTTGCGGCAGAAGACGGTGACCGTACCTTCCGTTGACGGCTGCTAGGTTGACCACACCACTACATCGAAGATAAAACCGCGCGAAACAAGGTGAACTGTATGCATCAGGCTTTCCCGCTCATTCGACTGTTGCCGCTGGCCCTTCTCTGCACGCCCTTGCTCAGCGCGTGCCGGGACACCACTCCTCCACCCCCGCCGCGCGTCATGACTGCTGACGAATTGCGTCCCCTCTACCGTGACTTACCGCGCGAAGCCTTGCCCCCGGTCAGCAGCTCCGGCCTGGGCGAGACCTACACGCTGGGCGGCGTGGTGGGGGACTGGAAGGCCAGCCGGGATGTGGCGCTTTACCAGTTCCAGGACCAGCAGGGCGGCCCAGCCGTGGAGGTTGGCACTTTGACGTCCACCGGCACCATCAAGGTCACGGCTCCGCTAGAGCGGACCCAGGGATACGCCACAAAATTGCGCGAATTGATCGGCGGCGAGGGGACGCTCTGCCCCATCACCGAACTGACCTTCAGCAGCAATCCAGAGGTGCGGGTGCTGTTCGTGACCCTGCTGATCCGCTGGAAGGACAGCACTGCCCGGACGAAGGCGGCCTCTTTGCAGCCTCAAACCTCACCCGTGCCGGAGTGGATTAACATCCGGCCCAGCGTCACCCGAACCGCTGCCGGCGCTCCTTCCGGGGCCGCGTTCCTGATCTATTCCCCCGAGGAGGTCACAGTCTCGGGCGAGAACCGCTGCATCAACAGTTCAGAGCAAACCCAGCCGCCGGGTTGGAAGTCTGTTCAGCAAGTTCATGTGCGGGCCAGCGTGACGCTCAAGCCGGGATGGAATGCGGTGCTGAACACGGATCAGTCTCGCGTTGATGCAAGCAACGTCGGCGTGGCCGATAGACGCTGGACGGCCCTGCCCGCAGAGGAACTGGCCGTCTGGGCATCACGGTAACGAGGCCCTGCCATCAGCCCAAAAACACCTCTGGGCGAACGTGGAAGTGCGCCGCCAGCTTCCGCACGGCCTCCAGCGAGAGTGCCGTCTTGCCACCCAGTAGGCGGCTGACATTCCCCTGCGTGATCCCCAGCACCCCGGCCAACTCCGTCTGGGTCATGGCCCGCTGATCCATCAAAAAGGCCAGCAGACGGTGCGGCGGTGAGGGCGGCACGGGGAAAGCGCGCTCCTCATAGGCCATGATGCGGTCACGCAGCAGCTCAAACAGGCTGCCCAGGGAATGATCGGCCTGGCTGCCCACCTCATTCCAGACCGCCTCAAACGTGGCGAGCGCCTCGCCGTACTGCTCCTCGGTGTGAATGGGGGCGGCCAGGGCGCGCACTTCGGCGGGGAGGTTGGCCCAAGCGCTCAGCACAGTGTGGGCATCGGTCATGGTGAAGACTCCTTGCGGTGGGGAGGGGAGAGGTCAGGGCCGCCAGTGGTCATACTCGGCGTGGGTCAGGAAGTGCTTGAGGAAAAAGCTCTGGTAGGGGAAGTTCACGCGGGTGATCAGGCGGTAGTGGTTGCCCCGGATATTGAAGATCACGTAGTCCGGTCCCACCCAGCTCGCTGTGGCGAAGGTGTCTCGAATCTCGGCGAAGGTGCCGAAGGTGGTCCGGCGAACGATGGTGTGCCAGTCTTCCAGCGCGTCGGCGGCGTCTGGATACTCGTCCTGAACGCGGCAGAGGGTGGCGGAGGTGATGACATTCATCGCTCTGATCAGTCTATGCGCTGAGCGCATAACAAGCAAGTTGACCCTGATGCCCCCGGAACTGTTTGAGGCCAGAACGGCACGGCACGGTCAACCGTGGCTGACGCGTTATCACCGCCGGCTGGAATTGAGGGAATAATTTCGCAGGGGGCCAGGGCCTATAGCATCCGTCAGGCACGGTAATATATTGAGCGGAAGACGCAACTTCAAACGGGCTATCTCGCGGCAGCGATCAACGTGGAGCGCCTAGTGGTCTGGTTGACCGGAAGACTGCGAGAAACGACGCGTATTTTTAGATTTGCCGTGTTGGCCGGATAATTTTGACTTCGCCACGAGTATCGATCTTGTCGTTACCCCTATCTGGCGCTGCTGCTGGAGCAGGGCACTGTGGAAGTGGACGGGCAGACCAACTATTATGCGCGCTACATCGATT
The DNA here is from genome assembly GCF_000701405.1 of Deinococcus marmoris DSM 12784. Classification (GTDB taxonomy): domain Bacteria; phylum Deinococcota; class Deinococci; order Deinococcales; family Deinococcaceae; genus Deinococcus; species Deinococcus marmoris. Next base: position 8,128 of record NZ_JNIV01000095.1, read on the forward strand.
GGGCCGTGACCACGCCGCTGCTGATGAGGGAGCGGGGGAGTGCCAGAGAGTTCAAAAGGGAGATAGGGGCGCTTGAGGTTGGCCGAAGACTGGCTCGAACAGCCGCTAGGAAGCTAGGCGAGTGGTGCGGACCAGAACGTCCACCAGAAGAGCGTCTCGGCAGCTCTTCGGTAGGCGGGCTTATCAAGAAGCAGCCTCCTAGGCCCAGGGGTCCAGCACCACCTTGATGCAGCCGTCGTGTTTCTCGCGGAAGGTCTTGTAGAGTTCTGGCCCCTTTGAGAGTGGCGCACGGTGGGTGATCACGAAGCTGGGGTCAATCTGGCCTTCTTGAATGCGCTTGAGCAGCGGGCGAACATAGCGGTGGGTGTGTGTCTGGCCCATCTTGAGTGTCAGCCCTTTGTTGAAGGCCGCGCCCAGCGGCAACTTGTCCACCAGACCGCCGTAGACGCCTGGCATGCTGACCGTACCGCCCTTGGCACAGCTTAAGATTGCCCAGCGAAGGGCTGTGATGCGGTCAAAGGAAAGTCGCAGCTTCTGCTCGGCGGTGTCCAGCAGTGCACCGGGACCATGCCCGTGGGCCTCAAGGCCCACCGCATCGATGACGTGATCGGGGCCGCGTCCACCCGTCGCCTCACGCAAGGCTACCAGCACGTCCGTTTCCTCGTAATTGATCGTTCGTGCGCCCGCTGCCTCCGCCAGACGCAGACGTTCTGGCACGCGGTCCACCACGATCACTTCAGCAGCCCCCAGCATCTGCGCGCTGCGCAGGGCAAACTGCCCCACTGGTCCGGCCCCGAAGACCGCCACCACATCGCGGCCCGGAATGATGGCGCAGTTCTCGGCAGCCTGATACCCCGTGGGGAAGATATCGGTCAGGAACAGCACCTGATCGTCGCGCAGATCGGACTCGATGGCAAAACAACTCACATCTGCGAAGGGCACGCGCACGAACTGGGCCTGCCCGCCCGCGTAGCCGCCGAACAGATGTGAGTACCCGAACAGTCCGCTGGCGCTGGTGGCCCCGTACAATGCCTCGGCCATACGGTGGTTAGGGTTGGAGTTATCGCAGGCGCTGAACATCCCGCGCTGGCAAGGATCGCAGACCCCGCAGGCCAGATTAAAGGGCATGATCACCCGCTCGCCTACACGCACCTTTTTCACGCCTGGGCCGACTTCCACCACCTCACCCATGAACTCGTGGCCCAGAATGTCGCCCCGTTCCATGCTGGGGATGTAGCCGTCGAGCAGATGGAGGTCCGAGCCGCAAATGGCGGTGGAAGTCACCCGCACGATGGCGTCGGTGGGCAGCAGCAGCGTGGGGTCAGGCACCGTTTCGACGCCCACATGGTTGGTGCCCTGCCAGATGATAGCCTTCATGCCTTGCCTCCCTTGCTGACTCGCCCACTGCTCTGGCCTTCGGTGGTGGGGTGATAGCCCAATTCCTGTTCACGTTTAAAGCGCATCAGATCGTCGCGCAGTTGCTGAGACGGCTCCTGCCCAGCGATGCGGGCGATCAAGGCCCCTGCTGAACCGCCGGGTGGACGATACGTCAGTCGGACCACCACTTCCGTCCCCCGGTCACCGGGCGCGGCGTGGAACAGCACCTCACCGCTGTTCTCGATCTGCGCGCCCCGCAACGACTGCCACGCGATGCGCTGGCCCGGTTCATCGGCGGTCAACTCGGCCTCCCAGCTCACTTCGCCGCCGGAATAGCCCAGGGGCGCTTTGACCGTCCAACGAGAGCGGCGCTCGTCCAAGACCTCTACCCGCTCCAGGTGTTTCATCAGACTGGGCAAGTTTTCAAGCTTGCGCCAGATAGCGTACAACTCGTCGGCACTTTTGCCGATGGTCACGGCGTCGCTGACCAATATTTCTCCGTCCTCGTTTTGCCGGATCTTCAGGGCCGTCGCCACGGGGCTGCGCCCCGAAAGTGCCAGAGCAGCCAGCCCAGCCCCCAAAGCGCCGACGGCCAGCTTGTGGAAAGGCGAACCGGAGCGCAGACCCACCGTGAGGAGAAAGATGCCCGTTACACCGAACATCGCGCGTTCTGCGGTTGGCATGCTGGCCCCGGTGCTTCTGCGGTCTTGTGGGACCACGGGACGGCCTTCTGGAGACGCACCAAAAGTCATCGCCAATCACCCACGCTGCTGTGTTTCATCCGTCCATTTGGGAGGGAGCAGCCTGGGGAGAAGGTTATCCGGCATACCAACTCACGGGCCGGATAAGGAATGATCAATGTCATGTGATGCACGCTCTCACGGCGAGACCTGTACACTCCCCCCGTCATTCCCTACCTTATCGGTTGTCTACGCTTTGGGGGATGAGAGCGAAAAGGGCGACCAGCCCGTAAAGAAGCTGGTTGCCATGACTTATCATTTGAAATCGTGCAGCGCTGAGCTTCGTCGGCTCAGTCGTCCGCTCCTTCCATCTGCTGCTTTTCGGCATACGCCTGCGGCATCGGTGGGGCCAGCTTGGGTTCCTGGCCCATCGGCTTGACCGCGTTCAGGCGGAACTCGCCCAGCCCGTCCAGCGACTCGCCTTGCGTCCAACGCCCCGTCGGCATGTCCACGCCGTCCACACCCGTGAAGAAGTAGTCGTAACTGACCTTGCGCAGCTCCTCTTCCACAGGGAAGGAGTTCGGGATGGGCAGTGTCCCTTTGTGGCCGCCCAGTTCCTCAATGACGGCCAGCCACTGCTGCTGATGCATGGTGTCGCGGGCAATCAGGAAGCGCAGCATGTCCTTCATGCCAGGATCGTCAGTACACTCAAAGAGGCGGCAGGCCAGGGCGCGTCCGGTGGCTTCAGCGGTCACGTTGGCGTACATGTCGGCGGCCAGGTTGCCGCTGGCGTACACATGCGAGCCGTTGAACGGCACGCCGTTGGCATCGCCAGCCAGCGCCGCCATGCCCGCCGAGAGGTACTGGCGCGGGTCCATCCCGCCCATCAACGCCGCGACCACCGGATTGGCTGAGGCCGCCGCATCCTTGTCCGCGCCAGAGGCCCCTTCGAGGTTTAGGGCGACAGCGGTGGCCAGCATCTCGATGTGGCCGATTTCCTCAGTGCCTGTGGACATCAGCATGTTGCGGTACTTGGCAGGGCCGCGTGCGCCGAACGCCTGAAACAGGTATTGCAGGCACACACGAATTTCGCCCTCCACACCGCCAATAGCCTGTTGAAGCAGGCGGGCAAATCGGGGATCGGGGGTATCGACGCGGACTTCGTACTGGAGCTTGTTGTCGTAGTAGAACATGATGGGCCTCCCAGGAAAAACCGCGCCACTTGGTATGGAGCAGAGGCCGTCATTACACCCCCGCCACCCGAAAGAGCTGTGAGCCTGACCTTGAGCGCTCCAAAAGCTGACCTTCATGCGCTCTTCCAGTCTTGCTCAGTGGATTGACTTGGTCTTGACCCGGCTGAGGGACGCCTCTGTTCTGATCAAGCTGTCCCCTGACTCTTTTATCCTCTCCTCTCAGCGTCGTACCGGTCCATTCAGGCTCAGGACATGGGTCTCCTTGACACACTCGCTCTGGCGGGCATTGCGCTTGACCAGCGCTGGATCTCGCCCCACAAAGGCTTTTGCTGCGCTCACGCGGCTGTCTACGGCGGGGCGTCCTGTTCCGCTTCCATCGCCCAGGTCATCCGGGGAGATGGCCTGAATCTGTCTGCTATCGCGGCCCGCTTCGTCGCGTGTCGTCAGGCGTATGTTGACCCTCAAGTCACGGGCCGTCCACGCGTGCGTGGCATGTGCTGCTGTGTGGCGTTGCCCATCCCTTTCCACTGCGTCTGAAGTGAATTTTGTGGAGGTTTTAATGCCTGGAGGTGACTGTCCCAATACGCCTGACCCCGTTCCCACGCCAGCTCAGCCGTGCCATGCTCCGCTGATCCACCTAGGGCTTGTGGGTCTGGCAGCAGCCGTCACAGTAACCGTCCTGAACGAGAGCGTGCGGCGGGTGTTGCTGCTGCGTCTGACCAGGATCGGTGGGCATTTTTTCTGCTCAATGAAGAGGCGGGAGACCCACAGGTGGCGTCTGATCTGTCTCTTCTAGATCTCATTTACCGTCCCAGACGAAGAAAATTAAACAAATGGGTAACCGGAATGCGGAGCATTTATCGATTGCTACAGCAACCTCAATCCAGCACTGAGATTAGGGGGTAAGTCACCGTCCGTTCTCCAACCACCAAGCACAGTGCATTTATGAAGACTTCCAACGTGCTGTACGTCCTGGGCTACGCCTCAATCGTCCTCTCGGCCATCAATTTCCTGCGCGGGAAGAGCAAGGACGGGCAGGAACAGGACATCAAGGAGCGAGATGGTCTCTTCCTGGGTCACTGGGCACCCACCTTCTTCATTCTGGGTAAGGTGGCCGAGGACCGCGAGAAAGATGGCCGCAGTCTGCTGGACTTCAGCTAATCCAGAGGTTTAAATGACCCTTGCTGCCTCACGAGCGGGGAGCTTGACCGTTTGCAGCTTCGGGCACTCAGATCGGGCTGATTAATAAGCGAGAAGTTCAGGGCGTTTATTCGACTCCCGCCACACCACATTCCGCAGTATCAGCTTGGCTCATGGCTTTCCAGCTATGGGCCAGCATTCTGTTCGGCTTGACGTCGCTCAGCAGGACGCCTAACCGAAGATGATTGAGCCAGCCCAAGCACATGAGACCAGGGGCATGCCAGGCAGGTGATTTCGTGAGGTTCATTCGCTCCGGAATCAACCACACAAGTCTCGATCTACTGAACAGACCAACGTTGTCGCCAGGGCTGCCACGATTTCCAGTTGCCGAAATCGGTGGCAATGATGCGCGACGCAGCAGATGAAATTTCCCCTATTCAGACTGAGCTGGGAACAGGACGGATTGTTTTTATCCCGTGCCATGCGAGAGAGCGAATCTGATGAGGATCATTGGACAGCCCTCTATACTTGATGGACAGACGAGAAGCCGACAGGCGACGTCTGGCCCGTATCTTCTATATTTCTGACGTCCCTCGTCCGGGAGGTTTTTGTGTCTTACCGATTCCCTCTGCTGTTGGCGTTTCCCATGCTGGTTGCCTTCGTCCTCAAAGGCCCACGTGATCCTCTCCGCCCCTCCACCGCACAAGATGGTGTCGGCCCGCTGACCCGTCGGCGCTACTGGGTGGACGTCGAGGGTGCAACACAGCCTGCCGAAGAAATCGCCGAGCACTGGCGCAATCACCTGCCCGATCACGCGCCGAAGTGGCTCACCTGGTTCCGAGGCCTCGATCACCCGGTGCCCCCGGCAAGGTGCGGAGACCGCCTCTGGATTCGGCTCTTCCTGATCCGCCGGGGCCGGGTGGTCATCGAACATATTGATCCCCTGGGCTTCCGTGTCCGTACCCTCCGGCTGCACCCTGAGGCAGGGACCACCGACTTCCGTGTCTACCCAGGAACGCAGCCTGGGGGTATGGTTTTGCAGATCGAGTCGCTGTTGCGAAGTAATTCGCACTTTGACCGCCTGGCTTATCTTCTTGGCATTCACGCCGCACAGAGCCACAACTGGCATTTGACACTCACGAGCGTGGCGCAGCACGCAGGTGGGCGCATCGTCAATCGCGGCACGGAGTCACTGGAGATGCCCAGGCTGGAACATACTTATTCCCTCTCTGAGCGGTCATCCGGGGCGTGAGCGTAGGTCACAGAACTCAAATCGTCCTGAAGTGTCGGGAACAGGGTGCGGGCGACAGCAGCCTGTCATTCTCACGTCAAAGCCATGAGCGTCTTGACGCAATTGATACTGACTGCTGCAAATCCAGCAGGGGAAGAGGAAATCGTCAGTTGCCGTTCAACAGCGCTGCCGATGCGGATAAACTGCGCGTATGTCAGACTGGTTGATCCCCGCGTGGTAGCTGTGTTGGTGAAACAGGGGTGGCTCGCCCGTGACGGTCACAGCTTCTGTCTCACCGTTCCACCACTGACTGAGTCGTACTCAATGGGCCAGAGCTGACGCCATTCGGATAAAGAACCAGAGGCACCCAGCGTTCTGGGTGCCCGCGAGATGACCCGTTCAGCAGGTTCGGCGCGTCGCGGACGTTTTGACGTGGCGTGACAGAGCAATGCGGCGGAAGTCACTCCGTCTCGCGCGGGGAGCTGCCCACACAGCAGTTTACGCTTGACCACCTTGGCCACCTCCTGCTCCAATTGTTCGGCGCTGCGGTAATCGCTCGGGTGACCCAGCGAGAATTGAAGGATTTTATCCAGGGAATACCAAGTTGAAACTGGGTGAGCTTCTCGTCAAATTCAGCGCCTGAGGTAAAATGAGGGTATGACGCAGCACCGAGGAGCAGAGCGAACCGTCAACGACCACCCTCTCCTTCGCATGAAGCTCACGGCCAGTGAGTCCCGGCTGATGGCCAACATCCTCCTGAACCATATCGAGACTGACCCAGTGCGGCATGACGTGCTCGAAGCTCTTGCGCAGCGGCTGTTGGTGCGGGCTGTTCTGGCAGAGTGCCGCACCCCACACGCCTGATTGTGAGACTTTAAAGCGGGGCACCGTTCTGATACCCCTTGACACGGCCCTGCCCTCCGGGACGTGGCAGAGCTACGACATCGTCTTCCGCGCCGCGCGCTGGGAGAATGGCCAGAAGACCGGGACGCCCGCGCCACGGTGTCTCTGAACGGCGAGAAGGGACAGGATAACGTGGCCCTGAGCGCCTCCACCCTGCTGGGGGTCCTGAGGCCGATTCGCCGGGGCCGATGGTCTTGCAGGACCATGGCAGCAAGGTCAGTTGCAGGGACGTCTGGGTGCTGTCAGGGGCCGCGCAGGAGACAGAGTTGCCGTAAGGTCCGCTGCTTTGTCCTGAACTCAAATCGTCTGAGGGTCTGGTGGGAGATGACGGACCGGCTGGCGCACCCCTTCCCTGGTTCGGCTGTTTTCCAATCGGCTGGGGCCTGTAAACTCTGTGGGAGGGGCTGGTGAGTCCCCACCTGCCTGGACTGCACCACGTCCAGCCCGGCCCACATCAGATGGCCTACGATCTGGGTTTTTTGCTGTGGGGCGTGTTGATGCGGGTGATGGCCCCGCGCTGCGGCGCGAAAGGAAGACGATATGACATTGAAGAACAATTTCGATCTCACCCCCGGGCTGCCGATCATCTGCGCTGACGATTTCATTCATGGGCATGTCGAAGGGATGGACTCCGAGTACCTGATCACCACCCCGATGGAGGACGGGCGACGTCATTTCATTCCCTTGAATGTCGTAGATTACGTGGACGATGGCGTGTATCTGAGGATCACCAGGGACGAACTCCAGCAGTTGCTGTAGCCCACCTCTTATTCGGTAAGCACGGCATACGCTTCGTGTACGCGCCGAGCAGGCCCGTGAACAGGTGGGCGCCACCTCCCACGTTCTGAATATCCTCTGGCCAGACGGGCAGGCGGGTCTGCTGCTTTGCTCCACCGAATACTGTGGGGAACAGACGCGGCCCAATGTGTCTGCGTTACCTTATTTGCAGACGCTGAGCGAGGATCTGCACATCGGTGTGGAAGTCCTATGGACCGCGCCACAGGTAGTGTCGTTCAGAGCATGCTGGAGGCCGATGGGTGCTGCGCCGCTCAGCACTGATCTGAAACAACCTGTACGCCAACGATTTTACCTTGCACCGTGTTAACTCTTCATTCTGGAAGGTGCTGGGCCGTGACCCGCCCATAAATCGCCTGTGGCCTGGAAGACAGGCGCACCCACGCGCAAGGGGGAGAGGGCGAGATGACCAGCAGGGTGTTGGCAGGTTTAGCTGTGGCCGGGATCGCTGTCGTCGCTGGGCCGCCCGTGATGCTCAGGTTGCGGCGTCTGGTCAGGCGTATCCGTGCTGGGCGTTTCCGGAGCGGGCTGCTTCTCGACTTTCTTGTCCGGTTCAACCGTGCCGTTCTGGGGCGCTTGTGAGACCTGGGTGGGCTTCGTCATGGTGACCTCCTAGAACAAGTATGGACGACGAGGGTGGATGTCCACCATATGCCGCCCGGGATTCAGGTCAGTCTATGCTTTGTCAGGTAGACTTAGGATTCAAATCAAAACCACCGCCAACGGCAGGTACTGAAGCTTACAGGACGTCCGGCAGATTGGCGGCCACCTGCACCAGTTGCTGCGCTTGGACACGGTCATAAATGGCCGTGTCCAAATGGATGGCGGCACGCGGTCTCATTTGACCCCTCCCATTATGGGGTCTGAAAAACGTCGTGTTTCTGGCCGTCTGATGGTGTCCCGGTTGAAGGAGAGCTTGATGGGGACACAGTCGGCTCAGCAAGCGGCATTACCAGCGTTGGGCTGGTTGGGGCCAAGAAATTGGGGGCTGCCTTCCCCTTAGCGCAGGAGGGCGCACGGATCTTGAGGTGACGCGTATAGTGCCAGGCAATGTCAAACCCTGGTCTCCTGGCGACGGGCGCGTTGCCTGATGAACTGGCCCAGGCCCATGACGCTCTCGCCGTCGCCCAGCAACAGAACGAGGTGCTGTCCACCTTCGTGGCCCTGAGTGAGGCCGCAGCCACCACCGATGACCTGACCGCGCTGGCCCGCCACGTTGGGGGCGTGCTTCGCCGCAGCATCCCCAACCTGCTGGCGGTCTACTTCACGCGCCAGGACGAGTGCTGGGTGGCCGATGTGGTCAGCGACGCAGTCCCCCCTGAGTTCATGGCGCTGCTCCGGGCTGGGCTGCCTCTGGACACGCCGTTCCTGGCCCAGACGGTGGCCGCCCGCACGCCGCAG
>NZ_JNIV01000096.1 GCF_000701405.1 Deinococcus marmoris DSM 12784
ATTTTGGGACTTTGAACATCTCCAAATGGTTTCAGGCGGCGCTGAGATTTCTCTCAGCGCCGCCTGAAAAAATGGACAAAGTCGAACTTAGACCTTTAGACAGTCAGACAGCCTCCCTTACATCACGCTCTCGCCCTCGCGCAGCAGGATCGGCCCGGTGAAGGCGGCGGGCAGCCAGTCGGCCTGCTCGTGCATCGCCTGGGGCGGACAGGAGCGCAGGCAGGCCATGCAGCCCGTACAGGCGGACAGGTTGAGCAGCAGGCTGACGCCGCCGTCATCGCCTATCTGGCGGTCAATGGCGTCGGTGGGGCAGACGTTGTGGCACACCGGGCAGTCAATACAGGTGTCGTCCACCACGGGGGCAGGCCAGTGAACCGGGGCGTCGGCAGGGGGCGCGGGCTTGAGGCTCAATTTGCGCCATTTCCATTCCTCGGGGGTGCGTTCCTCGGGTTCGCTCCAGTCCACGAAGGGCAGCGGGGATTCGGGGATGCTCTGGGCCAGTTGCGCCTTGCCCGCCCGGAACAGCGCCCCGAATGCGCCCCGGCGGGACACGCGCACAGCCCGCTCGGTGTCCTCGGGGGTGGCGGCGCGCACGGTCACGCGGGCGGGTTTGCCCGTGGCGGAGCGGAGTTGCTGGGCCTCGGCCACCACCGCTTCCAGCCGCTGCGGCACGTCTGGCGCACCCACCGGGCACGTTTCACACTCGCCGTGAATCAGCGTCAATGGCGTGCCCCACGCGCCCGAGGCCGACACCACCGCTGGAGTCACACGGCCCAGGCAGGGCAGTTGCGGGCCGCCCGCACCGGACTGGGGGCAGGTCAGGCTGGCCTCGCCCTCGCCTGCCGCCACGCCGTCCTCGGCCTTCTGATCGCGCACGTTTTGCAGGGTGGGCTGAAGGCTGTATTCCAGCGCCCCGGTGGGGCACGCCTGCACGCAGAGGCCACAGCCGGTGCAGGCGTCGGCGTCAAACTGGATGGACATGCCCACCAGCCCGGTCAGAACGGCGTTGTGCGGGCAGACGTCGCGGCAGATGTCGCAGCCGCCCACCGCCTGACGCTCCAGCAGGCAGCGCGGCGGCGTGTAGCGCGGGATGAGGTTGCCGGAATCGTCCAGACGGGAGAGGATGTTCTGGAGCATGGCTGGAGTCTACGCGCCTGGGGGCGGTTCAAACGGTCAAGGGATGGGTCAAAAGGTGAAACCGTCTCAAGGTCTAACCGCCGAGAAGCTCTGACGCCTGCTTTTCTGGCGGTTAGACCGTTTGACAGGCGGCAATCACCAGCCAGACTCAGGAAACCGGCAAGTCTGAAGGGGCCGTCCTCCCCGCCGTCACCCTCTACACTCCTGCCCATGACCCCCTCCCGCCTGTCCGGCTGGCTGCTGGCGCTGCCTGCACTGGTGTTCACCGTGCTGCTGCTGGCCGTGCCGCTGGGGCGCACGCTGGCCGAGGGCGGCGTGAATCTGGGCGTGTGGCGCGATCCGTATTTCCTGGGCCGCCTGGGCTGGACGCTGACGCAGGCCGGGGGAACGGCACTGCTGGCGCTGCTGATCGGTGCGCCGCTGGCGTATCTGCTGTCACGGGCCGACATTCCGGGCAAGGGACTGTTCCTGCGGCTGCTGCTGCTGCCCTTCGTGACGCCCACCCTGGTGGCGGTGCTGGGCCTCTCGGCGCTGCTGGGACCGCGCGGCTGGATCACCACACTGACGGGAGTGGACATCAGCGACACGCCCGCGCTGATCATTCTGGGCAACCTATTTTTCAACCTGCCCGTGATGATCCGGCTGTCCTACGGCGGCTTCTCGCGCGTGCTGCCGCATCTGATCGGCGCAGCGCGGACGCTGGGGGCAAGCGGCTGGCAGGCGGCGCTGGGCGTGGCGCTGCCGCTGGCGCTGCCGGGACTGGCGGCGGGCATGGTGCTGGTCTTTCTGTACTCGGCCCTCAGCTTCGGTTTGCCGCTGGCGCTGGGCGGCGAACGGTACGCGACGCTGGAGGTAGAGATCTACACCCTGACCGCCCTGCAACTGCGCCTGTCGGAGGCCAGCGCCCTGATCGCGGGCCAGTTGCTGCTGACGCTAGTGGCGACGTGGGCCTACACAGGTTTAACTCGCGGCGGGGCAGGCGTGCCGTCCTCTGGCCTGCCCCCGGCGCGGGGTGGCGTGCTGGTTGGGATTCTTGGGCTGGGGGCGGTCACGTTGCTGATCTGCTTTGCGCCGCTGCTGGCGGTGGTGGCGCGGGGGCTGCTGGGTTCGGGCGGGCCAACCTTGCTGTACTGGCAGGGCATTTTCGCGGACCCGGACACCCCACTGCTGCTGGGCAACACCCTGCGCTTCGGGGCGATGGCCTTGGTGGGCGCAACCGTGCTGGGCAGTCTGTACGCACTGGGGGCGTGGCTGGCGCGTTCGCGGGTGCTGGATTTAATTTCGCTGCTGCCGCTGATGGTCTCGCCCGTGTCGCTGGCGGTGGGCTACCTGCTGGCCTACCCAGCGCTGGCGGCCACACTGCCCATGCTGATCGCGGCGTACACGCTGCTGGCGCTGCCCCTCGTGGTGCGCTCGGTGCTGCCCGCGTTGCGCGCCCTGCCGCCCCGCTTATTTGAGGCCGCCCGCACCCTGGGCGCGGGTCCGCTGGCGGCTCAGCGCACGGTCACGCTGCCGCTGACGCTACCCGCCCTGCGCGGCGGCGCGGCGCTGGCCCTCGCCACCGTACTGGGCGAGTTCGGCGCAACCCTGGTGCTGACCCGCCCGGAGTGGGCCACCCTCAGCGTGGGCCTGTACGAACGTCTGGGCCGCCCCGGCGAACGCAATCTGGGCGAGGCGTGTGCGCTGGCAACAGTGCTGCTGCTGCTCTCGGCCACGGCGTTTACGGTGCTGGACGGGGGCGAGGGAGAGGTGACTTGACGTTGTCCTTCAGCATCGAAGGGGCAAGTCGTCGTGAAGGCTGGACGCTAACTTGAGCAGCGTGCCACCCCCCGCCCTCACCACCCACCACCTCGCCAAGTCCTTCGGCTCCACCCGCGCCGTTCAGGACGTGTCCCTGACCGTGCAGGCAGGCGCAACCCTGGCCCTCCTTGGCCCCAGCGGCTGCGGCAAAAGCACGGTGCTGCGGATGGTGGCGGGCCTGGAACGCCCGGACACGGGGCGGGTAGAAGTCGGCGGGCGCGACGTGACCGCCCTGCCCCCGGAGGCGCGGCACATCGGGCTGGTGTTTCAGGATTACGCCCTGTTCCCGCACCTGAGCGTGCTGGACAACGTGGCCTACGGCCCCCGCATGCGCGGCGCGGCGCGGGCAGAGGCACACGGGCGGGCGCAGGAAGCGCTGGCGCTGGTTAATCTGCCGGAACTGGCCGCCCGCAAACCCGCTCAGCTTTCCGGTGGGCAGGCGCAGCGGGTGGCGCTGGCCCGCGCATTGGCCACAAATTCGCCCCTGCTGCTGCTGGACGAACCCCTGAGCAATCTGGACGAACGCCTGCGCGCCGAATTACGCAACGATCTGAGAGAGCTGTTCAGGCGCGTCGGCGCGGGCGTGCTGCTGGTCACGCACGATCAGCGGGAGGCGCTGGCGCTGGCCGGGCAGGTGGCCGTGATGCGCGCCGGGCAACTGGTGCAGACGGGCGCAGCACGCGAGGTCTTTGATCAGCCCGCAACCGCCTGGGTGGCCGCCTTTCTGGGCTGGGCGAACGTGCTGGCGCGCGAGGGTGGTCAGGCGCTGCTTGTTCCCGAAGACGCCGTGCGACTGGGCCAGGGCGACATATTTACACTGACCTCCCGCCACGCCACAGAGGCAGGCGAGACAGTCACGGTGGCGCATCCGCTGGGGCCGCTGACCCTGAATCTGAGCGTGCGGGAAGTGGGCATGATTGAAGGCCAGACCCTGCGGCTGGCTGTGGCTGAAGCGCGGGTGCGGGAAGTGGTGGATGACCGGGCCTGACCGGGGTGGCATACTGTGAGATAACCACAAACCAGCCTCAATCCCCTGGAGGAAACCGATGAACAATGCACGGTGGAAACGGAACCTGAGCCTCTCGGCGGCGCTGCTGGGCACCCTGGCGGGCGCACAGACCTATAGCGGACCGAAAGCTGTGGTGTATATCGGGGACAAGTGGTGCCGGGGCGGTTATTGCTCTGGCAGCATCTACAACGCCTTCGACGAGGCCATGAACAAGGCGCTGACCGCCAGCGGGTATGTAGAAGCCGTGCGTAGGGAAGGCGCGCCACTTGAGCTGACAGGTGGCGTCACCAGCGTCAGCAGCACCAGCAGCATCTGCCTGCCCATCGTGGGTTGCCTGAGCGGCAAGACCGTGCGCGCCAGCATGGAACTGACCGACGCGGCCAGCGGAACGGTCAAATGGAATGAGGGCTGCGAGGGCACCAGCGGCGGCGTCAGCACCTGGGGCTGGTGGGGCGGCAGCGTGTACCTCAACAGCGACGAGGGCAAGGCGGTGGCCGACTGCGCCGGAAAACTGGTGCAGAAACTGACGGTTAGCGGCGTCCTGACTCCGTATCTGGGCAAGACTGGCCCCATCAGTGCAGCACCCACGCCAGCAGTCGCACCCGTTGCCGCCGCACCGTCCACGCCGCAGGTCAGTCAGCCCGTGGAGCAACTGGCCGGAATGCTCAAGACGTTGGCCTTTGCAGACATGAACACGCTGTTCACCAGTGATCCCTACAACCCGGTCAAGGTCAAGGAGCTGAACGCGGCGGCCACCAGCGCCACACTGGCCGCCGCCTCACGCGTACAACTCAAGGTCGCGTCCACCGAAAGCGCCGGGGCGTATCAACTGGTTGGCGTGAGTTACACGCTGCCCGATGGCAAGGAAAAGTTCGTGCAACTGGCCGTTACGGCTGATCCCAGCCTCAACCCACGCGGAGGCACCCGGTTGCTCTATCTGTCGGCGTTTAACCCGCTGCGGACTTCTAGCCCCGCACTGGAAGGCCTGAGCCGCAACGTCGAGACCCTGTTGAACGACCTGCACTCCGCCGTGGGCCTGCCCGGTCTGTAGGCCCCGAACCTTCTACACTGCCCCGGTGATCGCCTGGATTCTCGTCGGTGGACGCCTGACCCCCACGCCCGCGCTGCTGACGCTGCCGCGCCCCGCCCTGGTGGTGGCCGCAGACGGCGGCGCACGCCACGCGGCCCCGCTGGGCGTGACGGTGGACGCCTGGGTGGGCGACTTCGATTCCTCGGACGGCGTGACGCTGGACGCCCCGCGCGAGATCCACCCGGCGGCCAAGAACGAAACGGACGCCGAACTGGCCGTGCAGGTAGCCCTGAAGCGTGGGGCCACCGAACTGGTCTTCCTGGGGGCCTTCGGCGGGCGCTTTGACCACGCGGCAGCCTTGCTGCTGGGCGGCGTGCGGCTGGCGGGCGAGGGCCTGCGCGTGACCCTCAGCAGCGGCGACGAGTGGGCCTGGCCGCTGCTGCCTGACTCTCCCCTGTCACTGAACTTGCCCCCCGGCGTGACCCTGAGTGTGGTGGCGTGCAGCCCCCTGAGCGGCCTGAAACTGGGCGGCGTGCGCTGGCCCCTGCACGGCGCAGACGTACCGCTGGGCAGCGGTTGGACCGTCAGCAACGAGACGAACGGGGAAACAGTGACCGTCTCGTTGCAGGAGGGTTACGGATTGGTCACGGCGCTGTGGGGAAAATAAAGATAAACAGGCAAAAGCAGAGGGAGGCAATCGCGTGAGCGGACCACCTCCCCCTTCCCTTTGGCTGTGAACCTCAGTCGTTCAAGGTTGCTGCCGGGGTGCAGGCGGCCACGCCGGGCCGGGTTTCGCGGGTGTACTTGCAGCCGTAGTTGGGATCAGCCACGACGCTGGGGGTGGTGACGTCGTCCCCGGCGGGTTTCCTGGTGCTGTCCGCCTCCCACTTCACCAGATCGTTGAAGCCCTCGACCAGTTCCGCACCCGCAAAGTCGCAGTGGCCCGGCGCTCGGATGGCCCGCTGCACCAGCAACCCTGACTTGCCGCCCGCCGCCACCGCCTTGTTGTAGAGCTGCTCATGCCTGAACGGCACGTAGAAGTCGCCCAGCGTGTGCATGGTCAGCACCGGCACGTTGATCTCGCCATTAACGCGCGGCAGCCAGCGCACCCCGTCGTAGCGCGGGGGGTTGGCTCCGGGGTCCGCACTGACCCGTGGCAGGGCCGCGTTCAGGGCCGTTTCCTCCGCAGTAGGGGTGGCGTCGCCCGTCCAGCGGTAAACGAGACCCTGGTTGCTGTACAGGTTGCGCGCCAGAATACCGGTCAGCGTGCCGTCCGCGCCACCGGTTCCCACCACCGCATTTTGCAGGCCACCCACGCTGAAACCCAGATCGAAAACAGGCCGCTCACCCCCGGTCAGCCCTCTGGCCAGGGCACGCAGTTTGGCCCCCTGACCGTCATTGACCTGCCACAGCGGGCCGGACGTGTCGGTGAACAGCGCCGCCTTGATGGCCGGCAGATTCTTCTGAAAGTCGGCAGCCGGGTAGGTGGTTGCGCCCAGGCCCGCCAGTTGGGCCGCTGCCTGGGTGTAGTCGCCCAGCCACTGAAACTCGTATTCCTCGTCCAGTACGGCACACAGGGGCATGGAGGCCGCGTAGCGCACACGGTTGCGGGCAGTGGCCTGCGTTTCGGCCTCGACGGCGGCAGCGGCCACATGCCCGCCCATGCTGAAGCCCACGATCAGGTATTTGCTGGGTTTGGCCTGCTGGGTCAACGCAGGAAATTGCAGGGCCAGGGCGTTGGTGTCCTCCACGCCCGCACGCACGTCGTAATAGTTGGCCGAGTAACTGCTGGCCGCCCACGCGTAACCCTGCGAGAGCCAGTATTCGCGTAGCGGCGGCGTCTGTACCCGCAAATCCGCGCCTGTGCCCGCGTAGCCGTGGGTGAACATGATCAGCGTGCCGTTCCAGTTGTCCGGCACCTCGGCGGCGTAACTGGCCGCGCCCTGAATGCCCGGATAGGTTCCCTGATACAGCTTTGCGCCCTTGGCCGCGACCAGGGTGGGCGTCACGGCCTTGAAGGTGCGGGAGTCATGCACCCGGGTATCGACGCTGTAGCGCAGGGTCGCGCAGCCGGGCAACAGGGTCAGTCCGGCCATCAGCAGCGCCGCCTGACGTGTGGGGCGAGAACGGAGCGGGGAAGAGCGAAGCTGTGGAGAGCGGAGCTGTGCGGTCATAGGGCCTCCAGGGCACACGGGCGTCTGTGCGCCAGATGGGGGGCGCAGCAACAGGGACTGACAGGAAAGGTAAACGCCCACATTTAGCGCCCGACACGGCACAATTGTCAACCTCTGGTGACCCCCGGTGCCCCGGCGCGGGAACTTCCCCGGTCCCGGCCCCGTACAGTGGGGCATGAGACCAAGACGAGGACCGGGATGCGGCTGTCTGGGCTGTGGCGGCGGTGGGCTGCTGGTGCTGGCGCTGCTGGGCGCACTGGCATGGTTCGTGGTGATCCAGCCTGCGCGCGAATTCATGGCCGGACTGAACCTGCCGCAAACGCAGAGCCAGACGACAACACCAGATCAAACTTCTGGAACAACGCCCACCGCCAACGCCGCGCCCCTGACCCAGAGCGACGTGCAGAAGTTCGTCCGTATCCGCCGGGACGTGCGCGCCGCGCTGGGCCAGAGCTTCACCGGGCTGCAAACCGTATGGGCCGATGTCCAGGCCGGGCAGACGCCCAATCTGCTTCAGGTGGTGAACGTGCTGCGGCAGGCGGGCAGCAGCATCGGCCAGGCAAGGACCGCGCAGAGTGCCGGGCTGGCCCGCGAGAACATGACCGCTGGGCGCTACGCCGAGGTCCGCAGCGGGGTCAACCGCGCGCTGGGCGTGCCGGATATCGACTTCGCGCAGGCGGCGCAGACCATCCAGAACGGCCAGTTGCCCAATCTGGACAGCACGGTGACGGCGGCCAGCGCCCGCGAAAAGGAACTGGTGGCCCCCTTCAGGCAGGAGCTGGAACTCACGGCGGCGGTGGGGTTGCTGGGCCTGTAGAACTCACCGGGTCAGCAAATCGGCAGGCAGGAGATCGGCACTGTCCCACAGTTCCACCAGCAGGGCAGTCTTGCGAAACCACCGCAGACTGCCCTGCAACGTCGCCTGGAAAAGATTGGTCAGCAGGCTCAGGCGGTAGTCATAGAGGCACTGCTCCAGAGAATAATTGGACACGCCCGCCTCCCGCAGACCCGCGTGGTAGCGCTGGATCAGGGCCGTATCGCGCTTCAGCCGGTCAGGCGTATCTGCCGAGATCAGCATGAACATCAGGTCGTGCGCTCCCAGACCGCGCTTGATCGTCGCCCAATCGATGATACGCACCTCTGCACCATCGGCAGAATGAAACACATTGCCCATCAGATGCAGGTCTCCGTGGATCAGCGTCAGGTGACCCAGCGCCACGCGCTGCCTGAACACCGCAGGCCAGTGGGCAGCCAAACGCTCCAGCAGGGCGCGTTCGCGCCAGGTCAATTCCTGCTGCTCCAGAAACGAGGCGGTGGCCTGCCTCGCGGCCTGCGCGTGGACAGCTAAACCCGCCGCGTCCAGTGCCTGCGGCATCCGCGTCACGTCCAGGTCGGGGCGTTGAAACGCCGGGGCTTGCAGTTCCGGCACATCCCACCAGGCAGCGTGAAAGGCAGCCAGCACATCCGCCATCCGCTCCAGCACGGCAGAGGGCGGCGGGAAGGACAGCGGCTGATAAGCCGGACTCAGGTCTCCAAGCAGCAACACGCATTCCTGGGCAGGGCCATCGTCCCAGTACCCCAGCAGCCCCGGCACCGGGAGGCCAGGGGTTCTGGGCAGCAGCTCCCGGTAAAACCGCAGCTCCGACAGACCGTCGGCGTACCACGCGGGGCCGTAAACCTTGGCGATCAAGGTCGCCGCCCTTCCGGCAGACAATTCACCCTCCACGAACAGGCGCGCGATCCGGTCAGCGTGGCCCGTAAAGGTTTGAACCTCGCTGACCTGCTGGACGGGAAAACCCAGCATCTGGCCCAGGGCGTCCGGTGTCAGCAGGCCAGAGGGAAAAGACATGAACCCAGCATAAAACCCGCGAGTGTCGCTTTCCTCTCCCCCGCCGCGCCCCGCCTCCGCTAAGGTGCGGGGCATGACCCAGACGACTTCAAAAACTGCTCAATCCGAGGCACTGTTCGCCCGCGCCCGCGCCGTGACGCCGGGCGGCGTGAACAGCCCGGTGCGGGCCTTCAAGAGTGTGGGCGGCACGCCGCGCTTCATCCGTGAGGCCCACGGCGCGTACCTGACCGACGCCGATGGCGCGCGCTACATCGATTACATCGGCTCGTGGGGGCCGATGATCCTGGGCCACAACCACCCGGCGGTGCGGGAAGCAGTCTCGGACGCCCTGCAATTCGGCACCAGCTTCGGCGCGCCCGGCGAGCGTGAGGTGGAACTGGCCGAACTGGTCACGCGGCTGACGGGCACGGATAAGGTGCGCTTTACCAGCAGCGGCACCGAGGCCACCATGAGCGCGTTGCGGCTGGCACGCGGTTTTACCGGACGCAAGCTGATCGTCAAGTTCCGGGGCAACTACCACGGCCACGCCGATGGCCTGCTGGTAGAGGCGGGCAGCGGCCTGATGACCAACCTGGACGGGGCTTTGGGCGAATCGGCCCCCAGCAGCGCGGGCGTGCCCGAGGAATACGCCGCCCTGACGCTGGTGAGCGAGTACAACGACCCGGCGGCGCTGGACACCCTGATGGAGGGGCGCGGCGCAGAGGTGGCCGCCGTGATCTTCGAGCCGGTGGTGGGTAACGCCGGGGTGCTGATTCCCACCCCCGAATTCCTGGCCGCCCTGCACCGCGTTCAGGGCGTGGGCGCGCTGCTGATCGCCGACGAGGTGATGACCGGCTTCCGCCTCTCGCTGAACGGGGCGACGGGGCTGCTGGGCTTGAAACCGGACCTGACCTGCTGGGGCAAGATCATCGGCGGCGGGCTGCCGGTGGGCGCGTATGGCGGGCGCGGGGACGTGATGGACTTCGTCTCGCCGCAGGGGCCGGTGTATCAGGCCGGGACCCTCAGCGGCAATCCACTGGCGATGGCGGCGGGACTGGCTACCCTGCGGACGCTGGAGGCCGATTCCGGCATCTACGGGCGGCTGGAAAACTACACCTCCCAGTTGGCAGACGGCCTGAAGACCCTGGCGGCAGAGGCGGGCGTGGCGATCAGCGTCAACCAGATCGGCTCCATGCTCACGCCGTTCTTTCAAGGCGCGCCACACAGTTCAGTCCGTGACTATGCTCAGGCCGCCCGCAGCGACACGCAAGGATTCGGACGGTGGTTTCAGGGCCTGCTGTCGCGCGGCATCTACTGGGCACCCTCGCAGTTCGAGAGTATTTTTGTCAGCGCCTCACACACGGGGGCCGAACTGGATGCCACACTGGAGGCCGCTCGTGCCGCCTTCGCTGATCTGAACCAGACCAACCTCGCCGCCCCCGAAGGAGTTTCGCCTTGACCCTCGTGCAATCCAACCCGGAGATCGTCCGCGTCCTGACCGAAAACAAGGTGATCGCCGTGGTGGGCTTTCACCACGACAGCGCCAAGCCTGCCTTTTACGTGCCCGAATACATGTACCGCCAGGGCTACAGCATCATCCCGGTCAATCCGGCGCTGGCGGCGCGCGGCGAGAGTTATTTTGGCCAGAAGGCGGTGGCGACGCTGGCCGAAATTGCCACTCCGGTGGATATCGTGGATGTGTTTCGCCGCAGCGACAAGGTGCCGGACCATCTGGAGGACATCCTGGCGATGCACCCACTGCCGAAAGTGGTGTGGCTGCAACTGGGCATCCGCAACGACGCCGTGGCCCGCGAACTGACTGCGCGCGGCATCGACGTGGTGCAGGACCGCTGCCTGCTGGCCGATCACCGCGCCCTGCTGTAACCGGGCAGAGGTGTGGAGCCGTTCCCGCCGCCCGATCTGGGACGGAGGATGTCCCGTTCAGCGCCCACGGCCTGAAGCTGGATATCCTCCGTCCCAGAATCAGAAATGCTGAACCTGTTCCCGCTGTCCTGCACCTGCACGGCGGGGCCTGGGTGATGTTCGGCAAATGGCCCACCGCCAACGTATTTCTGGCGCGGGCCGGGTTCGTGACTATCAGTGCGGATTACCGCCTCGCGCCGCATTCGATCTTCCCCGCCCAGCTTCACGATGTCCGGGCGGCGGTGCGCTGGCTGAGGGCGCACGCCTCAGAATTGGGCACCGATCCACAGCGCATCGGTGCGTGGGGCGTCAGCGCCGGGGCGCATCTGGCCGGACTGCTGGGCACGGCGGCAGGGGCTGGACTGGGGGACCCGGACGCTGAACATTCCTCCCACGTGCAGGCAGTGGGCAACGTCAGCGGCGTGATGGATTTCCTCGATCCAGCATTCAATTTCGGGCCGCAACCCCTGCCCCTCTTCGGCTCAGCGCTGGCCGACTGCCGGGAACAGGCCGCCCTCGCCAGCCCGCTGACCCATGCTGGGATCGACTCGCCGCCCTTCCTGCATCTGCACGGTATCCATGACGACGAGGTGCCCGCCTCACAGGCGCGGCGGATGCACGCGGCCTTTCAGAAAGCCGGAGCCGAGAGCGAACTCGTCGAACTGGACGGCGATCACTACATCAACGACACCCACCGGGCCGAGGTGGAGGCGCGGTTGCTGGCCTTCTTCTGCCGCAAGCTGAAGCACACGCGGGGTTAAACCCAACCTCAGCCCCGCATCAGGAAATTCTCGATGATCGCGTGGTGGTCCTCGAAGAACAGTTCGGGGGAAGACAGCGCCTCGCCCAGCGGCATCCACAGCGCGTCGGCGGCGTCGCTTCCGCCCTGAAGCCGGGGCAACTGGCCGATGCCCAGATCGAAGTGAAAGGCGTGGGTCACGGTGCGCCCGCGCAGGCTGCGTTCGGGGTAGTCGAAAACGGCACTGCCGCGCAGGGCGGCCCGCAGGTTCACGCCCGCGCCCAGACCGGTTTCCTCGTGGGTCTCGCGCACGGCGCAGTCCAGCAGGGTCTCGTGTTGCTCCAGAAAGCCGCCAGGCATGGCGAGGCGGCCCCGTCCCGGCATCCCACCGCGCTTGACCAGCAGCACATGGCCGCTGCGCGTCACGACGGCGTCGGCGGTCACGAACACAGGCGGAAAAGGCGCGTCGGCCCAGGCGGCCCGGTACTCGCGCAGGTGGTCGTACTCGGCGCGCAGTTCGGCATATTCGGGGGTGACATGAAAGGCGTCCAGAAAGGCGTGGACGGCAGGCGGCACCATGGCGCGCACCGTGTCCAGATGGCCCCCAAAATACGCCCGGCGCACATCGGTGGCGCTCAGCGGACTGACCACATGGCTGGGAATGAACTCCCAGGCCGGAAACGAGCGCAGGTAATAGCTGCTGTCGTCCTTGACATGCCCGATCAGGGCCACGTCGCTGCTGCCGCGCGTGAAGTGCTGCACGCCGCGCTGCACCTCGGAAAGCCACAGCGCCTCGTTGTAATAGTAGTCGCGCACATGCACGAACAGCAGCCGCGCGCGGGCGATCCCGGCCTCCAGCAGCATGGCCGTGATGACGTCCTGGCGTTCGTCGGCGGTGAACGGATTTTTGGGATTGCGCGCTGCACGGGCCGAGCCGATCACCACGATCAGCTTCTGCACACTTTGCAAAGCCTCCAGCATCACCAGCAGGTGCGCGGCGTGCGGCGGCTCAAACCGCCCAATGTACACGCCAAAGGTGCGTTTGCGGCGCGTGGGCAGCGAAACCAGCGCGGTGTCACCGGAGGTTGCGCCGCCAGCAAAAGAAGAATCAGGTTCTGACATTTCACTCATCTTCTAGAAATTAAAGATGAGAATTATTTAATATCTGTCAAACCCAATCTTCTTGCACAGGCTCAGGGCAGACCCGCTATTGTGAGCGTATGAACAAAAAAACATTTTTGGCTGGCGCGCTCCTGCTGTCCCTCTCTGGCGCGGCCCTGGCAGGCGGGGCAGGCGCGCCCACGACGGGCGCAAACGCCCAGGTCCAGGCGGCCACCCCCACCGCCATCGCTGCCGCCCTGCGTGAAGCGGGCTACAAGGTCACCATGAACCCCACGGACCCCGACAGCGATCCCAGCATGACCGTGGATACCGGCGATTACGAGGTAGACGTGTGGCTCAGCGGCTGCGAGGCAGGAATCTGCTCGCGTGCCACGGCCAGCTCCTACTGGGACTACACCGACGACGAGGACAGCCTGGACACCGAGCTGACCAACGAGTGGAACGGCAACTACTACACCCAGGCTTATGTCTACGAGGCGGCGTATTACCTGGACAGCACCATCCCCATCCGGGGCGGCTACACCAAGGCGGCGCTGAAAGCCTGGATGGTGGAGTACCTGGACGACGTCTCGGCCTTCGAGGAAGAACTGCCCTGAGCCACGTATTCTGAACACAGCACACTGAACACAGAACACGCAGCGGATGGAGGCCACGACGGTCTCCATTTTTCTGTGCAGCCTTGGTATCCAACCCCGCTTCCAGCCCATGAGAAACTGTGCCCATGACCGCACCGATTCCCACGGCGCCCCCACGGCAGGTGGCGCTGATCGCGCACGACAAGAAAAAGCTGGAACTGGCGATGTTTGCGCTGGCCCACCGCGATATCCTCTCGCACTTCCCTCTGGTGGCGACAGGAACCACCGGGGCGATCCTGCACAAGCAGACGGGTCTGGAGGTAGAGCGGGTGCTGTCGGGGCCGCTCGGCGGGGACCAGCAGATCGGCGCGCGGCTGGCCGAGGAACGGGTGCTGGCGGTCTTTTTCTTCCGTGACCCGCTGACTGCCCAGCCGCACGAGCCGGACGTCAGCGCCCTGGTGCGCCTGTGCGACGTGCATGACGTCCCCCTGGCCACCAATCCGGCCAGCGCCCAGGCCCTGATGCTGTGGCTACGTGAGCAGATCGACGCTTCTGCCTGATTGGCTTCAGCGCGCGATCACAGCGACATAAATCCTTGCCGCACCCGCCGCGTACAGGGCGTCCTGACAGGCCAGCAGCGTACTTCCAGAAGTCATTACATCATCAATCAGAAGCAGGGGACCGGAAGGAAGCCTGCCGGGTCTGACCGCGAACGCTCCGGCCATCTCGTGGCGTCCGGCGGCGTGCTGGCGGGCCTGCTGACGTGTGGCGCGGGTGCGGCTCAGGGCGTCCACGCTGGGAATTTCCAGGGTGCGGGCCACCTCGCGGGCCAGCAATTCAGCCTGGTTATAACCGCGCTGGCGCTGGCGGGAGGGATGCAAAGGCACAGGAATAACCGCGCCGATGGCCCAGTTCGCGGGAACGCCTGCCGCCAGCGCCCCACCCAGTACCCCAGCCAGCTCACGCGCCCCGCCAAATTTCAGGGCGCGCACGGCCCGGCGGCCCACCCCCCGGTAACGGCCCAGCGTGACCAGATGCGGCTCGGGATGCGGGCGGAGTGGACTGTATGACTCGACACGGGCATGCAATTCAGCCCGGCAGGCACGGCACAGTCCCACCTGCCGCCCCAGTTGCGCGCCGCAGCCAGGGCAGGCGCGGGGAAGCAGGGTTCGCCACAGGCCAGCCAGCATGACCCTCAGTCTAACGGCTGCAAGGTTAGATCACTTACGCCGCACCAGTTGCCACAAGCTCGTCCAGAAACAGCGGCGGCATGGTGTCCTCGATGCGCTGCCACGCGCGCGACAACCCATCCGGGTCCAGCATCGGGGCCGCCAGGGTCAGGCAGGCCAGATGGTGCGCGCAGACCCGCTGCACCCCACTGTCGCCCAGCCGTGAACGTTCGCTGGCAGTCAGCAGGGCGGCAAAGGCAGCGGGATGACCCAGCGCAGGGTGACTGCCCTCATAGATGGCGGCGCGCAGAAAGGCCGCCACCTCGGCGGGATTGAGCCAGAAGCCGAACATCAAGGTGTCCGACAGGCTGTCCAGCCGCCGCATCTGCGCCGCGTCCATCCCCCATTTGATCAGGCTGCGGGCCAGATCCTGCCGCTCGATACGGGTCACGGCGTATTCGGGCAGGGTCAGTTGCTCACCGCCCGGCGCGACCCGGCCCCCCACGGCGGCACGCAGGCGGTAGGCCAGCACGTAGCCCTGATACTCGCGTAACATCTCCGACACTGGCACACCGCTCATGGGGGCAGTCTAACGGTGCAGCAGCGGTTCGTATGGTGATTTTTGCGCGGTTGATCAGCCCCACCCTCCGCCGCATTTCAGCTCCTGTCTACTCAACCCTGTCTACGGTGGGACAAACAGCAAGGCGCACTCGACATAAGCTGGAGCCATCAAGGGCAAGACAACCAGAGAGCAGGAGGGGCCACGGCCCAGAGGAGCAGTGATTCATGCATCTGCTGAGGCAGGCCCACCCATTCGAGTACCGCACGGCGAGCGGCCTGGACGCCGAGGGACACGCGGACCTGTGGATCACCGTGAGCGGTAGCCGGGCCGTACTGGTGCTGAGCGGCTGTCCGCTGGGAGACGCCGCTGCCGCCCTGAATACCCTGCATTACACCTGGCTTCCCTATCTGCTGCGCCCAGAGACCCAGATGCTGGCTCTGGCCCTGCATCCCCGCCGCGAAGGAGTCAAGGCCCGCGCGCTGGTGCTGCCTTTAAGCGCATAGAGAGAACCGGTCTCGGGCTGCGTGATTAAGTTGCGTGATTAAAGTGTGGCATGGCGGCTGTGCAGGACCGCCGTAGTGGGCTGGATTGCGGGTGCGTGCAGCAGAGTGCGGACGAGATGTTTGGATTCCTGTCTCATACGGACTCCGATTAAATATTTTACAATATATGCCATGAAGTCCAACGCTTTCAGTCAACCTCTTCAACATGACGCCGCCGATTTCTGGCAGCTCTTCAAAACCAGCACCTGTGCCGTTCAGCGTCGTAGAGCGCAATTCTTTGCGCTCCTGGCAGAAGGACGCTCCCTTCCTGACCTGTTAGCGCTCACCCGCTACAGTCGGATGAGCGCTTACACCCTGCTCGCCCGGTATCACGCTCAGGGCCTGGACGGTCTCGCGGATGCACGACACGGCAATACAGGTGCACCCACGCTGTTAACGCCAGATGAGCAGCAGCGCATGGCACTGCGACTGCGTCAGGATT
>NZ_JNIV01000097.1 GCF_000701405.1 Deinococcus marmoris DSM 12784
CCAGGCAAACTCCGGGCCGGAATTTGGCCTTGCGGTGTCAGAAGCACCGAGATGCGGTGCTTCTGTTTCTCGAACGGGACGACGTTCCCTTCGACAACAACCAGGCGGAACGGGATATTCGGATGTTCTGTATCAAGCGCAAAGTGTCAGGTGGGTTTCGGTCTCTGACTGGTGGAGCGGCGTTCTGCCGGATTCGCAGCTATATCTCCACACTTCGCAAGCAGGGCATACATGTCTGGCAGGGCCTCGTGAGTGTATTTCGCGGTGACATCCTCATGCCCGACTTCTCGCGCTGAGTAGTTACGGAAAATCACCGGAATTTATCACCGTATTTCCAGAGTTCCATATAACTATTCTGGACACCGTTATGGTATTTACTGGTTCGCCTTTATAGTGGATAGTCAAGTCACTGAGCGTAGACTTGAGATCATAAACTAAATTATTGCTCATGACGACAAAGGATATTGACTTAACCTTTTTGCTCTTAAGATAGAAAAATATCGCTAATACAATACTTAACGCAGTCAGTATAAAACCTATTGAAATGATCCAGGGGTTTGTCGCTAATGTTGTGACAAGGTTGCTGGCTTGATTTAAGAAAGATTTGGATGGCTCTACCATATGATTCTCTGGGTCATCCTTTAGAGTCTAGCGCCTTCCTACAGACCTATGGAGTTTGCAATCCCTAAGCCCCCACCCACTCCTCCATCGGCGGGCAGCTACACACGAAGTTTCTGTCGCCGTACACGTTGTCCACCCGGTTCACGGCGGGCCAGTATTTCCACTGCTTCTGCGCGGCGGTGGGAAAGGCCCCCACTTCGCGGCTGTAGGCCCGGTTCCAGTCTGCGGCCAGCAGGTCTTCCTGCGTGTGCGGCGCGTGCTTCAGCGGGCTGTCCTCGGCCTTGATCAGCCCGTCCTGAACCTCCTGAATCTCGCGGCGGATGCCCAGCATGGCGGCGATAAAGCGGTCCAGCTCCGCCTTCGGCTCGCTCTCGGTGGGTTCGATCATCAGCGTGCCGGGAACCGGGAAACTCATGGTGGGGGCGTGGAAGCCGTAGTCCATCAGCCGCTTGGCAATGTCTTCCTCGCCAATCCCGCTGTCGGCCTTGAGGGGCCGGATGTCGATGATGCACTCGTGCGCGATCCGCCCGGCCTGCCCGGTGTACAGAATCGGGTACGCGCCGTCCAGTTGCTGCGCGATGTAATTGGCGTTCAGCAGCGCCACGCCAGTGCTTTCGCGCAGGCCCTGCGCCCCCAGCAGCCGAATGTACAGGTACGAGATCGGCAGAATGCTGGCGCTGCCATACGGCGCGGCGCTCACGGCCCCGGTCTGGCTGTCACTGGTAGGAATGACCGAGTGGTTGGGCAAAAAGGGAGCCAGATGCGCCTTGACCCCAATCGGCCCCATGCCCGGCCCGCCGCCGCCGTGCGGAATGGCGAAGGTCTTGTGCAGGTTCAGGTGGCTCACGTCGCTGCCGATCAGCCCCGGCTTGGCAACGCCCACCAGCGCGTTCATGTTCGCGCCGTCCAGGTACACCTGCCCGCCGTGCGCGTGGATCAAGTCACAGACCTCGGTGACATTAGCCTCGTAGACGCCGTGCGTACTGGGGTAGGTGATCATCAGTGCGCCCAGGTTCTCGCTGTGCTGCTCGGCCTTGGCCTGCAAATCCGCGAAGTCGATGTTGCCCTCGGCGTCGGTCTTGACCACCACCACGCTCATGCCCATCATGGCCGCGCTGGCGGGGTTGGTGCCGTGCGCGCTGGCCGGAATCAGGCAGACGGTGCGGTGGCTGTCGCCGTTGCTCTCGTGGTACTTGCGGATGGTCAGCAGGCCCGCGTACTCGCCCTGTGCGCCGCTGTTGGGTTGCAGGCTCACGGCGTCGTAGCCGGTGATGTCGGCCAGCCAGCCTTCCAGCTCGGTCAGCATCTGCGCGTAGCCCTCGGTCTGATCGGCGGGCGCAAACGGGTGGAGCTGCCCAAATTCGGGCCACGTCACTGGGATCATCTCGGCGGTGGCGTTCAGCTTCATGGTGCAACTGCCCAGCGGAATCATGCCGTGCGTCAGGCTGTAATCCTTGTTCTCCAGCGTCTTCAGGTACCGCAGCATCCCGTGTTCGCTGTGGTGCGTGTTGAAGGTGGGATGCGTCAGGTACTCGGAGGTTCGCTTGAGGTTGGAAGGGATGCCGTCCACAGCCTGCGAATCCAGTTCCAGCACGTCCACCGAGTTTCCGGTGATGGTTTCAATAATGTCGGAGAGGTCAGCCACCGTGACCGTCTCATCCAGCGTGAGGCCGATGCGCCCGCCGCCATACCGGAAGTTGATGCCCCGCGCCTCCGCCCGCTCCCGGATCGCCGCCGCGTCGCCGTCAAAGCTCAGCGTGTCAAAGAAGCTGTCGTTGACGGTCATGCCCGCATCATTCAGCGCCTTCGCCACGATTCCGGCCATGCGGTGCGTGCGCTCGGCAATGGTGCGAATGCCTTCCTGCCCGTGGTAGACGGCATACGCGGCGGCCATGTTCGCCAGCAGCGCCTGCGCCGTGCAGATGTTGGAGGTGGCCTTCTCGCGCCGGATGTGCTGCTCGCGCGTCTGCATCGCCATCCGCAGGGCCACCTTGCCCTTGCTGTCCTTGCTGACGCCGATCACGCGGCCCGGCATGGAACGCTCAAAACCCTTCTGACACGCCAGGAACGCCGCGTGCGGCCCGCCGAAGCCCATCGGCACGCCAAAACGCTGGGCGCTGCCCACCACGATGTCCGCGCCCTGCTCGCCGGGCGGTGTCACGAGGGCGCAGGCCAGCAGATCGACGGCCACGATCAGTGCCGCCCCTGCCGCGTGGACTTTCTGGGCCACGGGCGACAGGTCATGCAGTTCGCCGTGCGTGCCGGGAGACTGCGCCAGCACACCAAACACGCCTTCTGGCAGCTCGCCGGAGATTTTGCCCGTCACGATCTCATAGCCGAAGTATTCCGCCCGCGTCTGGATCACGGCCAGCGTCTGCGGGTGAACGTCGTCGGCCACGAAGAACACGTTGCCCTTGCTCTTGCCGCTGCGCTTGGCAAGGGTCATGGCTTCCGCCGCCGCCGTCGCCTCGTCCAGCAGGCTGGCGTTGGAGACGGGCATTCCGGTCAGGTCCATCACCATCTGCTGAAAGTTCAGCAGCATTTCCAGCCGCCCCTGTGAGATCTCGGCCTGGTACGGCGTGTAGGCCGTGTACCACCCCGGATTCTCCAGCATGTTGCGCCCGATCACCCCTGGCGTGTGCGTCCCCGCGTACCCCATCCCGATATAGCTGCGGAACACCTTGTTCTTCTGCGCCACGGCCTTCAAATCGGCCAGCGCCTGCGCCTCGGTGACGCCCGGCCCCGCCGTCAGCTCGCCGTGAAACTGGATGGCTTCCGGCAGTGTGGTTTCAATCAGCTCATCCAGGCTGGCAACGCCCAGGCTTTCCAGCATCTGGGCCTGCTCGGCAGCGGTGGGGCCAATGTGGCGGCGGGTGAAATCGTTGGTGTTCAGCAGTTCGGAGAGGGGACGCATTTGGACTCCTTAAAAGAGAGGGGGAAGGGGCAAACCGTTGGCCGGGCGGGACGCTTCGGTTGACCCCCTCCCCGGCCCTCCCCCATAAAGAGGGAGGGAGAAAAGATGAAAAAATTTAGGCACTCAGTCTCTTAGCTCCTCCCCCCTCGTGGGGGAGGCGGGGAGGGGGGGCGTGTGACCAGCGAACCCACCCCACCAAAACCTTTACTCCGCCGTCTCCGCGTACTTCTCGGCGTCCATCAAATCGGCGCTGGCCTCGGTCACGTCCATCTTGAACAGCCAGCCGTTCTCGTAGGGCGACTCGTTGACCTTCTCGGGGCTGCCGTTCAGATCTTCGTTGACGGCGGTAATCGTGCCGCTGGCGGGGGCGTAGATGTCGCTGGCGGTCTTGACCGATTCCACCACGGCAATGGTGTCGCCCGCCGTGACCTCGCGGCCCACCTCGGGCAGCTCCACGTACACCACGTCGCCCAGTTGATCCTGCGCGAAGTCGGAAATGCCCACGGTGCCGTCGGGGGAAAGCCACTCGTGCGAGGCGGCGTACTTCAGTTCAGAGGGGGTATTCATGGTTGATTCTCCTGTGGAATGGGGGGAAGGACTGTAGGCGGGGGAACGTGCGGCGCTGTTACGCGCCCCGGTAAAAGGGCAGGGCCATGCGCGTGGCGGGGTGCCGCTTGCCGCGCACTTCAACTTCAAAGCTATCGCTCTCGGCGTGGGCGGCGTCCACCAGGGCCATCGCAATCGGGTGGCCCAGCGTGGGGCTGCTGCTGCCGCTGGTGACGGTGCCGACCTGCACGCCGTCCGCGTACACCGGATAGCCCTCGCGCACCGGCACGCGCTCCAGCTTCAGCCCGATCAGCTTCTGCTGCGGCGCGGCAGTGATGTGGGCGCGGCCCAGGTGTTCCTTGTCCTTGACCACCCAGCCGTAGCTGCTGCTCAACGGGTGGATGGTGTCGCTGAATTCGTGGCCGTACAGCGGGAACCCCGCCTCCAGCCGCAGCGTGTCGCGTGCGCCCAGGCCAGCGGGGGCAATGCCTGCTTCCAGCAGTTTGTCCCACAGCGTCTCGGCCTCGGAGGCACCCACGAAGACCTCAAAGCCGTCCTCACCGGTATAGCCAGTCCGCGCCAGCATCACGTCAAAGCCGAAGAGTTTTGCAGCGAAGTAGGCATTCTTCTTCTTCGCGGCCAGATCTGTGTCGCTGAACGGCTGGAGCAACTCCAGTGTTTTCGGCCCCTGAACGGCCAGCAACGCCCACTGGTCCGACTCGTTGGTCAGCGTCAGGTCATGCCCGGCCAGATGCTTCTGAAGGTGCGCCCAATCCTTGTCAATATTGCCCGCGTTGACCACCAGCAGGTATTCATTTGGGGCCACCATATAGATATAAATGTCGTCAATCAGGCCGCCCGCCTCGCCCGGCAGCCAGTTGTAATGGGCGCGTCCGGGGCGCAGCTTGCTCACGTCGTTGGTGGTCACGCCCTGCAAGAAAGCCAGTGCGCCGGGGCCAGTCGCGCGGAATTCGCCCATGTGCGACACGTCAAACATGCCTGCGCTGTTGCGAACGGCGTCGTGTTCGGCCTTGAGGCCCGCGTACTGCACGGGCATATCCCAGCCGCCGAAGGGCACCATTCGCGCCCCAGCCCGCAGGTGGGCGGCGTGCAGCGGCGTGCGCTTCAGCGTCGGTTCTGGCGGGCTATCGGGGGTCTGGGTCACCCTGAAATGGTAGCCGAATGGGGGGGCAGGCGTCCGGGGGAGTGGGACGGGTAGCCGTGTTCAATCCACGACATAGAACGTTTCCAGCGTGACACGCTGCGGGAATTTGCGGATAAAGTCCACGGTACTCAGCGCCTGGGTGCGGTGGCAGGCGATGGCCTGGAGTTTGCGGGTGATGTGCGCGGTTACGTCGTGGCTCAGGTTCGGCGGCAGCCACTCGGCGCGCAGTTCCTCGTTCTCGGGGGGTGTATCGCTGGCGTAGTACCACAGCGCGGGACGGTCATTCTCCGGCAAGGCGTCCCAGGCGGCTTTCACAGCGCGGTGGGTGGTGACGTGATCGGGGTGGCCGTTGCTGCCGTTGGGCGGAAAGGTCAGCACGGTTTCGGGCCTGTGACGGGTCATGGCCTCGCGGGCCACCTCAATCAGCGCCTCTAACGGCTGGTCTTTCAGGTACTTGTCGGGAAAGGTGTGCTGCTCGTGGACACTGCCGGGCGTGGTGGTCAGGCCGATCACTTCCAGGCAGGCGGCCAGCTCCACTTCCCGCATTCGCGCCAGTTCCTCCGGCCCCTCGGCCAGCCCCAGCGTGCGGCCCGCCTCGCCGCGTGTCAGGGTGACCAGCCCGCAGCGGTGGCCCTCTTCCAGCAGGTTCATCAGCGTGCCGGACGCGCCGTAGACCTCGTCGTCGGGGTGGGGAACGATGATCAGGAACTTCATTCGTGCGTCTGTCATGCCCCGCAGCATAAGCGTGCTGGCGGATGCGCGGCGCAATCGGGCGGGGTCACAATGCGGACATGACCCCTTCCACACCACGGAACTTCACGCTGCGGGAGTTCCGCAAACCGCAGGATTACGCCGCCGTCGCGGACGTGCTGAACGCCAGCAATCCGTCCTGGCCCCTCACGCCCGAGCTGCTCCAGACCTGGGACGAATCCCGCGATCCGGCGCTGTTCTACACCGAGGTACTGGCCGAGTGCGGTGGGCGCGTCGTGGGTGCGGGCGGCATCGGCCACGACGATTTTGCCTTTGAGGACTGGCGTTACGGTGGTCAGATGGGGGTTCACCCGGACTTCCGTGGGCAGGGCATCGGCGCGGCGCTGCATGACGAATTGCTGCGGCGGGTGCGCGAACGCGGGGCGCGTGAAGTCCGCACCATGTCCAGCGACGAGGTCAACGACGCGCCGGGCCGGGCCTTTCTGGAGAAGCGCGGTTATGTGGCCGCCTGGGAACGCTACGAATCGCGGCTGAATCCGGCAGATGTGGACCTCTCGCGCTTTGACGGTCTGCTGGCGTCGGTGGCCGCAGACGGGGTGGAATTCCGTTCGCTGACAGAACTGGCGAACGAACCCCAGCGCAACCGCTGGCTATACGAACTGGACTGGGAACTGTTTCAGGACGTGCCGATGGGCATGACCCTGACCAAGCGCCCGCTGGAAGCCTGGGTCAAGCAGGAGCTGGAAGACCCCACGCTGGCCCCGCACCTCTCTTTTGTCGCCATTCGGCCAGAACTGGATGATCCACTGACCGGCCCCTGTATCGGCTACAGCACACTGGGGCGCAATCCGTCCGGCTTTTATTACATCGGCATGACCGGGGTCAAACGGGCAGACCGGGGCAAGGGGATTGCCAAAGCGCTGAAGGTGGCGGCCATGCGCGGGCTGAATGCTCTGGGCGGCGGTGAAATCCGCACCTTCAACGATTCGCCCAACGTGGCGATGCTGCGTATGAACGAGGGGCTGGGTTTTAAGCGAACCTCCACCCGCTACCGTTACGAACTCAGGCTGGATGAGGTGTGAGCATGACTATCCGTCCCGCCACCGACGCCGATTTCCCCACTATGGCCGGGTTGATGAGCGGGGCCATTCCGCATCACCCAGCGACAGTCAGTTACTTGCGTAAGCTCTGACGCTTTGAAGAGAGAAGATAGGGCTGTGACTGTCTGCTCTCTGCTGCCTGCTCCCACTGGCCCCCGCCTGTGCTGCTGAGCATGGATTGGGACGCCTATTCCGGCACCCGTGAGTTTGTCTTTGACGCGCCGATCTGGGGAACCCGTGACCGTGAGCAGGACCGGCTGGAAGCGTGGCGAGAGCGTGTTCAGAAACGGGGTGGGGGAGACTGGGCCGCGCTGGCGGAGGATTTTCCTCTGTATCCCGGCTGGCAGGAGTTGGAGCAATACGCCGGAGTTCCCGCCTTTGTCGCCCTGAGTCATGCCGACGCCTGGGCGTGGCTGCAACAGTTTCCAGGGAGAGACGTGCTGAACGTGGATTCCCACCATGACCTCGCCAGCTTCAGCGGAGATGCCATGCGCGTGCGCCCCGGCAACTGGGCGGGCCTGGGCCTGCGCGCGGGCCTGATCGGGCGGTACACCTGCCTGTATCCGCAGTGGCACGAGACTCTGGCTGTCGCGGAGGGTTTTGATCTGGACCGCACCCGTGCCGAACTGCTGCCCCTGCTGCCGCTGGAGGTACTGGACCGCGTGACGCTGACCCGCGTTCTGACATTGCCCCCTCCCGCACAGGTGGAGGCGCTGCTGCTGGTGCAATCTCCAGCATGGACCAGTCCGGCGCATGACGCGGAGTTTTTGAAGCTTGCCCAGCGCCTGAACTGCGAAACGCTGACTCAACCGATGGGCCGTTGGCGGTTGGACCGTTAGACTTTTAGACGGTTGGACAGCCCCTCCCGCGCTAGCCTTCCAGACACCTATGCCACTGCCCCTGATCGTAAGCGCCGGAGAAGCCCTGACTGACCTCGTAACTGCCGGGGGACTGGCCTGGACGGCGCATCCGGGCGGGGCGGGCTGGAACGTGGCGCGGGCCTGCGCTGCCCTGGGTGTGCCCAGCGCCTTTGCCGGGGCGGTGGGCCAGGACAACTTCGGGGACGATCTGTTCAGCGCCTCGGAACAGGCCGGGCTGGACCTGCGCTTCCTGCAACGGGTGCCCGCCCCCACGCTGATGGCCGTGGTGTACAGCGCCTCTCCGCCCGCCTACCGCTTCCTGGGCGAGAACAGCGCGGACCTGCACTTTGACCCCGCCAAGCTGCCGGAGGGCTGGCTTCAGGCCGTCAAATGGCTGCATGTGGGCGGCATCAGCCTGAGCCGCTGGCCGCTGGCCGACACGCTGCTGGCGCTGGTTAAACAGGCCCGCGCGGCTGGCGTGAAGATCAGCTTTGACCCCAACGCCCGCATCACCCACAGCCACCCCGATTACCCGGCGGTCATGGAGCGCGTGGCCCGCAACTCGGACCTGCTGAAATTCAGCGACGAGGACCTGGGGTTCTTCTTTCCCGGCACCTCGGAGGCCGGGGCGCTGCAAACCCTGCGCGGCTGGAATCCGCGTGCGCCGATTGTGATTACGCGCGGCTCGGTGGGGGCCAGTCTGTACCACGCGGCGGGCCGGGCCGACTTGCCTGCCTTTCCGGTGCAGGTGGCCGACACGGTGGGCGCGGGCGACGCGTTGTGCGCCGGGCTGCTGGTCTCGGCCACCGAACGCCCGAACGCGCTGTGGCCCGAACATCTGGCGCTGGGTCTGAAAGCCGCTGCCGCCGCCTGTTCTCACGCCGGAGCCTACGCACCCACACGGACCGATCTGGAGGCGCTGGGCTAACCCGCCTTTCCTCCACATCTCCGGGGCAGGTTCAGATCACGATTACGGCGTCGTCCTGCTCGGCCATCATGCGCAGGAAGGCGTCGACGTACTGCGGATCGAACTGCCGCCCGGCCTGGGAACGGATCTCGGCCATGGCGTGTTCACGGGTCCAGGCGAGCTTGTAGGGACGGGCATTGGTCAGGGCGTCGTACACGTCGACAATCGAGAAGACGCGGGCCGTTTCGGGGATGTTCTGGCCGCGCAGGCTGGCGGGATAGCCGGTGCCGTCCCAGCGCTCGTGGTGGTAGCGCACCAGATCCAGCGTCTCGGCGGGCAGGAAGTGCAGGTCCTGAAGCATCTCGTAGCCGATGGTGGTGTGGGTCTGGATCACCTGCCGCTCGGCGGGGTCCAGCGGTCCGCGCTTGTGCAGGATCTGATCGGGAATGGCCAGCTTGCCCAGGTCGTGCAGGTACGCGCCCCAGCGCAGCGCCTTCACCTGTTCCTCGTCCCAACCCAGGCGGCGGGCCAGCCGCAGGCTCATGCTGACCACGCGGGTGGTGTGGCCGCCGGTGTCGTCGTCACGGTGTTCCAGGGCCGCGCCCAGCGAGCGCAGGGTCACTTCGTTGGCGTCACGCAGTTCGCGGATGGCGCTCAGTTGTCCCAGTTGCGCCCCCAGCAGCCGGGCGAAGGAGGCCACCACCGAGGTTTCTTCATCGTCGAAGTCCACGTCGGTGCTGCGGGTCAGGATCAGCACGCCCAGGTGGTTGGAGGCCCGCCCGTAGACTGGGGCGACATGGTAGCGGCGGCGCTGCGGTTTTTTCAGCAGGTCCAGCGCTTCCTCGGCGACCCAGTGGTCTGCCTGGACGCTGCGGCTGTCGTTGTGGCTGGGGTGGATCGGGCGCTCCAGTAGCGCCTCGTAAGCGCCCTTGGCGGCCAGAATGTACGGCGTGCCCTGACGGTAGGCCACGAAGGCCAGGTTGGGGGCAACCTTCAGGGTACTCAGGATGCCGATCCCGGCGCGGATGATGGCCTGCTCGTCACGGGCCTCGGCCAGCCGCTCGCTGCCGTTGCGGAGTGCCACCACGGTGTTGCGCTGCCACTCCAGTTCGCGCTCGGTGCCCTGTTCGCGCAGGATGATGTAGCCCAGACCGCCAATGACCAGCAGCGCGCCCAGCAACTCCTGCACCGTCGCCGTATGGCCGGGCAGCACCAGCGAGGCCACGAAGGCCACCACATAGAGCAGCAATGCCGCCCAGCGCCACGCCATGCCCAGGGACCACGCCC
This sequence comes from Deinococcus marmoris DSM 12784, assembly GCF_000701405.1. Classification (GTDB taxonomy): domain Bacteria; phylum Deinococcota; class Deinococci; order Deinococcales; family Deinococcaceae; genus Deinococcus; species Deinococcus marmoris. Next base: position 10,112 of record NZ_JNIV01000097.1, read on the forward strand.
CGATGATGAGCAGCACGCCCGCACCGGCCATCAGACCCGGATAATGACCGTAGGACGCATAACCCACAGTCCCGGTTCCCAGTAACAGCAGCAAGTAAGACCAGAGGCTGGGAAAAGGCACCTCAAAAGTCTAGCACCGACATTCTTACAAATTTAATGTTTTTCGGGTCGTTCTCAACCAGTGAAAAGCATCCCCTGGATGGGGGCAAAAAGATTCATCAACTGGCTGCCGCAGTCCAGAACGATGCCTGAAACAGCAGCATCCGCAGGCCAGTCCCCAAGTCGGAGGCCGAGGGTATGTCATTGCAAATGCACAGGTAGTTCTCACCCATTGCATGTTTTTTAGTAAAAATCAGGATTGACTGATTCTGAATATTTATATTTTTTCTGGAGTCTTTCTAAGGTGCGTGGGTCTGGATGCACGGGTCCGAACGTTCAGGGACAAATCTGGAATAGCCCCACGAACCCACGGTTTCTTGACGGCAATGCCCGCTCCATCCAGACCCTTTCGCATCCAGAATTGCCAGCTCAGAATTCCCAGTCCAGAGTTCTCAGTCCAGATCGACGGCCCACCACGCCTCGCGCTGGGCGGCCAGGCGGGCACGCGGATCGCCGATGGTGTCCAGGGCGCGGGCCAGGCCCTGCCAGTCCAGCTCGCTCATGGGGTCAATTGCCAGGGCGCGCTGGTGGAACTGGGCGGCGTCCTTGGACCGTCCCGCCTCGGTGGCGGCGCGGGCGGCCAGACTGAGGACGCTCATCTGCTTTTGCTCCAGCCGGGAGCGCACGTCGTCCACCCAGGGGCTGTCTGCGCCGGGCAGGAAGGTGCCGTACTGGCTGGTCAGCTCGCGCATTTCTTCCAGGCCCAGGCTGCCGTGTTCGGCCTGGGTGGCCAGCAGTTCAAAGCGGTACACGTCGTATTCGGGATTCAGGTCCCCGGCCAGCGCGTAGCGGCGGTTGGCGCTGACCACGGTTTCGCTGCTCAGGCTGCGGCGCAGGCGGTGCAGCGTGGTGTGGAACAGAGAACTGGCGCGGGCCTCGTCCTTTTCCGGCCACAGCGCCTCGGCGGCCTCCCAACTGGTGACTTCCTTGTGTTCCAGTAAAAAGAAGAACAGTTCCAGCGCCTTGCGGCTGACCCACGACACCGCCGCGCCCTGCCAGACCACCTGCGCGGTGCCCAGCGCCTTGGCCTGCATCCCGCCCTCGGCCTGCACGTTCAGGCCCGCGCGGCGCAACCGGGCGTCGATGGCCACCGTCAGGTCCTGCGGGGTAAACGGCTTGGGCAGGTAGTCGTCTGCGCCCAGATTCATGCCCCGGCGCACGTCGCCGCGCTCGGCGTGGCTGCTCAGGAGCATGAAGGGAATGGCCGAGAGATGCTCGTGTTCACGCATCTTTTCCAGGAATTCCAGCCCCGTCATGTACGGCATCACCACGTCGCTGATCACCAGATCGGGGGTGAAGACCTTGAGGAGTTCCAGCGCCTCCACGGGATGGTTGCTGGTCCGCACCTCATGCCCGGCGCGGCTGAGGATCACGCTGACGAGTTTGAGGATGGCGGCGTCGTCATCCACCACGAGAATCCGGGGCATATCGGCGATTCTAACAGAAGGGTGAGGGAAGCATGGACGAAAGTAGACAAAGCTTCATCGGTGGGGATCAGCAGAGGTAATTTTGATCGACTGGGAGGCCAAAGCACGCCGCCTCGTTTCTGGGACGCATGGCCTGATCTGCGAATTATCCTGGCTTTGCTGCTGCCCAGATGGTCCAGCCCGGCCTGAACAACGGTTGTGTGGTGCGCTGTCAGTTGTCCGGGTGGCGTGGGCCTGGGCGCGCTTCCGTCTCCCGGTCCTGTGCCTTAAATCCCGTGCATGACGTCCTGTGCATTACTCTGCGGACCATGACCCAACCCATGACCATCATCCAGGCCCAGGTGATCACCCAGGACCGCGCGCAGCCGCGTGCCGAGGCCGTGCTGGTGGGCGGCGGGCGCGTGCTGGCCGTGGGCGAGGCGGCGGATCTGCGGGCGCTGGCCCCGCGCGCTGAACTGCTCGATCACCGCGACCTGATCCTGACGCCGGGGCTGTGCGACGCCCACACGCATCTGGTGGCCTACGGCTTTTCGCTGTCGCAGATCAATCTGCACGGCGCACGCAGCGTCTCCGAGGTGCAGGCCCGCGTGGCGCAGGTGGCGATGAACACCCCCGCCGGAACCTGGATTCGCGGCGGCGGCTTTCTGCTCTCGGAACTGGGCCTGAACGGCTATCCCACGGCGGCCCTGCTGGACGAGGTCAGCCCCCACCACCCGGTGCAACTCTTCTCGCGCGATCTGCACATGACCTGGGTGAACAGCGCCGCCCTGCGCGCCGCCGGAATCACGCCGGAAACCCCCGATCCAGAGGGCGGCCAGATTGTTCATCCTCTGGGTTGCCTGCTGGAACACGCCAGCGGACTGGTCTCCGCCGTGATGCCTGCCCCCAGCGAGGCCGAATACCTGAAGGCCGCGAAAGCCGGGGCCGATGATCTGGCCTCGCGCGGCTATGTCAGCACACACACGATGGCCTACGAATCGCCCGATGCCCCGCGCGCCATTCAGACGCTGGCAGCGCGCGGCGAGCTGCCGCTGAGAATCTGGGCCTGCCTGCCGCACACCCGCCTAAATGCGGCCCGCGAACTGGGCATCGGCTCCGGCGGCAGTGGACTGTTCCAGTGGGGCGGCGTCAAATTCTTTGCGGACGGCGCGCTGGGCAGCCGCACCGCCTGGCTGCACACGCCAGGGTTTGCAGACGGTTCCGGCACCGGAATCGCCCTGGACCCCCCGGAACTGATCCGCGAGCGCGGGCTGGAAGCCATCGCCCTGGGCCTGACCCCCGTGACCCACGCCATCGGGGACCGGGCCAATACCGAAGTGCTGAACGTGTACGACGACCTGCGTGCCGCCGCCGAGGCAAAGGGCATCCGCTTACGCATCGAGCATTCCCAGCATCTGCGCCCGGAAGATATTGCGCGCCACAAGGGCTTCGTGTGCAGCGTGCAGCCCATCCACCTCCAGGCCGACGCGCCCATGATCCGCGAACTGATGCCTCATCTGGCAGACGGCAGTTACGCCTTCAAATCGCTTATGGATGCCGGGGCGATTCTGGCCTTCGGCAGCGACGCTCCGGTGGCGGCCCCCGATCCACGCGCCAGTTTTGCCGCCGCGATCACCCGCGTGGACGACAGCGGCGGGCGGCTGGCCCCCAGCGAGGCCATGACCGCCGAGGACGTGCTGTGGGCACACACACGTGGTCCTGCGATTGCGGCGGGCTGGGACGACGAGGGTCATATCCGCCCCGGCGCACGGGCGGCCTTCACGCTGTGGGACAAGCTGGGCGGCAACGCGCGGGCGCTGGTGCTGTAGCGCACGGCCTCAGCCCAGCGGCGCGAGCTTGAGCGTGACGGTGTGCATCCGCCCCTCGCCCGCGCCGCCCCCGAATTTGCCGATATACAGGCTGCCGTCTTCCTGCACCGCCACCGCGAAGACCAGTTGTCCGCCCACCGAGCGAAACGGCAGGTCGGCGGAGAGCTGCGCCCACGCCCCGGCCCCAATTCTCAGGGCGTCCATTCCCGTGATGAGCTGATAGGGCAGGTCCACGGGCAATGCTTCCGGGGCGAAGCTCTTTTGCACCGGCCTCCGCTCCCAGCACAGCGAGAGGGTCTGGGTCTGGGTGTCCGCTGCCTCGCCCGTGGCCGTGACCAGTTTCCACTCGAAGCCGCCGCCCGACTTCCGGGCCAGCACGGTCTTCAGCTCCAGCTCGATGTGCTGCACCACCAGCGCATTCGGCTCTCCGCTTTCCCGCCCGAAATCCTGCGCGACGCTGGCCTGCACCGCCGTCACAAATTCCAGCACCGACACGGCCCTGTTGGGCATGGTTCTCCCCCGGCGCAGTCTCAGAGAAGACGGGGCGCGGGGGCCGGAAACTGCGGGCGGCACCGCGCCGTTCGTTCCTGCGCCTGCCAGCGATCTGTAAGCGTGGAAACGATCTGGGATCAGTGTACGCCTGTGCTCCGGCGGGGCCTCGGTTATTCCTCTTCCTCGTCTTCCGGCATGTCGGCGTTGGAATAGACGTTCTGCACGTCGTCCAGATCTTCGAGCGCGTCGATGATGACCAGCAGTTTGCGGGCGTCGCTTCCCTCCACGGCCACCATGTTGGTGGGAATCATGGTCAGGGCCGCGTTCTCGATCTCGTAGCCCGCACCGCTCAGGGCCTCCTGCACGGCGTACAGATCGGCGGGTCCGGTGCTGATTTCCAGCCCATCCTCAGATTCCTGGATGTCCTCCGCGCCGTTCTCGATGGCGATTTCCTGCACGGCCTCGGCGGTGTCGCGCAGCAGCAGCACACCTTTTTTCTCGAATTGCCACGCCACGCTGCCGCTGGTGCCCAGGCTGCCGCCGCGCTTGTTGAACACGGAGCGGATGTCGGCCACGGTGCGGTTGACGTTATCCGTCAGCGCTTCAATGAAAATGGCCGTGCCGCCGGGGCCGTAGCCCTCGTAGGTCACTTCCTTGAATTCGGCGGCCCCAGCTTCCGCGCCCAGCGCCCGTTTAACGGCGTTTTCAATGTTGTCTATCGGCACGGTGTCGGTCTTGGCCGCCGCGATGGCGTTCTTGAGGGACAGGTTGCCCGCCGGGTCGCCGCCGCCGCCGGAGCGCACCGCCGCCCCGATTGCGCGGATGTGCTTGCTGTACATCGCGCTGCGTTTCTTGTCGTTTGCGCCTTTCTTGCGCTTGATCTGGGACCATTTGCTGTGACCTGCCATCAGGGGGGCATTCTAGCGTCAGCGGGTACACTGTGCGGGTCCGGTGACGGGCGGGATGTATGACAGATCAGGTAGATGACCGGGGCGACACGTCGGCCCACAACCTAACCCTCTCAAATGGAAAAGGAAGTGGCCGGACGCCCTGGTGAAAGAGGGTGTCCGGCCCGGTAAAGCTATGCCCAAATCACAGCATACCCGCAGGTGCAGACGTTAAAGAAACCCCTCAGTCTGCTTCGCAGCCAGCTCCCCTCAAAAGGGAGCCAAGGAGCGCCGCTGCACGGGCAATTCTGCAACTCTTGCCTCCCTTCTAAGGGGCTTGGTGATGCAGACAAGTCTCTCATGTTTGGCTTTACGCTGATTTTCGCAAGATGTCATTTTTCTCTGGCTGCGCTGGGACGGCGTCTGCGGTTCCCCCCTCCCAGCCTCCCCCGCAAGGAGGGAGGAGCTAAAAACGCCGTGTTTATCGGTCTTATCACTTTTATGAGAGAGATCTCTGCATCACCCAGCTTCTCAGAGCGCGTTTATAAAGGATCAGACCCGGTGGCAAGCTTGAGGTGTGAAACGCAAGCCTTACTCGTCGGACCTGACCCAAGCCCAGTT
>NZ_JNIV01000098.1 GCF_000701405.1 Deinococcus marmoris DSM 12784
TTGCGATCTATCAGAAACGATGGCCCGTAGAAGAATTTCACAAATCACTCAAGCAAAATGCCTCTCTTGGGAAGTCGCCTGCCAGTACACCTGCATGTCAGATCAAACACATTCTCTGTTCATTCTACGGACATATCAAGCTGGAAAAATTGAAAATCATCCGCAAGGAAAATCACTTTGCGATGCGAACAAAGATGTATATCGCCGCTCTTAAAACTTCATACGAGGAATTACAAAGGCTGAGGCAGCAATCCGAGAATTTTCAAAACTCTGCCGCGTAAGGTCAGTCTATTAGGCAATTGTATGCGCTCACCGTGAGCAATTGATAATTCGCGTCTGAATGCGACATCGTCCCAATAAAACATAATTCCGTTTTGACTTAGAGTTATAGAAATTCGCATTGCCAGCTCTCTAGTCTTAGTAGTTTCGCTGAATTTTATACCCCATCTTTCGTCAAATTCTTGTGGCATATTTTGTCTATATAATAACGGCATTTGTGCGTTCTGGCAATAGATGAATAGTCACGGCCATTCCCCACACTGTGCTAGCTGGAGCTACCTCACCGAATCAATTCCACACCCGCCCTCAAACCGGGCAGCTTCGCCCAGTTCTTCTCTGCCGTCAGGATGCTCAGGCCGTGGGCTTCGGCGCTTCCCAGGCAGGCGGCATCAGACTATTTTGTCCAGTCCTCGTATTTCAAGCCTGCCACGCGGCTGAACTCGCCCGTGTTGTTGGTGACCAGCACGGCGTTCAGGCTCAGGGTGTGGCCTGCGATCAGGCCGTCGTATGGGCCAATAGGACGGCCAGTTTTTTTCAAGTCGGCGCGGAGTCCTGCGGCCATGTTTGCCGCCACGTCATCGAACGTGTAGACGTTCAGCGTGGCGATGAGTTCTTGGAGAGTCCGCGTGTTTGCTGGAATACGGTCACTGCGGTAAATCCCGAACCACAGTTCATGAAGCGTGATGCTCGAAATCCCGATTTCATGTCCAGCCTCGGTGGCCTCTTCTACCCGCACGCCCACAAGCTCTGGTCTGCGGTTCATGGTGTAGATGCAGGTATTGGTGTCCAACAGATACAGGGCCGGACGGGTCACAGAATAGGCTCCCGTTCCTGATCTTCGGGCTGTTCGCGCTCGAAGTGACCCTCGAAGGCGGTCAGTGCCGCGAAAATGGCCTTACCATCCTGTTTCTTGATAGGCGTGATGATCAGATCACGGCCCTGCCGCGTAATTTCAACTTCTCCATAAGGCAGTTGGAACTCCTGCGGAATGCGGACGGCCTGACTGTTGCCACTCTTGAATGTCTTGGAACGGGTCATATGGTCACCTCAGATTTGAGTATATACCGTATATACCCGTTTACCAACCTTTGCTTTCCGCCTCCGCGCGCCGCTCGTCCAGCAGCTCCTGCGTCACGTCCCGCCCGTCATCCCGCGCCAGACTTCCCATGACGGAGCGAATTAAGGCTTCCCGCTCGGCCTGCGTCAGCACTTTCGTCGGCTCCGCATTCAGCGTGACGGGTACTGGATTGTCCAAGAACGGCTCCCGCTCCTGTTCTCCCGTAGGCTGCTCCCGGTCAATCGGGCCTTCAATCGCGGCCAGAGCGTCAAAAATCGCCCCACCATCCTGCCTCTCAAAATCATCCGGGTTCATGGGCCAGCTTAACGCCCCGGCACCGGCAACCCCCACCACTCCCACGCTCTAGAGTCTGGGGCATGAGCCTTCTGGAGACCGTCCGGCACATCGCCCCCTACCTGGAACGCTGGCTGGAATACGGGCGCGATTACCAGCGCATTCCCGGCGTGCAGGTGGCCGTGCGCGTGGGCGACGAACTGGCGGCGTCGTTCGCGCTGGGCAAAGCCAACGAGGACACGGGCGAGGCGCTGACCACCCGGCACCTGCCCCCATCGCCTCGCATTCCAAGACCTTCACGGCCACCGCCGTCTTTCAACTCGTCGAGGCCGGAAAACTGCGCCTGGACGATACGGCGGGCCACTGGCTGCCGGAGCTGGGGGGTTCCCCCGCCGCCGACATGACCGTGCGGGCGCTGCTGGGCCACCAGTCTGGCATCAACCGCGACGGGGCCGACAGCGATTACTGGCAGCAACGGCACGCCTTCCCGGATCGGCAGACCCTGCTGGACTTTGCCCGCGCCGAGGCCGTGTTTCCGCAGAACCAGCACTTCAAATATTCCAACATCGGTTACGGCCTCCTGGGCCTGATCGTGGAGGCGGCGGGGGGCGAGGGCTACGGCGACTACATTCAGACCCACATCACCGGCCCGCTGGAGCTGACGGACCTGGGCGCAGAACTGCCCCCGGAACGCGAGGCCGAACTGGCCACCGGCCACGGCGCACGCCTGTTCGGCAACGATGCCCGCCGCACGCTGCCGTCCTCCGACACCCGCGCGCTGGCGGCGGCCACTGGCTTCTACGGCACCGCCGAGGCCCTGACCGCCTACTGGGCGCGGCACACCCTGGGCCGTGATGGCCTGCTCTCCGACGCCTCCAAACGCCTGATGGCGCGCCGCGAATCGGAAATCACCAAGCCCACCCGGCGCGGCTACGGCCTGGGCCTGATTCTGGACGAGATCGGCGGGCGCGGACTGGTGGGCCACTCTGGCGGCTTTCCCGGCCACATCACGCAGTCGTGGCTGGACCCCAAAACCGGACTGTCCATTTCAGTGCTGACCAACACGCTGGGCGGCCCGGCCACCGAATGGGCGGGCAACCTGATCCGTCTCATTGATCTGGCGCATAAGAACGCCGGGAAGACGGCAGACACCGCGCACAATCTGGACTCCTTCACCGGACGCTTCGCCAACGCCTGGGGCCTGTTCGACATCGTGAATCTGGGCGGGCGGCTGGTGGCCCTGACCCCGCTGGGCGATCCGTCCGCCAGTGCGGTAGAGCTGACCGTGCAGGATGCCAATACCCTGTGCCCGGAACCCGAAGGCGGCTTCGGCTCGGTGGGCGAGCCATATCACTTCCAGCGCGCAGAGAACGGCGAAATCCAGTGGGTGCGTCAGGGCGGCGGGCGGAGTTGGCCCCTGGAGGCTTACCAAGCGGGGGCGGAGCTGGATTAAAGCTGGCCTGACCTGCCTTTTGCCTCTCCATCTGTGGGAGAGGCAGGAGCGTAGCGGCGGCAGGGTGAGGGGGCAATCCAACGAGCGCTAACTCACCCTACTCGTCTTCCTCGTCGGGCAGCGGCAGGCGCACGCGGAAGGTGGCCCCGCCGCCGGGGGTGTCGGTCACATCCAGCGTGCCGCCGTGCGAGGTCACCACCTGCTGGGCAATGGTCAGGCCCAGACCCGCCGAACCCGCTTCCTTGCCCCTGAAAAACTTGTCGAAGATGCGCGGCTTGATCGCGTCGGGCACGCCGGGACCCCGGTCCACCACGCGCACCTCCACCTCGCCGGGGCGCAGGCTGCTTTCCAGATGCACCAGCTCGGGTGAGCCGCTCACGCGGATGGCGTTGGTCACCAGATTCATAAAGACCTGACTCAGCCGCACCGGATCGCCCACGATCTCGATGTTCTCGGGCGTGGCCCTGACGCCGTAATCGCGCCCCACCTGCGAGATGACCCTGCCCAGATTCATGAAGTGCATTTCTATCCCCTGCACCAGTTCCCCGCGCGAGAGTTGCAGCAGATCGTTGACCAGCCGGGTCATGTTCTCGGCCACGCGCTGGGCGTCCAGTAGCGTCTGGGAGCCGCCCGCCTCGCGTTCGGCGCGGCGCAGGTAGCCGTGCAGGGCGGTCAGCGGCGTCCGCAGTTCGTGGCTGGTCTCGGCCAGGAAAGTTTTCTGCATGTTCAGCGCTTCCTCAAGCTGCTTGGCCTGAATTTCCAGGCGCTGGCTCTGGCGCTCGGCAGTGTTCCGCAGCCGCTCCACCTCGGTCAGGCGGGCCTGGAGACTGCTGTTGAGGCTCAGCACCTCCCGCTCGGCGCGCTCCCGGCTGGCGCGGGCCTCCACCTCGGCCACGGCGCGGCGGATGGTGGGGGCCAGTCGGTCCAGGCGCTGCTTGAGGATGTAATCGGTGACGCCCTGACGCAACGTGTCCACGGCGACTTCCTCGCCCAGCGCGCCGGTCACGATGATGAACGGCACCTCCGGCAACCGGGCGCTGGCGGCGCGGTAGGCGCTGAGGCCGTCGTAGCTGGGCAGCGCGTAGTCGCTGAGGATCAGGTGGGGCGGATCACGCTCCAGGGCGTCCAGGAATCCGGCCTCGTCCTCCACCCGGCGCACCTGCAACTGCCACGGCAACTCGCCGTCCAGATGCATGACCACCAGTTCGTGGTCCAGTTCGCTGTCTTCCAGATGCAGCACGTTCAGCGCCTCGCCGGGGCCGGGGAAGCGGTAGATGCTCTGGGTGGTGGGACGGGCAGCGGGGTGGGCGGCCATGTCCAGCGCCGCCGATCTGATTTCCATGTCGGTCATGCGCGCTCCACGTTGGTCTGGCTGGCGGTCTGGCTGGCGGCTCCGGCAGCGGGTGAGTCGGCCCACGCACCGGCCTCCAGCGGCAGGGTGATCCAGAATTCGGCCCACGCGCCCTGGCAGGCGTCGGCCCCCACCCGGCCCCCGTGGCGGGTCACGATCCGCCGGACATTGGCGAGGCCGATGCCGATGCCCTCGAATTCATCGGTGCGGTGCAGACGTTGAAACACGCCGAACAGTTTATCCAGGTATTCGGGATTAAAGCCCACACCGTTGTCACGAACCGTTAACGTGATGGCCCCACCACGGCCTGCCCCCGCGTCCACCTGCGCGCTCACGTCCACGGTGGCGTGGTCACGGGTGCGGGTGTACTTGATGGCGTTGCTCAGCAGGTTGGTGACCACCAGCCCCAGCAGCCCCGCGTCGCCGGGCACAGCAGGGAGCGTGTCAGGCAGCGTGAAGGTGATGTGGCGGCCCTCGCGGTCCGGTTCCAGTTGCTCCCAGCCGGTCTTCAGCAGGGTCAATAAGTCCACCCGTTCGCGGCGCAGTTCCTGGCGGCCCATGCGCGAGAACTCCAGCAGGTCGTCAATGAGCTGGCTCATGCGCCCCGCCGAATCGGTGATGATGCTCAGGTAACGCTGCCCCTTGGCGCTCAGGCCGCCGCCACCTGCCGCGCCCTCCTGTTCGCTGCGGGTCTGCTGGTTCAGCAGTTCCTTGCCCAGCAGGTCGCCAAAGCCCACGATGTGCCGCAGCGGTGTGCGCAGATCGTGTGAAACGCTGTAGCTGAAGGCTTCCAGCTCCTGATTGGCGTGTTCCAGTTCCTCGGTGCGGCGCTGCACGCGGTCTTCCAGGGACAGGTTGAGGGCCTGCAACTCGCGCTGCGCCCCGGCGACCCGTTCCTGAAGCGCGTCGTTGTCCAGCGCGGCGGCAAAGCGTCCGCTGATCTCCTGGGCCAGATCGTGGTCGCGCCCGGTCAGTTCCTGGCGGTAGAACAGCCCCAGCACGCCGCACAGTCGCCCGCCCGCACCCAGCAGCGGATATAGCAGCGCCCCGGTGGCATTGACTCCGTGCAGCAGCGGATGCGACGGAATGAACAGCGGGTCCTCGTTGCGGGTCACCTGTTCCAGCAGGCCGTCCAGAAAGGCGCGCATGTGCCCGGTCTGCCACGCCGGATGCAGCGAGGACGAGGCCAGCAGTTCGGGCAGCGTGGTCTGGGGGGCCTGCTGCTGGGCTGACCCGTCCCGAGTAGACCCATCCCGAATAGACCACAGCGCCGCACCCTCCGCGAAACGCGCCGTCACGCGGCCCAGCGCGGCGCGGTACACCGCCGGGCGGCTGGGGGCCGTCAGGTAGGGTGGCATCAGCAGCGGGGCCATGACGTGGGGGCGGGTGGGGGTGGGTTTAATCTCGGGGCGGCGGGTGGCCAGGTCTCCGGCCACATCGGCCAGCAGGCGGGCGGCATTTTCCTCATAGACCGAGTCGTCCACGTCGGTGCTGGTGCCCACCCACTCCAGCACCATGCCTGTATGGTCCAGCACGGGCAGACCGCGCGTCACGAAGTTGCGGTAGCGCCCCTCCGCCGACAGCAATCGGTGTTCGGCCTCGAAGGGCCGCCCGCTGCGGATGGCCGCTGCCCAGCCGCGCTGGTAGTCGGCGCGGTCCTCGGGGTGCAGCAGGCCCAGGAAGCCGCCGGACGCCCGCTCTGACCCCACGTACTCCTCCCAGCGCCGGTTGAAGGCCAGCGACTCGCCCCGGGGATCGGCCTGCCAGACGATCTGTGGCAGGCCCTCCAGCACGCTGCGGTAGCGTTCCTCACCGCGCTGCGCCCGGCGCTCGGCGGTCAGGCGGTCATGGATGTCGGTGGCCGAGGTGATCCATTCCTGGGTCTGGACCAGTTCCGGCTGGCCTGTGGTGCCCTGGTCTGCGCTCCCCTGGCCTGCGCTCCCGTGACCTGCCACATTCTGGCCTTCCCCAGCACGGATGCCCGGGCCGTCGCCGATGCGGATGGGAGACAGGCGCAGTGTGAACCAGCGGCGGCTGCCAGCGTTCGTCGTCAGCCCGCTGCCCACCTGACTGTTGCCTTCCTGATCGCCGCCCACCTGAAGCTGAACCTCGGCGCTGGCGGCGTACTGGCCCACCTCGCCGCGCTCGCGAACTTCCCGCCACAGTTGCTCGAAGGCGGCGCGGCCCTCGGGCGTCATGCGGGCGCTCAGGTCGCCCCCGCCCAGCAGGTCGCGGTGCTGGGTGTTGCTGTAGGTGACCCGGCCCGCGCTGTCGCTGACCTGCAAGATGTGTGGAATGGCGTCCAGCACGCCCCGGTAGCGCCGCTCGCCGCGCACGATGGCCTGTTCGGCGCTCACGCGCTCGCTGACGTCGCGCACCACTTCCAGCAGGCCCAGGCGTTCGCCGCCCGCGTCCTGCACGGCGCTACGCTGGGCCTCGCCCGAAAACACGCTGCCGTCGGCGCGGCGGTACGGCGTGGTCAGGGCCTGAAAGGTCTGGCGTTCGTTCAGCCGTGTGTCCAGATGCAGCGCCGAGAGCGGCTGGCCGATCAGGGCAGAGGCCGAATGACCGAACTGCCGTTCCAGGGCGCGGTTGACCAGCCGGATCTGCCCCTGCGGATCAGTAAAGGCGGCGGCGTCCTGCATGGACTGGAAGATTGCCTCGAACTCGGCGCGGGCCTGTTCCTGCTGCGCCCGCGCCCGGCCCAGCGAGACGTTCAGGGTCTCGGCGCGGCTGCGGGCCAGCACCTGTGAACCCACCAGCAGGTAGGCCAGCCCGGCCACCAGCAGGCCCGCCAGCATCACCAGCACCGGCACGCCAGCGGCGGCGTCCTGGCCGAAACTGCGCGGGGCGGCGTAGGTCAGGGTCCACGGCTGACCGGCCAGCATGAGTGTGGTGCTGTCCTGAAAGTAATCGGGCCGAACGGCCCCTGTCAGCGGCTGATCGTCCAGCCGGACGCTGACCGAGAGGCGGTCTTCCAGTCCGGGTGGCCCCAGTCCACCCAGGAACCCATCGGCGCGCACTGCCAGAACCAGAAAGCCCTCTGGCGGCCCCACCTGGGCGGTCCGCCACACGGGCAGCGCCAGCAGGAAACCGGGCAGGGGTTGCCCCGCCTCATCTTTTTGCACCAGTTCGGTGCGCGCGCTGGCCTGGAGTTCTGCGCGTTCCCTGGCCCCGTTCAGGGCGGCGCGGCGCACCGGTTCGCTGTACAGATCGAAGCCCAGCGCCCCCAGATTCTCGGCGTTGGCCGGGGCGATCACCGAGACCGGCACGCGGATGGCCCGCGCCGATTCGCCCCCACGCACTGTGGAACCTGAACGCACGGTGGAATCCGGGCGAATGGTGTAATCAGGCTGCACGGTGCGCCGAAGCCGCGCGGTCAGGGCGTCGGTATTGCCGTCGGGCACCCAGACCCCGAAGGCCAGCGCCTGCACGCCGGGATAGCGCCGCGTCAGGTCGATGCCGTCCACGAAGCGCACGAATTCGCTCTCGTCGAGCAGATCGGGATGCACCTGCCAGCCTGCCCGCGCGGTTCGCAGCAGGCGGTCATAGTCGCTCATGCGGTCTTTGAGGGCCAGCGTGTAGGCCAGCGTTTCGCGCTCGAAGCGGTCCCGCTGCTGCGCCTGCACGAAGCCTGAAATCACGAGCGCGGCGGTCAGCGACAGCAGCAGGATCAGCCCCAGCACTAGCAGCGGCGCACGCCGCGAGGCGCGGCCAACTCCCGGTGCTGGAGCGGCAGGCACGGTCACGGCGCTGTTTCTCCAGCCTGCGCTGCGTCTCCAGCTTCAGGACTCAGCGCCTCCAGCCCCAATGCTTCCAGGAACACCGAAACTGGCACGTCCACCCCGGTCCACGCGGCAAAGGCCAGCCGCGCCTGATGCGCCAGCATGCCTAGGCCGTTCTCGGCGCGCAGACCTGCCGCGCGGGCGTCGCGCAGCAGCCGGGTCTCGGTGGGGCGGTAGACCATGTCGTACACCAGGGCCGACGGGGCCAGCGGCGGAAAGACGGACAGGGGAGAGTCCTCCGGCGCGTCCAGCCCGGCGCTGCTGGCATTGACCAGCAGGGTCACGGCGGACCACGGCGCAGTTTCGGGCCAAGCCGCCCGCCCGCCCAGTTCGGCGGCCAGCGCCTGCGCGCGGGCGTGGGTGCGGTTGACGATCAGGACTTCATGGCCTGCCTGTTTCAGCGCGTAGACCGCCGCCCGCGCTGCGCCGCCCGCGCCCAGCACCACGCTCAGGCCACCTTTCGGCGCGTCCGCATCGGCCAGGGCCGCCAGAAAGCCGGGCGCGTCGGTGTTGTCACCCCGCAGTTTGCCGCCCTTGTCAATAATGGTATTGACCGCCCCGATGGCCCGCGCTGCCGGGGTCAGGTCATCCAGCAGCGCCAGCACGCTTTCCTTGTGCGGCAGGCTGAGGTTGGCCCCCAGGATGCCGGAGGCCCGCAATCCAGCGACCGCTTCCGGCAGATCGGCGGCCAGGACGCGACGCGCCTCATAATCACCGTCAATCCCGGCGTGCGCGAAGGCGGCGCGGTGCATCTGCGGTGACAGCGAGTGGGCCGCCGGGTCAGCGAACAGATAGGCGTGTTGGGGGGCGTGGTCACGGTCCGGCACGTTCACGTTTCCCAGTGTAGCCGCGTGCCGTGACGGAACTCTTGCGCGGCGTACAGGGCGGGTTGGGGGTTTCCTCACGTCCCTGTCAACTTTGAGCAGGCAATGCGGGCGGGCGGGGCGATTTTGCTGTGCAGGCGGTCACTACAGTTCGGTAATGAGTCAGAGTCCAGTCCCAAAGCTGCGTTCAGGTTCGCTGCGGGCGGAATGTGCCGCAGACCACGCCACACTTCCGGCACACTGCCGACAATGGGGGCATCCGAATGACCCTTCCTCTTTTCCCGCCGCCAGAGTTGTTTCTGGGGCAGGCTGCGCCGCGCGTGGACGCCACGCCGGACTGCGTTGATCCCACCACAGGAGCCGAGTGACTGACCCGCAACAGCAAGACCTGCAACAGCAGGACCAGAGCCAGACCGATACCGTCTCTCCCGCCGCCAGCGCTGTCATTGCCCTCAAAGACCAGCGTGAGGCCCTGGGCCTGCTGGGCACGGGGGACGCCAATCTGCGCCGCATGCGCGAGCTGACCCGCGCCAAACTGGTGGCGCGCGGCGAGACCGTAACCATTACCGGCACCGAAGCCGAGGTCCAGGGGGCCGAGCGCATGGTCCGCGACGCGCTGGATGTGGTGCGCGGCGGCGGTGAACTGACCCCCGAAAGCCTGCTGAGAAGCGCCCGCATGAGCGGCGAGGGCCGCAGCCTGGCCGCCGAGACCCAGATGCCGGGCCTGAGCCTGCCACGCGGTCTCAAGCCCAAGACGCCAGGGCAGAAACTTTATCTGGAGCGCATCGCCGCCAGCGACATCACCTTTGGCGTCGGCCCCGCCGGGACGGGCAAAACGTACATGGCCGTGGCGATGGCGATTCAGGCGCTGAAAACCAAGACAGTCAAGCGCATCATCCTGACGCGTCCAGCGGTGGAGGCCGGGGAAAAGCTGGGTTTCCTTCCCGGTGACCTCCAGGCCAAGATCGACCCGTACCTGCGCCCGCTGTACGACGCGTTGCAGGACATGCTCGATCAGGACAAGTTCGAGGCGTACCTGACCAGCGGGGTGATCGAGATTGCGCCGCTGGCATTCATGCGGGGTCGCACCCTCAACGACGCCTTCATCATCCTGGACGAGGCGCAGAACACCACGGGCGAGCAGATGAAGATGTTCCTGACCCGCATGGGCTTTTCCAGCCGCGTGGTCATCACCGGGGACGTGACCCAGATCGATCTGCCGCGCCACATCACCAGCGGGTTGGCGGTGGCCAAGCGCGTGCTGAGCCAGATCGAGGGCATCGCGTGGCACGAATTTACCGATGTGGACGTGGTGCGTCACCCGCTGGTGGGCAAGATCATCCGGGCCTACGAGCAGGCCGAGAACGCCGAGGACGACAAACGCTCTGCCCGTCGGGGCGAATTCGCCAGCATTCCCGAAGCCGAGGGCGATCCGCAGCCGCAGGGCTGAAGTCTCGTAATCAGGAGGGAGGAGGGCTGGATCAGGAGGGCTGGCGCGTGTAAGTCGCGTCAGCCCTCTCTTTCTGACACTTCTTGTATTACGCTGTGCCCCAATGATCGACCTTCTGGCCCGCAAGACCCCGCCCCCCGGCCTGCGCCCCGCCCTGCGCGTGGGCCTGGGCGCGGCCATGACGCATTTTGGCGTGCAGGACCGCGAGGTGACCCTTGTGCTGGTGGGGGACCGGACCATCCGGCAGCTCAAACATGAACACTGGGGCGAGGACGCTGCCACTGATGTCCTCAGCTTTCCCACCTGGGAGCCGGGCGATCCCTTTATGCCGCCGCATCTGGGTGACATCATCATCAGTCTGGACACGGCGGGGCGGCAGGCACAGGCGCGCGGCCACAGCCTGACCCGCGAGGTCACGTTGCTGGCCAGCCACGGCCTGACCCATCTGGTCGGTCATGATCACCCCCACGCGGACGGCCTGGGCTACGAGGAAGGCGCGACTGGTTTGGAATGGGACGTGTTTCACGCGGCCTGGAAGGCTGCCGAGTCCGCCCTGCCTGCTGGCATCTAGTCATGCGCTCGGACGGCTCGGCCCTGAACCCCCGCCGCTGGTGGCGTTCGGCGGGCTTTGCCTGGGCGGGAATCCGGCACGCCTACCGCTCGCAGGCCAATTTCCGCATCGAGGTCTGGGCGGGTGTTCTGGTGCTGATCGCAGCCGCATTCCTCCGCGTTCCCCTGGCTCCTATCGCCCTGGCGTGCGCGCTGGTGCTGGCGCTGGAGCTGGTCAATACCGCGCTGGAAGCCGTGGTGGATCTGGCCAGTCCCGAACTGCACCCGCTGGCAAAAGTTGCCAAGGATGCCGCCGCCGGAGCCGTGCTGATCGCCTCTGCCGGGGCGCTGGTGGTGGGTCTGGTGCTGCTGCTGCCGCCACTGTGGAGGGTGTTGGGTGGTGAATAGAAACATTCTCCCCCCAGACTGAGTCCCTCCTCTCACCCCATCCCCGCCCAGTCTGAGAGGATGGCCCCATGACCTCCCTTCCCCCCGTTCAGACCGTGACCCTGCGGGGACGCAGGCCGCGTGACCTGCCGGTGCTGCGGCGCTGGCTGGCCGATCCGCTGGCCGAATGGCGCAAATGGGACGCGCCGTATTTCCACGCGGCGTCCACCACCGCCACACTGCAAGCCTATGTGGAGCGGCTGGAACGCACCCCCACCCGCTCGGATGAGCGCGTGATTGACGTGGACGGCGAGTGCGTGGGCATGGTCAACCGCAGCCAGGAGGAACCGGCGGGGGGCGGCTGGTGGGACCTGGGCATCCTGATCTACGACCCGGCGCACTGGGGGCACGGCACCGGCACGCTGGCGCTGCGGCTGTGGGTCACGGCCACCTTCGACGAGACCGACGCCCACGTCCTGACTTTCACCACCTGGGGCGGCAACGAACGCATGATCCACGCCGCCCGTAAGCTGGGCTTTCAGGAAGCGGCCCGTATCCGCGAGGCCCGAATGGTGGACGGCGTGCGGCACGACAGCGTGCGCCTGGACCTGCTGCGGCGAGAGTGGACCAGTTTGCAGGAGTCGCCGCAGAGCTCATGAGCCGCGCAGAGTCCATGAGCCGCAAGGACAAGCCGCCGCTGAATCCTCCCGGCTTCCTGGCGACCCAGGATCTCAAGGACCGGGGCTGGACGCCCACGCTGATCGGGCGCTATCTGGGCGAGCATGATCAGACCCGCCCCAACGGCCTCAGGATGGGCCGCCGCCGCCTGCCCCCCGTCAAGCTGTACGCCGAGGCCCGCGTGCATGAGGTAGAGCGCGACGACACCTTTCTGGCCGCCCAGGCCCGCGCTGCCGACGCCCGCGAACGCGCCGAACGCAACCGCGCCGTCCGTGAGGCCAGACGGGAGGCGCTGTTACAGGCGGCGGCGCAGTCGTACACGCCCGCCATCCACCCGGAGCCACTAAGAAAAGGCGCGGTCAAGAAGGCCCGTGAGCCGTACATGGAAGGTCTGGAAGCCGCGCTGGGCCGTTTGCAGCGCGAGATCGAGAAACTGACCGTAAAAGAGGACGCCCGCCTGGGCGAGTTGTTGCGCGAACGATTGGATGAGGCGCTGGCCGCCACATACGCGTGGTATCCCTCGCCTCACCAGCCCCCACCCGAGGCTGACGCTCCCGCACGCAAGAAAGGCAAGGCAAAGGCCAGCGACTGGCGCGAGTGGGACTGGGAGTGAGGATCGGGACGGCCTGCCGAGACCTTCAGCGTCGGCAGCAAAACGCCCCACTGTCAGAAGTGGGGCGTCGTCGTTCTGCACAAGCTGTCAGCTCAGGCGGTGCCCGGTTTCAGTCCGCCCGCTGCCGCCGGATCGTCACTGGCGGGCACCACCGACCCCGGCAACTCCAGCGGCGGCAAGGTGCCTCCCGCCAGCACGGCCTGCACGTCCTCGCCGCTGAGGCTCTCGCGGGCGATCAGCTCGTCGGTCAGGCGGTGCAGCACATGAACGTGTTCGGTCAGCAGGGTCACGGCCCGGTCAAATTGACCGTTCAGAATCCGGCTCAGCTCGTGGTCGATCTGCTGGGCGGTGTGATCGCTGTAAACGCCCTGCTGCGGGCCGTAGCCCAGGTAGGCGCTGCTTTCCTGCGCCAGTGCAAGTTGGCCTACCTCGCTCATGCCCCATTCGGTGACCATCCGGCGGGCAATGCCCGTGGCCTGCTGGAAGTCGTTGGCCGCGCCCGTGGTGACCTGTCCGGTGGCCACCTGCTCGGCGGCGTGTCCGGCCAGCGCCACACAGATGCGGTCCAGCAGCGCGCCCGTGGTGTAGTGCATGCGGTCTTCCGGGGTATATAGCGCCGATCCCAGGCTGCGTCCACGCGGCACTATTGTTAGCTTGTGCGCCTTGTCGGCGTGCGGTAACAGTTGTGCGGCCAGCGCGTGCCCGACTTCGTGGTACGCCGTCACCTTCTTATCCGCTTCCCGCACCACCATGCTGCGCCGCTCCGGTCCCATCAAGACCCGGTCTCGGGCTTCATCCACATCTCTGGCGGTGATCCGGTTCCGGCCCTCTCTGGCGGCCAGTAACGCCGCCTCGTTCAACAGGTTTTCGAGGTCCGCGCCCACCATCCCCGCCGTGCGCCGCGCGATGACGCTCAGGTCCACACTGACGTCCAGCGGCTTCTTGCGGGCATGAATCTTGAGGATGTGTTCGCGTCCGCGCACGTCCGGGGCGTCCACCACCACCTGTCGGTCAAAGCGTCCCGGACGCAGCAGCGCTGCGTCCAGCACATCCGGGCGGTTGGTGGCGGCCAGAATGATCACTTCCTGCCCACTGCCGAAGCCGTCCATTTCCACCAGCAGTTGATTGAGGGTCTGTTCGCGCTCGTCGTTGCCGCCCTGCATGCTCACACCACGTTTGCGGCCCACGGCGTCGATCTCGTCGATAAAGACGATGCACGGCGCACTCTTGCGGGCCTGCTCGAACAGGTCACGGACGCGGGCCGCACCCACCCCCACGAACATTTCCACGAAGTCCGAGCCGGAGATGGAGAAGTACGGGACTTTGGCTTCTCCAGCCACTGCTTTAGCTAAGAGGGTTTTCCCGGAACCGGGAGGACCCACCAGAAGAACGCCGTGCGGGATACGAGCGCCGAGCTGGTGGTATTTCTCGGGCTGGCGGAGGAAGTCCACGACTTCCTGCAAATCCTGCTTGGCCTCGTCGCAGCCGGCGACATCGGTGAAGTTGGTCTTGATCTGACCCTCGGCAATCACGGCGGCCTTGGATTTGCCAAACGCCCCGGCGGCGTCGGTGCCCGTATTCTGGCGGCTGCGCATCAGCAAGATCACCAGACCCACGATCAGGGCCAGGGTCAGCAGCACGCTCAGCACGCCGAACACGCTCAGGCGGGAAGGGGGGGTGTAGGCCACCGTGACCCCCTGGCCCTGCAAGCGGGTCAGGTTGATCAATGGATCGTTGGCCAGGGTGCGGGTTCGGAAGGGCTGACCGTCCCTGAGCTGGCCGCTGACCAGCGCGGTGCCGTTCTGGTAGGTGATGTTGGCGCTCTGCACCTGACCGCCGCGCACGCTGGCGGCAAAATCGGTCAGGGTGATGTCGTTGCCGTTGCCACGGGGCAGGGTCAGGCTGACCACCACCACAACCAGCACCATGCCGGCCAGCAGGCCCCAGCCCCACGGCGCTTTTTTCATGCGGGCCTGCTGGCGACGTTGAATTCTGCGCGGAGCGACATGTGCCCAGTCTACGGCGCTGGGTCTCAAAGAGTTTGGAATGAAAGCGGACATTGACAGGGTGCCGCTGTGCGTCTGACCCAACGGTGAAGGCCGTTGTCATGCCTGTTTCCCAGCGCTGACCATGCTGCTCTTTCAATGGTTTGGACAGTTTTGACGGAAAGTAGGGGTGGCCCAAAAAACGGGTCTCCGGTAGGGTGAGGTTCTCAAGCCCACACCCAAGGAGACCCAATGACTATTTTACCTGTGCTGCTCACCCTGCTCAATCTCCCCGCTGCCCAACAGCGTTTTTTCCTCCACCTGATGCCGGTGTGGCAGGCCATTCCTGGCCGAATCAATGCCCTGAATCTCAGCCGTTACAGCGGACTCCACGAACGTACCTTCCGCCGATGGTTTCAAAAGGCCCTCCCGTGGAATACGCTCCAATGGAGCGTACCGGAACTCCTCGTGCGGCTGGGCGCACTCGGTTCAGGGTTCGTTCTGCTCATGGATGCCAGCTTCGTTTCCAAATCTGGAACCAA